>NZ_QUGQ01000019.1:0-3797 GCF_003479155.1 Blautia sp. AF19-1
AGTTTACATGCAACAGCCAGAAATTTCGATACACCCTCTTATTGGACGCTTACTTTAAAAATTGGTTTGAAAGTGTATTTAAGAAATATTCCAATCGTTCAACAATCGCCAAAGTGTCTTTACAAGAAGAATTTTCTGGTTTTTTGACACAAGAACGTCAGGATAAGGAAAAAATTTAGACCGGCTTCCCGGGTTCCGGGGGGCAAAGCCCCCGGCCCGGTCACACCTCTCCCCGCACAATCCGTTCATGCACACTGGCCACGAAATCATCGATCTGTTTTTCATCCGGAATCTCCGGCAGATCGGTGTTTTCTTTTGCGTAATTCAGCCGTTTCTAGAGTTCGTCCAGGAATTCGGAAAATTCTTCGGTTGGCTGCTGGTTTTCATCGAGAAATTTTCCGTTGCGGATTTCCATCAGAAATGGAAGATCCTGTTTGCGGTACGTGTGGATTTCTCCTTTTCGAGAATATCAAATGCCATCAGGTAAAGTCTGACGAGGTGCATCATGTGTTTGGAAAGCTTGGCGTGCTCGATGGCGTGTTTATTTCGTTTTCCCAGTTTGTCATAGTCTCTGACGATGCTGTTCATCTCATTCCACATGGAGCGGTAGTCGCGGAGCGGATAATGCTTCAGAGAAAGATCCATGTAGATTTCGGCTTCCATATCATCCCGCGGTGACGAATCGAGGTAAAGATGGATATTGTCTTCGGTATAGGAAAAATACCGCTCTTTAAAATCATAAGAAGCATTCTGGATACTGTTCAGAATATGCTGTTCCCGCTGTGCCTGTCCGGTGAGGCGTGCGGACTTGTTGTCCAGTCTGCGCAGCTGGCTGTTGGCGTATCCGCCGAAGGACTGGATCGCTTTTTGGGACAGAAACAGGGATTTGTGATCCAGTAGTTCCTGTCCGATGGGGGAAATATAAAAATATTGTTCCGGTTCCAGACCAAGGATTTCGATGGTGTTTGGGTTGCAGTTACTAAGCAGTTGGATCAGCTTTCGGAAGGAATAAATGGTCGTATCGGTTTCTACATGGCAGACCTGCTCAAAATCAGCTCCGGTCAGGATTTCGCGTTTGCTGTTTACGGCACAGCCCCGCGCACATCCAGATCAGAGTTTTCTGTGTTTGTGCCGTATGCATAAGAGCCGCCCAAGCCGAGCAGAATGATATTCTTTCCCATATGCGGATTGGTTCGCAGAAAATCGTATGCGGGGGTCTGCAGCTGTTGTTTCATTTCCTGTATTTTCATAGGGTATTCCTTTTTGACGTGATGGAAAAAGAGACCGGAAAATATTTGCCGCAGGATCAGGTCAAAGAGATGGTAACGGAGCTGGGACTGACCTATGTGCCGGTCTTTTACGATGGACCGTTTGTGTCCTGGAAAGCGATTTCGACCACAAACCGGGTGAGAGAGAGGATGAAAAACCAGAAACAAATATGCGTAAGAAAGAATATAAAGATAACTTATCCTAGCGTGCATAAATCTAAAACGATAAAAAAGTGCTAAGAAAACCCCCTTTCAGTAGCAGTGCAAATTCCGGCTCATCTGACCACGCATTCCGCTAAGAGCTGATCAGTCTTTCCGGATGTAACTGAACGCGTTTCCGCTTCAGCTGATCAATAAGTTTTCAACGTGTTATAGTTCTTTCGTAGTCATCAAATGATTGCGAAAGGAGGCATAACTATGCAAGACTACAACACGATTATCGGCTCCATCCAGATGCGTTTGAATGGATGCCAGACCAGGTCCGTTATGGACCGTTACAAGATTGGCTCAGGTACATTAAATCTGATCATGAGCCGATACCATGCCAACGGAATCCCAATCGAGGAACTCCGAATGATGGCACCTAAGGAAGTTGAGAACCTTTTCTATCCGCAGAAAAATCTACGGAGGAAAGATGTCCCACTTCCAGATTTCCAGTATTACTATGACAGAATTCATGCACCAGGGAGCCGCATGAACATTTCGTTCTGTTGGCTGGATTATAAAGAAAAGAATCCTGATGGTTATGAGAAGTCACAGTTTTACGAATACTTCAACCGATTCATAGCAGAAAACTATGGTGGCCAGAAGGTATCCATGGCCGTAAACCGAATCCCGGGTGAAAAGATGTATATCGACTGGGTCGGTGATCAGCCGGAACTGTTAACAGATACCGAAACGGGCGAGATCAAAAAAGTCCATATCTTTGCGACCACTCTTGGAGTCAGCAGTCTGATCTATGCAGAAGCTTTTCCAAATGAGAAGCTCCCATGTTTTATAGAAGGCTGTGCCCATGCTGTTTCATTTTATGGTGCTGTTACGAAATACTTTGTGCCCGATAACCTGCGAACTGCTGTAACCAAGCACACAAAGGATGAACTTATCCTGCAGTCTACCTTTGCAGATCTGGAAGATTTCTATGAAACTATAGTTCTTCCACCACCCGCTAGAAAGCCGAAAGGCAAGCCTACAGTTGAAAATCATGTACGTTATCTTGAAATACACCTGGTTGAGAAACTGAAAGAAAAGATATATGTATCATTTGAAGACCTAAATGCTGAAATCAAAAAAATAGTAGCAGTCCTCAATAAACGATCTTTTCAAGGCAAGGACTTCTCAAGACAGGATGCTTTCGAAAAGTATGACAAACCATGTATGAAACCACTGCCAGGCGGATGTTACACGGCTTGCGACTATAAAGCGGTCCTAAAAGTTCCCAACAACTACCACATCGAGTATGACGGCCACTACTACTCCGTATTGTACTCTTACTGTGGCAAGCCTGCAATCCTGAAGGCAACCGCTTCAGAGATCAGGATCTGTGATCAGTATAATCGGCTGATCTGTACACATAAGCGGTCTTATAGAGAGTTTCCGCTGTATATCACGGTAGATGAACATATGCCGCCAGAACACCTTTATTACAAAGAAGTCAATTCAAAGGATGGTAATTATTACCGCCGCTGGGCTTCTGCCATTGGTCCTGCGATGTCAGAACTGATTGACAGACTCCTTAAATCATCAAAACATGAAGAGCAGTCCTATAATGCCTGTGCAGGTATCCTGCATAAAGTAAAAACAATCCCGAAAGGTGCTGCTGAAGAAGTTGCCCGTAAATGTATAGAGATCAATTCCTGTAAGTATTTTACCTTCAAGCAGATGCTGAAAAAGATGGATGTGAAGGAACTCCCCGAGCATTCACCAGGAACACTGCCCAATCATGAAAATATCAGAGGAAAGGACTACTATAAGTAAGGGTGACGTACTATGGCATACAGATTAAAAGACTATCTTTATAACGATAAACTCACAAAGGAACAGAACATACTCATGGATCGGCTGTATAAACTTCGCATGTCCGGTATGGCTGAAGCATTTGAAAAGCAGCTTTTGGAACCAAACACAGGTCTCGAACCATTTGAAGTCCGCTTTGCTGCTATTGTAAATCAGGAGTGGGATCAGCGTGAGAGTAAAAAGTTTAAACGTCTCATGAAGAAAGCGACCCTGAAATATCCTGCAGCTGATCTTGACAGTTCAATCTATGATCCAGAACGTCAGCTGAATACACACGTCATAGAACTTCTGGCCAAGTGTGATTGGATCGATGAGCCGAATAACCTGCTGATGACCGGAGGGGCCGGTGCTGGGAAAACGCACATCGCCTGCGCCTTATGTATCACAGCAATGCATCAGAACCGTACTGTTAAATACATACGTGCGAACACACTCTTAAAGGAATCAGATCATGCCAGGCAGGAAGGTACTTACTTTGAGTATTCGAATGAAATGGCAGCTTATGATCTCATGGTG
>NZ_QUGQ01000019.1:3807-79915 GCF_003479155.1 Blautia sp. AF19-1
GAGTATTCGAATGAAATGGCAGCTTATGATCTCATGGTGATAGATGATTTCGGCTTAATGGATCTGGACATCGAGAAATGCCGCGATTTATTTGAAATCATCGAGTCCAGAGACTGCCGCAAGGCAACTATTATTATCTCACAGATTCCAGTATCCGGATGGTATCAGCTTTTTGGGGATTCCACCTACGCAGATGCCTGCTTAAGTCGAATGACATCTAAGGCATATCGCCTTGAATTTCCTGGCAGGGATCGCAGAATAACCAATAGTAATTAATCAACCTGCTGAGCTTTGCTCAGTTTGAAGCGGAATATGCAAATGGGAAAGCGAAAATTGGCATCTGTGCAGTATGTACATCACATAACTCCAATTGAAGGAGCAGACAGAATAGAGTGTGTGCATGTCCTGGGATGGAAGTGTGTTGCGAATAAGGGACAGTTTCGGGTTGGAGATTGCTGTGTATATATGGAAGCAGATTCGTTTCTTCCGATTTGTGAGCAGTTTGAATTTCTGCGAAGCAGCAGCTATGAGAAGAACGAACTTCTGGGAGAAGGTTTTCGGCTGAGAACTATGAAATTTAGAGGCCAGATTTCTCAGGGCCTGGTTCAGCCTTTATCTATATTGCCGGAAGGAACGTATAAGATTAGTGATGAGGTTACAGAGCTGCTTGGAATCAGAAAGTGGGAAGTAGAGGAAAGAGTCACCAGCAGTGGTACGATTATAGGGGAGTTTCCAGACGGAATTCCAAAAACAGATGAGCTGAGAGTACAGTCTTATCCAGAATTGATCGACGAATTTAAAAAGATAAATGGATATTACATCAGTACAAAGATGGACGGAACCAGTGTTACGATGTATCGGAAAGACGATCATTTTGGTGTATGCGGAAGAAATTTTGAATATGCAGATGACGGAAAATGTGCGATGTGGAAATATGCACATGAAAATGGGATACCCGATAGAATAAAGGAGAATAATCTGTCAGATCTCGCAATTCAGGGTGAATTCTGCGGTGCTGGTATTCAAAAGAACAGATTAAAGCTGAAAAAACCGGAATGGTATGTATTTACCATGATAGATCTGAAACCACACAGAAGACTGTCTCTTGCGAAGATGAAAGAACTGTGCGGAATTCTGAACCTAAAAATGGTTCCGGTGGAAGAAGAAAGAGATTTGTTTGAGTATGATAGTATCGAAGAACTTTTAGAAAGAGCAAAGGGAAAGTATACATCTGGTATGAATAAAGAAGGAATTGTAATACGCCCATTGGAACCAGTGTATTCCAGAATTGTGGAAGGACCGTTATCTATGAAAGTATTAAACAATGATTATTTGCTAAAGGAATAAAAGAACTGTTTGAAGAAACTTGAGCATGTATATTTGTCAATAGAGGAAAACCGGGATGGTATTCTGCTTCATCTGCAGGATACCATCCCGGTTTTGCGTAAAAGAGAACGCGGCAGTTATACTGCGGGACGAATGACTGGGCAGATGAGGTATGATAGAATTTTACATGGTGAAAGAGATGAGAACGGCCAGGTATCTCATCGAGTGGGAGAGATTAATTATGCGCCTGCCATCCCGGTACAAGGAACTCGTTACTGTCTGCCTTTATCAGAAACTGAAGGATGAGATTGCGGATCTGGATGAGAAGATCATGGACAATCTTTTCTTCTTCCGAATCAGTGCATCGGACTGCAACGAGCATGATACGCTCTTCTACCTGAAGAGCCTGGATCTCGACCGCAGAATGGGTTATGAGCTGGGTACGATCTATGAGTGTACCCATGAGAATTAGAAAGGAAAGGGGTATTATTTTATGGAGCAGAAGAAATTTATGGATATCAAGCGAATCGTGCAGGAAAATGAGATGCACAAAAACAAGAACACCTGGGCTTTCGAGCCCGGGGATCACATTGTGATTCAGATTAAAATCGATGGAAGCAATGCCAGCGTACGGTATGACCCGGAAACAGGAAAGCTTGCGGCGTTCTCCAGAAAGCAGCAGATCGTGAGGACAAAGGATGTCGACGCGACATCAAAATTTCTCGACTATGTGGATACACTGGACGCGGAGAAGTTTCAGAAGTATCCCGATTATGTATTTTTTGGGGAATGGATGACGCGTCATCGTGTACCGTATCCGGAGAAATATCTGAATATCTGGATCATGTACGATGTCTACGATCTGAAAGCGGACGGTTATCTGCCGCAGAAGCAGGTAAAGGCGCTGGCGGCTGAGGTAGGAGTTCCGTATATACATGTGCTGTATGACGGACCTTTCGTGGACTGGGATCACTGTCGGAGTTTCATGCGGATTACGAAGTATACGGATGGGGACTGCGAGGAAGGCATTATCGTCAAGAATATGTCGAAACTGAATAATCCGGACTCGAGAGCGCCGTTTGTGCTGAAGATTGTGAATGAAAAATTTTCAGAGATGAAAGCACAGAAAGCACCGATCACATCGGAGCAGGAAGCGGCGAAAAAGATGGCGTTTGCAACTGTTGAGCGGATGGTGACGCGGGAGCGCGTGGAAAAAGAGCTGTATAAAATGCGCGATGAAGGTATTCTGCCAGAGGAGTTTGGAACGGCAGAATGGAAGCTGATTGCCCCGGTGATCGCAAAAAGAATCTATGCGGACTGCGTGAAGGAAGAGGCGGAGGCCGTGGAAGCCTGCGGAAAACTCTTCGGTAAAATGTGCGGTGGGCAGACGATGAATCTTGCAAAGAGTATTCTGAAGAAGATGGATGAAGCACGCGGGAAATAAGGAATTTTTTCTGGCGGAGATCTGATAAAAGAAAAAGCTCAGGGGAACCAGAGTTATGAAAGTAAGGTTAACTCTGGACCTGAGCTTTTTGGGGGGTTGTAGCTTAGGGTAGTAGTTGCTTTGCGTAGGCAGAAGCCACTCAGTTTCCTTTTAGTTACATCTATGATATTACACTTTCCAGAGAAAAAATGCAAGCCCAGGATGAGAAAAAGGATTCAACTGTCGGGGGACAGTTACGGTTCACTGCTGAATGAACAGTAACGAGGATACATTTTTTAGAAATAATTTGGAGAATAACGAGGAGAATTTTAGATGGATGCTTATAATAATGTTGGGATTGATTCCATAGAAACAGCAAAAAATCTGAAAAAACTTAGAATTGAGAATAACCTGAAGTTAAAACAGGTGAGAGACGCGATTGGACTTTCGGCAGAGCAGACGGTATGCAGTTGGGAGAGCAAAACACATCCGAAACTTCCAAGCATTGATAATGCGTTGAATCTGGCACGGCTTTATGGAGTCAGACTTGACCAGTTGTACAAGACACGTCCGGTGAAAACAGGCAGCCCGGAAAAAGTGGATCAGGAAATCCGGGACAGAATAACGATTTCCATGCGGATGGGTGAGTTTGAGGAGTTCTTTGACGATATGCGGATGGAACGGGAAAGCATCTGCGGGCCATTCGTCGCAGCGGAAGCACAGCGTGAGGACGGAACCTGGGAACCGGAGACGATTCCGCTGCCGGATGAGCTGACTTATTTTTCATATGATCTGTTCAAACTGAAACTTTGTAAAAAGAAAGGAAGCAGCAAGGCTCAGTTTTACCCTGGCACAGGATGCTTTGTCATAACACCGGAAGGGCTGGAAGACGAAAAACTTGTACTGCACAACATGATCCATCTCCACGAGTGGGTGCTGAACCAGGTGCCGGGCCATTACAAAGAAATGGTTACCAAAAGTCTCTATCAGGAACTGCGAAAGAGCATCAGCAATCTGGATGAACGTATAGAGGAAAATCTGTCCTTCTTCCGGGAAAGCCAGACGGACTGCGATGAACATGATACGCTCTTTTTACTGAAGAGCCTCGACCTTGACAGAAAAAGAGGGTATGAACTCGGGACGATTTACGGAAGTAAGTGACATTTTTAAAAATTTAACCCGAAAAAATATGTGTCCAGAAAAGAAAACAAAAGTTAGGGAGAACAAAAACACATATAATCTAAAATGATAAAAAAGTACCTGAAACAGTATATAAAAAGGGGTAAAAGGAAAAAAGAAGGGGGGCTAACCTGAACGAAAATTTTTTCTGTCCTGACCTTTTATGATTTTAACCCGGAGTGTAAAATATGGGTATAAGAAAAGAAATTAGGGAGGGCAAAGATATGAAAGAATCGGAACAGATCTATGCAAACTTGAACATGAAGAAAACGGGCGAAAATATCCGTAGCCGGCGTGAAAGATTGGGGATGAACCGACCGGACATTCAGAAGAAGATGGGGCTCGCCGGGGTTCAGAGTGTCTGGAACTGGGAGAAAGGAAAAAAGATGCCGAACATTGAAAATCTGTTTGCACTTGCCGAGATCTTACATACGACGGTAGATGATCTGTGTGTGCGGGAGATCGTGGAAGTTTGACATGGATGAGAAGAAGGCTGTCTGCTGAGAAAGCAGGCAGCCTTTTTCCTGAATTGGGCATGTTCGTACCATAATCGACGCTATTGTAGGAATAAAAGAAAAAATTTGAAAAATTTTAAAAATTACCGTTGACAAATTAAAAGAACAGTGCTAAAATCTATAAATGTCAGCGGGACATAAGCGCTGATGAAAAACAGGATATGGGATCTTAGCTCAGCTGGGAGAGCATCTGCCTTACAAGCAGAGGGTCATAGGTTCGAGCCCTATAGGTCCCATATTTATCAAAAATTACATATGGCGAGATAGCTCAGTTGGCTAGAGCACGCGGTTCATACCCGCGGTGTCGAGGGTTCGAATCCCCCTCTCGCTATGGTTGGAGGCTCCTGTGTGAACAGGAGTCTTTTTTTCGTTTTCCTGGCGGATGATTTCTTTTTCTGGTTGGGTATAGTATAATGAGCAGAGAACATAGGAAAAACAGAGTTTTTGCTGCAGAAAGGGGATAGTTTTTGTGAAGTTGTTTCATTTATCGGATCTTCACATTGGAAAACGCGTGCATGAGTTTTCCATGATCGAGGACCAGAAATATATGTTGACACAGATCCTGCAGGCGGTTATGCGGGAAAAACCGGATGGAGTTCTGATTTCCGGAGATGTATATGACCGGACGATTCCAACGGCGGAGGCAGTGCAGGTGTTGGATGCCTTTTTAACCAGCCTTTCGGAGCAGGAAGTTCCGGTTTTTATCATCAGCGGCAATCATGACTCGGCGGAGCGGCTGGCATTTGGGTCGAATCTGATGGGGAAGAGCGGAATCTATTTGTCGAAGGTATATGATGGAAGAATAGAAAAGTTCGCGTTACAGGATGCATATGGAACGGTGTGGATTCATCTTCTTCCGTTTCTGCGCCCGTCAACCGTACGCCATGCCCTGCCGGAACGCGCGGAGGAGATTCAGTCCACGGCAGATGGCGTGAGGGCGGCACTGGAGCAGACCCAAATAGATCCAGGAGAGCGGAATATCCTTTTAGCGCATCAGTTTGTGACAGGCGCGCTGCGGTGCGAGGCAGAGGAACTGCAGGTAGGTGATGTGGATCAGATTCCGGTGGAGCTTTTTGATGCGTTTGATTACGTGGCGCTCGGCCATATCCATAGTCCGCAGAAGGTTGGCCGCGAGACCGTGCGCTACTGTGGTTCACCACTCAAATATTCGTTTTCCGAGGCTGGACAGGAGAAGTCGATTACCATTGTAGAGCTGAAAGAAAAAGGAACCGTCGAACTTCGCACGATTCCATTGAAACCGCTCCACGATCTTCGAAAAATCCGTGGAACGTATCTGGAAGTGACAGCAAAAACGTTCTATGAAAACAGCGACCGTACGGATTATCTGATGGTAACCCTGACGGATGAGGAGGATGTTCCGGACGGCATGGCGAAGCTTCGGACGATTTATCCCAATTTGATGCGTTTGGAATATGACAATAAAAGAACGCGTTCCAATGCGGAGGTAACGGCGGCGGAACGTATCGAGGAAAAATCGGAACTGGAGCTGTTTCAGGAATTTTATGAACTGCAGAATAACCAGAGCATGACGGAACAGCAGAAAGCATTTGTGAAAGCATTGCTTAGGGGGATAAAAAGATGAAGCCAAAGAAATTGATTATCAGTGCATTCGGACCATATGCGGACCGGACAGAACTGGATTTTACAAAACTGGGCAGCGGCGGCCTGTATCTGATTACAGGTGATACCGGTGCAGGAAAAACAACAATTTTTGATGCGATTACCTTTGCGCTCTACGGCGAGGCAAGCGGTGAAATCCGGACGGGGGAGATGTTCCGCAGCAAGTATGCCGCGCCGGAAGTGCGCACTTTTGTGGAGCTTACCTTTGCGCATCAGGGAAAAGATTATATGGTAAAGCGGAATCCGGAGTATGATCGGCCGAAGGAGCGCGGTCAGGGAATGACGAGAGAAAGAGCAAATGCAGAACTGATTTTTCCGGATGGGAGACAGCCGGTGACGAAAAGTACGGAAGTGACAAAAGCTGTAACGGAACTTCTCGGACTGGATCAGAAGCAGTTTCGACAGATTGCCATGATCGCGCAGGGGGATTTCCAGAAACTTCTCCTGGCAGAAACGGCAGATCGAAGTGAAATTTTCCGGAAAATGTTTCATACGGAAATTTATCAGGAGCTGCAGAATCGTCTGCGGGATGCCGCGAAAGAGCGAAGCAATACGTATAGTGAAAAGCGGAGGAGTATTCTCCAGTATCTCGACAATATCGTCTGCCCGGAGGATGCGGTGTTCAAAGAGGAATTTGCGCAGTTGAAAAAGGCAAATTTCGACGGTCAGGTGATGCGGGGGATGGAACTGCTGGCACGTTGCATCGAGATGGATCAGAAAAGACTTTCGGATCTTGAGCAGGAGCGGAAAGCGGTGGAAACAGAGATGGAGCAGAAAACCCAGCTGCTCGGCAAGGTAAAAGAGAGCCAGAAGCGGCGGGAGGAAAAAGCACAGAAGGAAAAGAAACTGGCGGGACTGGTTCCAGAGGAAGCGGAAAAACAGCAGAAAAGCGAACGGGCAGAACGGGAGGCTTCCATCTGCAAAGAACTGGAGGAGCAGATCCGCGCAGAACAGGAAAGCCTGGAACTGCTGAAGAAGATGAAGCAGGAACAGGCAGAGCTTTTGGAAAAGCAGAAAGAACTGCAGACGGCAGCGGAAGAGAAGGACAGACTGAAAGCAGAGCAGGAACAGGCGAAAGCGCAGCTGCTTGAGAAAAGAAAACGGGAAGAAGATCTTTCCGGCGTGGATGCGGTTTTGGCGAGGGTACAGCAGAATGAAACGCGGGCGCAGGAGCAGATTATGGCAATCCGGGGATGCCGCGAAAAAGTTCAGGAGTCCGAGAAGAAGACGGGGCTTCTGGCAGCAGAACTGGAAGGCCTGACACAGCAGGACACCGAGCTGGCATCCCGGATGGAAGCAACGACGGTATTTCTGAAAGAAAGACAGGATGCTGCATTTGCGGAGGAAGAATATCGCCGGGCGCGGACCGAATTTTCGCAGCTACTGCGAAAATGGACGGCAGCGCAGAAGGAATGGAAAGAAAAGCAGGAAGCGTATCGAAAAAGTCTGGAAATCAGAAATGATGTGCGGGAAACGTGTCAGGAACTGGAACAGCTGTTTCTGGATGCGCAGGCGGGAATCCTGGCAGAAAATCTGACAGAGGGAATCCCATGTCCGGTCTGCGGATCCGTGCATCATCCAGTGCTGGCGAGAAAGGCGGAACATGTGCCGGATAAAGAAACACTGGATCAGCAAAAAGAAAAACTGCAGAAGCAGAACGAAGTGACTGCGGCATTAAGCGAAGCGGCAGGAAACTGTAAAAGACAGGCTGAAACGGCAAGGGAAGAGCTGACGCAGCGGATTGCCCGGGGAACCGCTGCTCCGGCAGAAACAGCAGATCAGGAATGCAAAAAAGAGCAGGAACGTCTGACACAGCTTTCGGAAGAGCAGTTTGCACAGGCTGCGGATGAAACAGAAAAGCAGCTTGCGGCAGAAGAAAAGCGTCAGAAAACACGACGGGAAGAATATGCGGCATATGAGAAACGTCAGCAACAGGAACAGAAGCAGCGGGAAAAACTGAAACAGGTGATGGCAGAAAAACAGGCAGAGCTTGGACGGCTGGGCGGAGAAAAGCAGACACTTCTGGATCAGCTGAAACAGAAAATGGAAGACGCACAAAAAGCGATCTGTGAGGAAGTGGACATGGAAGAACAGCCAGCTGCTGTGGCAGCAGCTTACTGTGAAAAGCGTCTGGAAGAGAAAAAGAACAGAATCATTCTCTATAAGGAACGAATGCTGGAAAGACAGAGCGAATGGAAAGCTCTGAAACAGATGATTCCAGCAGAAACTGAGCGGGCAGAGCAGCGGGAAAAAGCAATCCATGCGAAGGAACTGCTGGAGGCGAAAGGAAAAGAGGCGGAAAAAGCGCTGCTGGAAAAGATCGGAGAAAAAAAAGAAAAGCTGGAAGGAAAAGACGAAACACAGCTCCGAACAAATATTTCCGTATGGAGTGCAAAAAAAGAGCAGCTGGAACAGGCGCAGAAGAAAGCAAAAGAAGCATATGAAACAGTGAAAGAACGGCTTACCGAAGTGCGCGCGGCACTAGAGACGATCCGCTCTCTGGAAGAAAATGAGGAGACAGATCGGACACTTCCTTCCGAAACAGAGCTGCAGGAAAAAATAGCGGAGCTGACAGAACAGAAACAGCAGCTGGAACAGAAATACAACGAACAGTATCATGCGGCAAATACAAACCGTAAGACGTACGAAAATGTACAGAATCAGCAGAACCAGATGCAGGCATTGGAGGAAGAATACAAATGGGTGCGGGCGCTTTCGGATACGGCGTGCGGCGGCATGAGTCAGAAATTGAAAATCGAACTGGAAACGTACGTTCAAATGACGTATTTCGACCAGATTCTGCGAAAAGCCAACCTGCGTTTCATGACGATGAGTGATGGTCAGTATGAATTGAAGCGTCAGGAAGCCTCTGGAAAAAATCTGAAGGTCAAAACTGGTCTGGATCTGAATGTCATTGATCATTATAATGGAACGGAGCGCAGCGTGCGTACCCTCTCCGGCGGCGAATCATTTCAGGCCTCCCTCTCTCTGGCCCTTGGCCTTTCCGATGAGATTCAGTCGCACGCAGGCGGAATCCAGCTCGATGCGATGTTTGTGGACGAAGGGTTTGGCTCTCTTGACGAGGAATCCCTGAATCAGGCTGTGAAAGCACTGGAGGGACTGGCCGGTGGAAACTGTATGGTTGGAATTATCTCCCATGTGCCGGAACTGAAAGAGCGAATTGAGAGAAAGATTGTCGTAATGAAAAGCAGAAGCGGCGACCGCGTAGGAAGCATGGCGGTTATTGAATAAGTGAAAATCCAGGAAATGAGTTTTTAAATTTCTTGTCAGAAGGCGGATGCAATGGTATAATAAGGTTCGTTGAGCCCGAAAGAACGGGCGCAGCACAGTATTTTACCTGACATCGGCCTTTTGTGCCGATTTGCAATAGAATGGAGGAAACCAATGAAAACTTCAGATTTTTACTATGATCTGCCAAAAGAACTGATTGCGCAGGATCCGCTCGAAGATCGCAGCGCCTCCCGCCTGATGCATCTGAATAAAGAAACCGGTGAATATGAGCATGGCCATTTCCGTGATATTCTGAAATACTTAAAACCGGGCGACTGCCTTGTGATCAACGATACCAAAGTAATTCCGGCGCGTCTCTACGGTTCGAAAGTCGGCACCGATGCAGCAATCGAAATCCTTCTGTTAAAAAGAAGAGAAAATGATATCTGGGAGACCCTCGTAAAACCGGGCAAAAAATGTAAGGTCGGCACGGTGATCTCCTTCGGCGACGGCATTCTGACCGGAGAGGTTGTAGATATTGTCGATGAGGGAAACCGTCTGATCCAGTTCCATTACGACGGCATTTTCGAGGAGATCCTCGACCAGCTTGGCGAGATGCCGCTGCCGCCGTATATCACACACAAACTGCAGGACAAGAACCGCTACCAGACGGTATACGCGAAACACGAGGGAAGCGCAGCCGCTCCGACCGCAGGACTGCACTTTACAAAAGAGCTTCTGCAGCAGGTACAGGATGCCGGTGTAAAGATCGCCCATGTAACCCTGCATGTCGGCCTTGGCACCTTCCGTCCGGTGAAAGTGGAGGATGTCACCCAGCATCACATGCACTCTGAGTTCTATGTGGTAGAAGAAGATCAGGCAAAACTGATCAACGATACGAAAGCAGCAGGCGGCCGTGTGATCGCAGTCGGAACAACGAGCTGCCGTACTCTGGAGTCGGCAACCGGCGAGGACGGCATTTTAAAAGCCGGAAGCGGCTGGACCGAGATCTTTATCTATCCGGGTTACTGCTTCAAGATGATCGACGGACTGATCACCAATTTCCATCTGCCGGAGTCCACACTGGTGATGCTGGTATCGGCACTGGCTGGAAAAGAGCATATTATGGCAGCTTATGAAGAGGCTGTAAGAGAAAAATACCGCTTTTTCTCCTTCGGCGATGCCATGATGATTGAATAAAAAATTCGTTTATGACAAAAATACGATGCTGAAAGAAAACGACCATATAGGAACACCCGTGAAGCCCTATATGGTCGTTTTTTTCTCTGCGAATCTTCTAAATCTTTCTTTTTCCCTGCCGAAAAACAGAAGATTTTATTAAGGTTTCTGAAAACGAGCGGAACTGGGTTGTGTCAGGGAATGTTTTTGCGTATACTGATACGTGTTTGAGACAAGGGAGGACGGATTTTGAAGAGAGACGAGAGAAGAAAGTTTCCATACTATGGTATCCTGCCGCTAATTCTGACGCTGACAGCGAATTTTATCGCTTATTTTGGAACGCGGCCGTTTACCAGTTCGTGGAAACATTACAATATAGAAACGGTGCTGGACCAGCAGATCCCGGTGATCCCGTGGACGATCGTGATTTATTTTGGCTGTTATCTGGTCTGGATTGTAAATTATCTGATTGCCGCAAGCAGAGAGAAAGAATTTGTCTGGCGGTTCTTTGCAGCAGATGTTCTGGCGCGGCTTGTCTGTATGGCATTTTATCTGCTGCTGCCGACAACGAACGTAAGGCCGTCGATCCCGGAACAGGGATTCTGGAATCAGATGCTTGCCTTGCTCTACCAGATGGATGCGGCGGACAATTTGTTCCCATCGATTCACTGCCTGAACAGCTGGTTCTGCTATATCGCAGTCCGCAGCAGACGGGAGATTCCGCGCTGGTATCAGCGGTTCTCTTTCTGGGCGGCACTTGCCGTGTTTGTCTCTACGCTGACAACAAAGCAGCATGTGATTGCAGATGTGATTGGCGGAGCGCTTCTGGCAGAAGTGACGTGGCAGATCGCGGGACGCACGCATCTTGGTACATGGTATGGCATGATATTGGAACGAAGGAGGTGGAAACGCCGTGCAGAGTAAGAAAAAAATGATCGTGAATACCGTTTTTCTCGTTGTGATTTTTGCGTTGACGATATACGGTGTTTTCCACGGCGAAGACCTTGGCGCAATGATGGAAGCAATGCGGCGGGCAGATGTGCGGTGGCTGTTGCCGGGACTGTTCTGTGTCGTGTTTTTTATCTGGGGAGAATCGATCATCATCTGGTACATGATGCATTCCTTCCAGATTCCGGTGAAGAAGCGGACATGTTTTCTGTTTTCTTCCGTCGGATTCTTTTTCAGCTGTATCACACCGTCCGCAAGCGGCGGCCAGCCGATGCAGCTTTACTATATGAAAAAGGAGAAAATATCTCTTCCGGTATCAACGGTGATTCTGATGATCGTCACGATCACCTACAAAGCGGTGCTGGTCGTGGTGGGACTTGGGCTTGTTCTGTTCGGACAGGGCTTCCTGCACCGGTATCTGACGGAAATCCTTCCGGTTTTCTATCTGGGAATCGGTCTGAATGTCTTCTGTGTCACAGCCATGCTTATTCTGGTTTTTCATCCGGCGCTTGCGCGGACAATTCTGGTTTTGGGACTGAAAATCGTGGAAAAACTGCATTTGATGAAACGAAAAGAAAGCCGCCTGAAAAAACTGGAAGCTTCCATGGAAGTCTACCAGAATACGGCAGCGTATCTTGGCACCCACAAAATGGTGCTGGTCAATGTCCTTGCGATTACCTTTGCACAGAGGTTTGCTTTATTTGCAGCAACATGGTTTGTATACCACGCCTTCCATTTATCAGGCATTTCCTTTATCACCATTGTGCTGCTGCAGGCGGTCATTTCCGTATCGGTTGACATGCTGCCGCTTCCGGGAGGAATGGGAATCAGCGAGACACTGTTCCTGAAAATTTTCCCGCCGGTCTTTGGAAGCACGCTGCTTCTTCCGGCAATGGTGCTTTCCAGAGGGCTCGGCTACTACGGGGAACTGCTGGTGAGTGCAGTCTTTACCATCGTCGCACAGCTTACGATCGGGAATACGAAAAGAGAAAAAAGAGGGGGAACTACATATGATAGGGTTCTATGATTATACCGTAATATTAACATATATCAGCTTTGCATCGTCCATCAGCGGCATTTTTCTTGCAACGCGGGGGCACTTTAACTGGGCGATTTTTTGTCTTGCTTTTTCCGGACTGTGCGATATGTTCGATGGAAAAATTGCGCGGACGAAGAAAAACAGGACCGAAGATGAAAAGCGGTTCGGCATTCAGATCGATTCGCTCTGCGATGTGGTTTGTTTCGGCGTCTTTCCGATCGTGCTCTGCTATGAGCTTGGCATGACACATTTTTACAGCATTCCGATTCTTATTTTCTACGGTCTTGCGGGCGTGATCCGTCTGGGATATTTTAACGTGATGGAAGAGAAGCGTCAGAATGAAACTTCGGAGAACCGGAAATATTACCAGGGACTGCCGATTACCTCGATGTCAGTAGCTTTGCCGCTGCTGTTCGTCTTTGCACCGCTCTGCCGCGGATACTTTCTGATCTGGCTGCATCTGCTGGTGCTGGCGGTCGGCGTTTTGTTTATCACGGATTTCCGCTTCCGCAAGCCGACGAATAAAGAGCTTGCTGTGCTGGTAGCGGTCGTTGGAGTGGCTGTGCTCCGCGGACTTCTGATCTGGAAGGGAGGAAGAACGATTTGAGACTCTGCGCTTATCCTTACCGAAAACAGGGGAAAAATCATCCAAAGCTTGATCTGATCCGCGAGGAAAATGATCTGCAGGACCGTTTTCTGCACATGATGTACAGCCATGCCGCCGGAAGAGCCGCGATGCAGCCGCTGGTTCAGTCATTTGTATCTCGTGCGGCAGGCTGCTTTCTGGACAGCCGCTTATCGGTGCCGCTGGTTGCACCGTTTGTAAAGAAAAATCATATTTCACTGAAGGAATGTACCGCAAAGCAGTTTATCTCGTTCAATGATTTCTTTGTGCGGAAGCTGAAAATGGATGCACGTCCGTTTTCCAATGCGCCGCAGGATTTTATCAGCCCGTGTGATGCGCGGCTTACGGTTTATCCGATTCATGAGAACGGGAAGTTTGAGATCAAGAACACAGAATATACGCTGGAACAGCTTCTGCGCGACCGGAAGCTGGCAAAACGGTATGAGGGCGGAACGTTATTTCTGTTTCGGCTTTCCGTGGACGATTATCACCGGTATCTCTTTGTGGATGACGGCGTCTGTTCGACGGAACGGCGGATTGAGGGTGTGCTCCACACGGTCAATCCGGCGGCGAATGATTTTTGCCCGATCTATAAAGAAAATACGAGAACCTACACGCTGCTGCAGTCCGCAAATTTCGGCACACTGCTGCAGATGGAGGTCGGCGCGATGATGGTCGGAAAGATTGTCAATGAAAATGCCGGAGCGGCGAGACGTGTACAGCGCGGCGAAGAGAAAGGCTATTTTGCCTTCGGTGGTTCGACAGTGATCGTTCTGGCACAGAAGGGAAGCGCAGTGCCGGAAAAACGGATCTGGAATTATTCGCGGCTTGGAATCGAAACGCGGGTACGGCAGGGAGAAACGGTTGGGACGGCCGGAAGAACAGGGTAAAAGCAAAAAAATGGATTGTGAGGAAATGATCTTCACAATCCATTTTTTGTTTAAACGTTTTTTATGCCTGCAGCCGTGCCAGATCCTGGTAGAATGTCGGATACGAGATATCCACACAGCCGGCGCGCAGGATTTCCGTCGGTGTCTCTGCGGCAAGCGAAGCGATTGCAAACGACATCGCAATGCGGTGGTCGAGGCGGCTGTCGATTTGGGCGCCGTGGAACGGTTTTCCGCCCTCAATGATCATGCCGTCGTCCGTGCCTTCCAGGGAAACACCCATCGCGGTGAGTTCGTTTACCATGATATCAAGACGGTTCGATTCTTTGACTTTCAGCTCCTCCGCATTCCGGATCACGGTTGTACCGTTCGCTGTGGCGGCAAGAACCGCGATGATCGGGATTTCATCGATCAGGGTCGGGATCAGTTCGCCCTCGATGACGGTGCCGGAAAGAGACGGCGTATAGCGCACGAGAAGGTCTGCAACCGGTTCTCCGCCGGAGTTCTGCTCATTCAGAAGTGTGATGTCAGCACCCATGGCGCGGCAGACGCGGAGCATACCGTCGCGGGTCGGGTTGATGCCGACATTTTTCAGGAGCACCTCAGAGCCTGGAACCATCAGCGCGGCGGCGATGAAGTAGGCGGCGGAGGAAATATCTCCCGGCACACGGACGAGATTTCCATGGAGATCCGGGTCCGGCAGAACCGATGCGGTCAGCCCTTCGGAGGCAACGTCGGCGCCGAAGAATTTCAGCATCAGCTCCGTATGGTTTCTGGAAAGAGCCGGTTCGGTAACGCTTGTTTTTCCGTCAGCATACAGTCCGGCAAGCAGGACACACGATTTGACCTGTGCGGATGCGACCGGCGAAAGATAGGAGATGGCGTGGAGCGGATGGCCGTTGATCGCAAGCGGCGCGCAGCCGTTTTCCGGAATACTGCGGATGGAAGCGCCCATCTGGGTCAGCGGATTGATGATGCGTCCCATCGGCCGTTTCTGAATGGAAGCGTCACCGGTCAGTGTACTGGAAAAGTTCTGGCCGGCAAGAATGCCGGAGATCAGGCGTGCCGTTGTTCCGCTGTTTCCGCAGTCGAGAACGGCGGACGGAGCCGAAAGCCCGTGCAGGCCTTTTCCATGAACGAGAATGCGCTCCGGCGTGTTCTCGATCTCAATGCCCATACTGCGGAAGCAGGAGATGGTGGAGAGACAGTCGGCACCCTGTAAAAAGTTTGTGACTTCTGTGGTTCCCTCTGAAATGGCACCGAACATGACGGCGCGGTGGGAAATGGATTTATCGCCCGGCACGGAGATTTCTCCGCGCAGAGGACGTACTGCTTTCTGGAACTGCATAACGTAACTTCCTCCTGTCAAGATATACGCGCTTTTAATTGCGGATATGAATGGTATAGCCATGGTCTTTTAAGACCTTCCGGGCAAGAATGCCTGCCTGCTCTTCATAAAATTCAATGCGGAGAGCACCCTCTTCGAACTCGCGGTTATGCGTAATGCCGATATTTTTAATATTGATCTGGTTGATGGCAAGAATTGTTGTAACGGCTGCGATTCCGCCGGCTTCATCGAGCAGGTCGCAGTAAACGACGTATTCTTTCTTTGTCGGTCCATAGGAAGAATCTTCCATGGAATTCCGGTATTCGCGGGAACTTTCAAACATATTGTAGAGCTCGTGGCCTTTTTTGTTGTCAACCAGGTATTTTGCCTGGACGAGAAGGCGGATATAGGAATCCAGCACATTCGAGAGCTGCTTCTGGTTTGAGAGACAGATCTGCTGCCATACCTCCGGGGAGGAGGAAGCGATGCGGGTGATGTCCTTGAAGCCGCCTGCAGCAACGGTTTTCATCTGCTCTTCCGGTGTGTCCAGGGATGCGAGTGCATTGACCAGGGTAGCGGCAACGATATGCGGCAGATGACTGACACCTGCGGTGATGTAGTCGTGCTCTTCGTATGTTAAAACCATCGGGATCGCCTTTAAGGACTGGACAAGATCAACGAAAGCGGAAACTGTCGCGATCTCAACATCTGGTCCGGGTGTAATCATATAGTAAGCATTTTCCAGCAGGTAATCGGTGGCGCTGGAATATCCCGTCTTTTCGGAGCCTGCCATCGGATGGCCGCCGATAAACTGGTGCGTCATGCCGAGGGTCTCAACCGCCTGATGGATTTCTCCTTTTACACTTCCGACGTCTGTGATGATACAGCCCGGTTTTGCGATGCCTTTCACGAACGGAAGATAGGAGATGTTGGTGCTGACAGGAGCACATAAGAAGATATAGTCACAGTCGGCAAAGCGGTCGTCCCGTTCTTCCAGCGCGATATCAATCACGCCTTCCTGAATTGCCTCTTCGATCGTCGCTTTGGTGCGGCAGTAGGCCATCAGTTTATACTCCGGGTGAACCTTTCTGAGGGTTTTTGCAATGGAGCCGCCGATGAGGCCAAGGCCGATAAAGCCGATACAGATTTTTTCGGATGTATCACACATAATTCAAGTAGTCCTTTCTGACAATTTTCGTAGGTAAATCGTATAAAAGACATTGTAAAGCATCTGAAATCAAATGTCAAAGATTTCTTGCTTTAAAGTGACAAAGCATTTTTGAAAGGCAGCAATTTTGCTTGTTTTGCAAAATCCGGCAGATTCCACAGAAAAGCCAGACAGAAAAGCGGAAGAAAGGCAGAATAACCAGCTAAAATACATATAAAATTTAAAAATTCAGAAATATATTGTGAAATATGAATAATATACTTGCAAAAAAGCAAAAACTTTAGTAGAATAGTGACTATGATAAGAGGAACGGAAGACGTGAATCTTGATAAAAAGCAGAAAGGCGAATAAGAGCGGCCTTGCAATCTGCAAATTTACTTACATGGGAGGTATTACATATGGACGTTTTTAGAACTGACCGAATCAGAAATGTGGTGCTGCTGGGGCACAGCGGCTCCGGAAAGACAAGTCTGACCGAAGCTATGGCTTATCTTTCCGGTATGACAAACCGTCTCGGAAAAGTGACAGACGGAAATACCGTCAGCGATTTTGACAAAGAAGAAATCAAGCGCAAATGCTCTATTTCCACAACGCTTGTCCCGGTCGTATGGGGAAAAAATAAGATCAATGTTCTGGATACTCCTGGAATGTTTGATTTCGTAGGAGAAGCACAGGAAGCCGCTTCCGCAGCAGATGCCGCTGTAATCGTGGTATCCGGAAAGGCCGGCGTGCAGGTCGGAACCCAGAAAGCATGGGAACTCTGCGAGAAATACAATCTTCCGCGTATGATCTTCGTAACGGAAATGGATCAGGACGATGTCAGCTACCGAGAAGTCGTTGAGCAGCTCACCGAACTGTACGGAAAACGAATCGCACCGCTTCATATGCCTCTGCGTGAAAACGGTAAATTTGTAGGATATATCAATATTGTAAAGAACAAAGGCCGCAGATATATCGAAAAAGATAAAAAAGAAGAATGCCCGATTCCGGATTACTCCGTAGAATATCTGGAGAAGTACCGTGAAACCCTGATGGAATCCGTGGCAGAAACAAGTGAAGAGTTTATGGACCGCTACTTTGGCGGAGAAGAGTTCTCGGTAGCAGAGATTTCCGCAGCGCTTGCCATGAACGTAGGAGACGGCACCATCGTTCCGGTATGCATGGGCTCCCCGGTCAATCTGCAGGGCGTATCGAACCTTCTTGATGATATCTGCGGATACTTCCCGGATCCGTCCACCCGTCCGTGTGCCGGCATAAATCTCAATACGAACGAAATTTTCGAGGCAAATTACGACTTTGCGAAACCGAAGAGCGCGACCATTTTCAAGACGATCGTGGATCCGTTCCTTGGAAAATATTCAATGATTAAGGTTTGCTCCGGCGTTATTAAAAGCGATGATGTGCTCTATAATGTAGATCAGGAATCCGAAGAAAAACTGAGCAAGCTGTACGTTCTCGAAGGCTCCAAGCCGATCGAAGTACCGGAGCTTCATGCAGGAGATATCGGTGCCATCGCAAAACTCGGCGATGCAAGAACCGGCGATTCCCTTGCGACAAAGAACAATCAGGTCCGCTACGGAAAACCGGATGTTTCGACTCCGTACACCGCAAAACGATATAAACCGAAGAACAAAGCCGATGTAGATAAGATCTCCCAGGCATTTGCCAAGATGATGCAGGAAGACCTGACTATGAAGGCAGTCAATGATTCTGCAAACCATCAGACATTGCTGTACGGCATGGGCGACCAGCACATCGATATTATCGTCAGCAAGCTGCTGGAGCGCTACAAAGTAGAAGTAGAGCTGTCCCGTCCGAAGGTAGCCTTCCGCGAGACGATCCGCAAAAATTCGGATGTAGAAGCAAAATACAAAAAACAGTCCGGCGGCCACGGCCAGTACGGTCATGTAAAAATGCGCTTCTCCGCTTCCGGAGATCTCGAGAAACCATACGTTTTCGAGCAGGAAGTTGTCGGCGGCGCCGTTCCGAAGAACTACTTCCCGGCTGTTGAAAAAGGTATCCAGGAAGCCGTACAGAAAGGCCCTCTGGCTGCTTATCCGGTAGTCGGCGTCAAAGCCGTTCTGTATGATGGTTCTTATCATCCGGTAGACTCCTCCGAGATGGCATTCAAGACCGCAGCGATCCAGGCGTTCAAGAAAGGCTTTATGGAAGCATCCCCGGTTCTCCTTGAGCCGATCGTTTCGATGAAGATCACTGTAGACGATAAATACACCGGCGATATCATGGGCGATCTCAACAAACGCCGCGGCCGTGTGCTCGGCATGAACCCGGATCACAAGGGCCATACGATTATCGAGGCTGATGTTCCGGAACTTGAGATCTACGGATACGGCACAACACTCCGCTCCATGACAGGCGGAAGCGGTGATTTCTCCTATGAGTTTGCGAGATATGAGCAGGCTCCGTCCGATATCCAGGCAAAAGAGATTGAGGCAAGAGCTTCGAAGGTTGAAAAAGCAGAAGAATAAAGCTTTATAAAATAGTGTGATAAAACAGAGAAAATCCGGTTTCGGGAGCAGAATTCGCCCGGAAACCGGATTTTTCTGCTGTTTTTGAAGAAAAACGGAGGATATAGGAAAAAATAAATTGTAAAAACAGGGAAAGAGTGATAGAATACAGCTATATGTTCAAATGTGCATGCTGTCCTATGCGGCAGTGTGAGAAAAAAGAACTTTGAACTTGAACATGCAGGAGGTTACCCATGAGTAAAAGATATGAGCCACAGAACATTGAGAAAAAGTGGCAGAAGATCTGGCAGGACGAGAAAGCCTTTGCCGCCACAGATGATTATACAAAACCAAAATACTATGCACTCGTTGAGTTCCCGTATCCGTCAGGACAGGGACTTCACGTAGGCCATCCGCGTCCGTACACCGCACTGGATATCGTAGCCAGAAAGCGCAGAATGCAGGGCTACAACGTACTGTATCCGATGGGATGGGATGCATTTGGTCTTCCGACTGAGAACTATGCGATCAAGAACCACATCCATCCGAAGATCGTTACCAAAAGCAACGTACATCACTTCAAAGATCAGCTTCAGTCCCTTGGATATTCCTTTGACTGGGACAGAGAGATCAACACCACCGATCCGGAGTACTATCACTGGACCCAGTGGATTTTCCTCAAACTCTTCAAAGCAGGTCTTGCTTACAAGAAAGAAATGCCGATCAACTGGTGTACTTCCTGTAAGGTAGGTCTTGCAAACGAGGAAGTTGTAAACGGCGTGTGCGAGCGCTGCGGAAGCCCGGTTGTCCGCAAAGTAAAGAGCGAGTGGATGCTGAAGATTACCGAGTATGCAGACAAGCTGATCGACGGTCTGGACGGCGTTGACTATATTGAGCGTGTCAAAACTTCCCAGAAAAACTGGATCGGACGTTCCCACGGAGCGGAGGTTGATTTCTCCCTGAAAGATAAACCGGAGAAGCTGACTATCTACACCACACGCCCGGATACCCTGTTCGGTGTTACGTACATGGTACTCTCCCCGGAGCATCCGTACATCGACCAGTACAAAGATGAGATCAAGAACTGGGATGAGGTCTGCGCATACCGTGAGATGGCAGCCAGAAAATCCGATTTCGAGCGTTCCGAGCTTGCAAAAGACAAGACCGGTGTCATGATCGACGGACTTTCCGCAGTCAACCCGGTTAATGGAAAAGAGATCCCGATCTGGATTTCCGACTATGTACTGATGAGCTACGGCACCGGCGCCATCATGGCAGTACCGGCACACGATGAGCGTGACTGGGAGTTCGCAAAGAAATTCAACATGCCGATCATCGAGGTTGTTGCAGGCGGCGACGTACAGAACGAAGTTTACACCGACGTTGCAGAGGGAACTCTTGTCAACTCCGGTTTCCTGAACGGACTTTCCGTTGCGGAAGCAAAAAAGAAAATTCTTGAGTGGCTCGAAGAGAACCACGTTGGAAAAGCAAAAACAAACTATAAGCTGCGTGACTGGGTATTCTCCCGTCAGCGTTACTGGGGTGAGCCAATTCCGATCGTACACTGCGACAAATGCGGTTACGTTCCGGTTCCGGAAGAATCCCTTCCGCTGGAGCTGCCGGATGTAGAGAGCTACATGCCGACCGATAACGGCGAGTCTCCGCTGGCTGCCATGACAGACTGGGTCAACACCACCTGCCCGTGCTGCGGAGGACCTGCAAAACGTGAGACCGATACCATGCCGCAGTGGGCTGGTTCTTCCTGGTATTACATCCGCTATACCGATCCGAAGAACAAAGAGGCTCTGGCAAGCAAAGAAGCTATGAAATACTGGCTGCCGGTTGACTGGTACAACGGAGGAATGGAGCACACCACCCTTCACCTTCTGTATTCCCGTTTCTGGCATAAATTCCTGTACGATCAGGGCGTAGTTACCTGCCCGGAACCGTATCAGAAACGTACTTCCCACGGAATGATCCTCGGCGAGAACGGCGAGAAGATGAGTAAATCCCGTGGAAACGTTGTCAACCCGGATGATATCGTAGCTGAGTTCGGTGCAGATACCCTGCGTACGTACGAGATGTTCATCGGTGCCTTCGACTTAAGTGCATCCTGGTCTCAGGAAGGCGTAAAAGGATGCCGTCGTTTCCTCGAGCGTGTATGGAAACTGCAGGACAGCTTGGTAGACGGAGATTCCTACTCCAAAGAGCTGGAGTCCAAAATGCACCAGACCATCAAGAAAGTATCCAGCGACTATGAGTCCCTGAAATACAACACAGCGATCGCAGCCATGATGACCCTGGTCAACGAGTTCTACAAAGCCGGAAAAGTAACGAGAAAAGAGTTCGAAACCCTTCTGATCCTGCTGAATCCGGTTGCACCGCATATGACCGAGGAACTGTGGGCAGACCTTGGATACGAAGGCCGTCTGTATCAGACCGCATGGCCGGAGTTTGACGAGGAGAAGACCGTAGAGGCAGTAGCCGAGATCGCTGTTCAGATCAACGGCAAAATGCGCGGAACGATCAAAATCGCCAAAGATGCAGATAAAGAGACCGCAATCGCCGCTGCAAAAGAGGCAGTTGCAGACAAACTGACCGGAAATATCGTAAAAGAAATTTACGTACCGGGAAGAATTGTGAATATCGTTCAGAAATAATAATTATGTAAGCTGAAGAAAGGAGGCTGATTCTTGGAAAAAGAGTCAGTCTCCTTTTGCATAAATATTGCTGTTTAGCAAGGAGGGATACAAAATGGATCTTGAAACAATCAGACAGGAAGTACGTGCCGTCGCAGAGGAGCTGATTACGACGGCGCAGATGAAACCGGGACAGATTCTGGTAGTGGGATGTTCTTCGAGTGAAATTCACAACAGTAAGCTCGGAACGGATTCCAGCCAGGAGATCGGGCAGGCGGTGTTTGAGGCGCTGTATGCGTGTACGAAGGAGCACGGGCTGTATCTGGCGGCGCAGTGCTGTGAGCATCTGAACCGCGCGGTTGTTCTGGAGCGTGCGGCGGCAGAAAAATACGGTTACGAGCCGGTCTGCGCGGTACCGTGGCTGCATGGCGGCGGATCGTTTGCGATGGCGGCATACTATGGATTGGAGGACGCTGTCACCGTAGAGCATGTGCAGGCGCATGCAGGTATTGATATCGGTGATGTGCTGATCGGCATGCAGCTGAAGGCAGTAGCCGTTCCGGTCCGGGTATCGCAGAAAACGATCGGAGATGCGCACGTTGTCTGCGCGCGGACAAGACCGAAATACATCGGCGGCGAGCGGACGCATTACGCGGAAGATCCGGAGATGAGAAAGTAAGAAACTGTGATTGGTAAATCAAAAAATGCCGTACAGGCGGAGGAAAAATTTCCAACGCTGTACGGCATTTCTGATGTTTGGTTTTACGTTTTATTTTGCTTTTCTCGCTTCCCGTTTTCGCAGGAAGAAAATTTTCTGCTTCCGGTAAAAAGAGGAAATGGAATCCACGAGGATGCTCAAATATCGCAGAACCGGCTCTGTTGCGACAGAGAATACGACCAGCAGCATGATACATTTTCTGGACATATCAGAAATGGCGAACAGCTGGTTCAGATAGGTACTGCAGAAAATGAAGGCAATAATCGAGCCGATCAGGATCGTCCAGCGCATCCAGTTGAGCGGCTTGCTGATCCGGTAGAGAATCATAAAACCGACAATGGCGAGCAGTACGGTGGCAGCGGTCGAAATATCTTCCGAGCCGACCGCAAATTCCTGGCCGAAGACGACGAGTGTTGCGACCATCAAAAAGTCGGTCAGCGCCGCAGGCAGGGCCCGTGTCAGAATGTTCGTGATAAAGTGGCCCTCGATCCGGTTTTTGTTCGGCATTAGCGAGAGCAGGAAGCCTGGAATACCGATCGTAAACATACTGATCAGCGAGATCTGGGACGGCTCCAGCGGATACGTCACCATCGAGATCAGTGAGAAGATGGACAGCAGGAACGAGAAAATGTTCTTTACCAGGAACAGCGTTCCCGAGCGCTGCAGGTTGTTGACAACGCGGCGGCCTTCCAGTACGACAGAAGGCATCTTCGAAAAGTCGTTGTCCAGCAGAACGAGCTGTGCAGCCTGTGCGGCAGCGTCACTTCCGGATGCCATCGCAACGGAGCAGTCGGCATCCTTTAATGCGAGCACATCGTTGACACCATCGCCGGTCATCGCAACGGTCTTGCCGTTTTT
Source organism: Blautia sp. AF19-1 (assembly GCF_003479155.1). Taxonomy (NCBI): domain Bacteria; kingdom Bacillati; phylum Bacillota; class Clostridia; order Lachnospirales; family Lachnospiraceae; genus Blautia; species Blautia sp. AF19-1. The sequence continues at coordinate 26,979 of NZ_QUGQ01000019.1, forward strand.
CTTTAAAGCCTGGACAAACTGGCGTTTTTGGTCTGGTGTGACACGGCCGAACACGGTGTATTTCAGGATTGCTTCTTCGAGCTCTTCTGGTGTCTTTAGAGTGGAAGCATCAATATAATCCTCTGCGTGCGCAATCCCTGCCTGGCGGGCAACCTCAGATACCGTTACCGGAGTATCACCGGAGATGACCTTGACATGGACACCCTGATCTTCGAAGTAGCGGAACGTTTCCGGTGCTTCTTTTCGGATCGGATTGGAGAGAAGCACGTAGCCAAGCGGCGTGACACGGCCGGAGAGTGCTTTTCCATCCGGTACAGTTTCGGATGTGCCGAAGACGAGGAGACGGAATCCCTTTGAGGTATACGCTTCAATTTCACTCTGATAGCGTGCAAAATCATCGCGGAGAACGAACTCCGGGGCACCGAGCACGTAGGAGACATCCGAAAATGTCACACTGGAATACTTGAATTCCGAGGAGAACGAAGTCATCGAAACGGCAGTTTTGCCGTTGTTGTCTTTAAAATATTCTTTCAGTGCCGCCATAGTAATGTTGTCGTTTGACATGGCAGATGCGAAATCACCGACCGCGAGGGAAAGCTCTTCTTTCTGCGGTGCGGGAGCATTTTCGCCGGATTCTGTATCAGGGACTGAACTGGAGCCGACCAGAATCAGATCATGTACTTTCATAGTTGTCTCGGTGATGGTTCCCGTCTTATCGACACAGAGCACGTTGACGCGAGCCAGCGTCTCGATACATTTCATATCATGCACGAGAACCTTCTGCGAAGCCAGCCGCATAACGCTGACGGCAAGGGCAACGCTTGCAAGCAGGTAAAGACCTTCTGGGATCATGCCGAGCACGGCGGCCACCATCGAGGTAATGCTCTCACGGAACGTTTCGTGGGAGACGAAAAACTGCTGGCCGAAGAGCAGAAGACCGATCGGAATGATCAGAATGCCGACAACCTTTACCAGCTTGTTGAGGGAGCGGATCATCTCGGACTGTTCGCCCTCTTTCATGGCCTTTGCCTCGAGGGTCAGACGGGAAATGTAGGAATCTTCACCGACCTGGGTCAGACGGCTCTTGCAGCTTCCGGAGACGATAAAACTTCCGGACATCAGCTCGTCGCCCGGGCGCTTGGTAATCTCATCGGATTCACCGGTAAGCAGCGATTCGTTGACCTGTACCTCACCTTCAAGCACGACGGCATCAGCGCAGATCTGTTTTCCTGCGGTAAATACAACAATATCATCGAGTACGAGATCCTCCGCGGCGAGTGTTATCTCAGCCCCGTCACGGATTGCAGTAGCCTTCGGCGCGTTTAAAACAGACAGCTTTTCCAGCGTCTTTTTCGCCTTGATCTCCTGTACAATACCGATCAGCGTGTTCGCGATGATGACCGGCAGAAACGTAAGATCCCGGAACGAACCGGCAAGGATCAGAAAGATGGCAATAATCAGAAAAATCAGGTTGAAATACGTACAGACATTGCTCTTTACGATCTCGGCCGTTGTCTTGGACGGAGGCTCCACCGCGCGGTTGGTCCAGCCGTTCTCGCGGTACTCGGCAACCTGCTCGGCGGAAAGGCCTTCGGAAGGGTCTGCCTCATAACGCGTCGTTGGAACACGGCGGTGAATGATTTCGGGAATTGTTTTGTTCATAACAGTTATATTCCTCTCCGGCTGTTCTGATAAAGAAGAGACAGCCTCACTGTGGTTTGTTTGAAAAAGATCACGTCTGGAATCTTTTTCCATATTAAGAAGTATACCATAGAGCATCGAAAAAGAAATGAAGGAAGTATTAAATTTTACGAAAAAAAGACTTTTCGCAAAGAGGAACAGATAGGAATGTGCGAAAAGTCTTTTGTATTCTGAATTTAGTCCTGTACTTCCTGAAGATTGCGGATGTTCGGCTCCGCCATCATGGAGTAATTGGTGTAATAAACAACGAAGCCCGGTTTGCTTCCGTTTGGTTTGCGCAGGTTTTTCTTTAAGGTGTAGTCGATTTCCACCTTCGGTGCCTGTCTGCCTTTCGAGTAATAGGCGGCGAGAGCAGCGGCCTCTTCGTAGACGGAATCCGGCAGCTCTTTACCGTTCGTCTTTACGATGACATGGCTGCCCGGCTGGCCTTTCGCGTGGAACCACCAGTCGTTGCCGGAGGCGAATTTAAACGAAAGTTCCTCGTTCTGGAAGTTGTTCTTGCCGACATAAATGTCAAAGCCCTCGGAAGAGCGGTAGTGGAACGGATGGGAGGTGATTTTCTGCTTTTTCCCTGTCGGTCCCTTGCGGCGGATGTAGCCGTACTCGATCAGCTCTTCTTTTAACTGCACCAGATCCGCCTCATCGAGCGCAATATCAAGCGCCGTGCTGATGGATTCGAGATGGTCGATTTCCTCTTTCGTCTCGACAAGAAGTTCCTCGAGTGCCTCACGGGTCCGCTTCAGCTTTCCGTAGCGGTCGAAGTATTTTTTCGCATTTTCGCCGGCAGAGAGCGTTCCGTCGAGCGGAATCGTGATTTCCTCGCCGTTATAGTAATTGACGGCTTTCAGCGAAGTATCGCCCGGCTGGCAGCTGTAGCCGTACGTATTTAAAAGCTCACCGTAAATCCGGTATTTTTCCCTCTTGTCGGTGTCTTTTAACTGTTTCTGCTGCAGGTCGTATTTTTTGACATTCCGTTCGAGTGCGGTATTGACGACACGGCGCAGATCGGAAGATTTCTGACGGATGCGGGTGATGCGGTTTTTCATGGCATAGTACGTTTCCAGCACACCGGAGATCGAATCGTATGTTTCCTCACGCAAATCCTGATACTGCGTCAGTTTCAGTGCGGAAAATTCTTTCGGCTCATCGCCCTGGTATACGATGTTCGGCGTAAATGCGCCGTTTTTGATATCCTCAATCAGATAAGAGAAGGTGCGGAACAGATGAAGCTTCGCATTTTCTTCGAGTGCATTGACCGCAAATCCGCCGTCGATGCCGGCGCGGCAGCAGACTTCCTCCGCCATCAGCGGGCTGAAGCCGGTAAGGGAAGTGTAGATTGCCTTTGCGGCAGCCATCGGTTTCGTGCAGACGAAATCGAAAAATTCTTCTTCTGTGATCGTGAGCGGATCTTTCTTATCCTGCGTGTGCGGAATGAACCAGGTGCGGCCCGGAAGAACCTCACGGACAGAACTCATGTTGGCGGAAATATGTTTGATACTGTCAAGGATCGTATTGTCCTCCTGACAGAAGATCAGGTTGCTGTGTTTTCCCATGATCTCCACAATCAGCTTCTTGCGGCAGATATCGCCGAGTTCATTCAAATGCTCGAGCTCAAAAATAAGAATACGCTCGAGTCCCGGCTGGGTAACGGAGAGAATGCGGGCGCTGCCGATGTGTTTGCGGAGCAGCATACAGAAATTTGGTGCGGTCATCGGGCCGGGCTTATTGTTGTCCGTCAGGTAGATCAGCGGAAGCGAAGCACTTGCCGAGAGGAGAAGACGGTAAACGGTACGGTTGTTTTTTATTGTAATCATCAGCTCGTCGTTTTCCGGCTGTGCGATCTTGTTGATCTTTCCGCCGACGATGGTCTGATTCAGTTCCTGTGCAATATTTGCAATGGTAATTCCATCAAAAGCCATAGAAAATATCTCCTTTGTTTGAAATTCTAGTATTTTCATTATAATACAGAAAAAAAGATTTGACTAGGCTTTCTGAATGAATTATAATAAATCTGTATGGGTAGATGTATTTTCTGAAAAAGACTTCAGAAGGTACAGGAAAGGACGGATTGTGGCAAAACTGATCAACATCGGATTCGGCAATGTCGTAAATTCGGATAAAATAATAGCAGTGGTGAGTCCCGAGGCGGCGCCCGTCAAGCGTATGGTGCAGCGTGCAAAGGAAAGCAACCGCATCATCGATGCGACGCAGGGAAGACGCACGAAAGCAGTGCTCATCACCGGAGAAGAATTTATCATCCTTTCGGCTTTGCAGCCGGAAACGATCAGCCGTAGATTCAACGGCGGCTGGGAAACAGAAAAAGAGCGAGGGGAATCTGAAAATGAGTAGAGGAATACTTACTGTAGTATCCGGTTTTTCCGGAGCAGGAAAAGGAACACTGATGAAACGCCTGATGGAGGAGTACGACAACTATGCGCTGTCCATCTCCGTCACCACAAGAGACCCGCGTCCGGGCGAGGAAGACGGCGTATCGTACTTTTTCCGTACAGAAGAAGAGTTTGACCGCATGGTAGAAGAGGATGCCTTCCTCGAGTATGCGCGTTACGTAAAACATTCCTACGGAACGCCGAAGGCATACGTAGAGGAGCAGCTGGATGCCGGAAAAGATGTTCTGCTTGAGATTGAAATCCAGGGAGCACTTCAGGTCAAGGAAAAACGTCCGGACACCCTTCTTGTGTTCATCACACCGCCGACCGCCGAGGAGCTGGAACGACGCCTACGGGGACGCGGAACGGAAACAGAAGAAGTTATCAAAGGCAGAATGGAGCGTGCAAAAGAGGAAGCACAGGGCATGGACCAGTACGATTATGTCCTGATCAACGACGACCTCGAAACCTGCGTAAAACAGATGCATGAGACCATTCAGAGCCAGCATTTCATGAGCAGCAACCAGAAAGACTTTATCGAACAGATGAAAAAAAGTCTGGAAAAATAGAAAGGAGCATTTATTATGATTCATCCATCTTATCAGGAACTGATTGCAACTATTAACGAGGGCCAGGATCTGGACGAGGCACCGGTTGTCAGCAGCCGTTACTCTCTGGTACTTGCAACAAGCAAACGTGCAAGACAGATCATTGGCGGAGCTGAACCGCTTGTAAAAGTGAAAAAAGGCATGAAACCGCTCTCCATCGCCGTAGAGGAGATGTACAAAGGAGAGGTTACAATCCTTCCGGAATCTGAAGTTGAAGCGGAAGAGGAAACAAAAGAGGAGCCAGTAATTGAATAATATGAAAATTCTGTTTATTTCCCTTGGATGCGATAAAAACCTGGTAGATTCCGAGCATATGCTGGGTCTTCTGGTAGAGCATGGTTTCGAGATCACCGATTCCGAGGAAGATGCAGAGGTTATCGTGATAAACACATGCTGCTTTATCCACGACGCCAAAGAAGAAAGCATTCAAAATATTCTTGAAATGGCGAAGTACCGTACAGCGGGAAGCTGTAAGGTTCTTCTGGTAACGGGCTGTATGGCAGAGCGCTACCGCGATGAAATCATTGAGGAGATTCCGGAGGTTGACGCCGTACTTGGAACGAACAGCTATGACAAAATCCTGGATGCCATTCAGGATGTCCTCGGCGGCGACCGCTTCCAGGAGTATGCCGATCTGAAAGGACTGCCGAAAATTGACGCACAGCGCGTTGTAACGACAGGCGGCCATTACGAATATCTGAAAATTGCAGAGGGCTGTGACAAGCACTGTACCTACTGCATCATTCCGAAGCTGCGCGGACCGTACCGATCCGTTCCGATGGAGGAACTGATAGCAGAAGCGAAGACGATGGCAGAACAGGGTGTCAAAGAGCTCGTTCTCGTTGCGCAGGAGACAACCATTTATGGTATCGATCTGTACGGAAAGCCGTCTCTCCACCTTCTGTTAAAAGAGCTCTGCAAAATTCAGGAGCTCTACTGGATCCGGATTCTGTACTGCTATCCGGAGGACATCTATCCGGAACTCGTTCAGACGATGAAGGAAGAGCCGAAAGTCTGTCACTACCTGGATCTGCCGATTCAGCATGCCAACGATGAGATCCTGCGCCGCATGGGTCGCAGAACATCCAAACAGGAGCTGATCGACAAAATTGATTTCCTGAGAAGCGAGATGCCGGATATCACACTGCGCACCACGCTGATCACAGGATTCCCGGGAGAGACAAAAGAGCAGCACAAAGAACTCCTCGAGTTTATCAACGACATGGAGTTCGACCGTCTCGGCGTATTCACCTACTCTCCGGAGGAGGGAACACCGGCTGCTACGATGGAGCATCAGATCGACGAGGAGGTAAAACTGGACCGTCAGGCAGAACTGATGGAGCTGCAGCAGGATATCTCTGCAGAACTCGGCGAGCGCAGGATCGGCCAGGAGCTTCTTGTTATGATCGAGGGCAAAGTGGCGGATGAGGATGCCTATGTGGGCAGAAGCCAGGCGGACGCACCGGGTGTAGACGGCTATGTATTTGTCAATACACCGGAAACACTCGTATCCGGCGATTTCGTAAGAGTGAAAATTACCGGCGCTCTGGAATATGATCTGATAGGAGAGATAAGCCAATGAATTTACCAAACAAATTAACGATTCTGCGGGTAATTATGATTCCGTTTTTCGTGTTCTTCCTGCTGTCTGGCGTGGGCGGAAGCGCGTCCAAATGGATTGCACTGGTAATCTTTGCCGCTGCCAGCATCACGGATACTCTGGACGGCTACATTGCAAGACGTGACAATCTGATTACCGATTTCGGAAAGTTTATGGATCCGCTGGCAGATAAGCTGCTGGTATGCTCTGCACTGATCTGCTTTGTAGAGCTGGACAAGCTTCCGGCGTGGATGGTTATTATTATCATCGCAAGAGAATTTATCATCAGCGGTTTCCGCCTGGTTGCTTCGGACAATGGAATTGTCATCGCAGCAAGCTGGTGGGGAAAATCGAAAACAATCAGCCAGATGATTATGATCATTCTTCTGATCGCCGACATTCCGGCACTTTCCGTGCTGAATACCGTGCTGATCTGGGTTGCACTGATTCTGACCGTTGTTTCTCTGATTGATTACCTGGTAAAAAATAAAAACGTGCTTTCCATGCAGAACTAGGCAGGAAAAAGCACAGAATAAAAACGCTGACCGGTTTGGGATTCCAGACCGGCAGCGTTTTTTGGTTTGTAGTTTTTCAGCGTTTTTTCCCGGAAGCAGCGGAGCGGAAGAGGCGTACCATCTGGTCAATTTTTGCCGCTTCCTGTTTGGATTTTCCGGCTTTGATGGCAGAGATGATCAGGTCCGCCTCGGAGGCGGAAAACTGTGCGCCGCCCTGATTTCCCTGCATCAGGGAGAGAAGAAACGGCATCATTTCCGCCTGGGATTTTCCGCGGCTCTGAGAGGCCATCTGCTGCAGTGCCTGAAGCCGGGCAAAGTCAATTCCGGAAAGAGAGGGGTCCTGCGACCAGTCGTTTTGCTTATCATCCGAACTCATAGCAGATCCTCCTCATTTCCGGGATTTATATTCTGAAGCATCTGGACCATCTGCATGGTCTGAAACATCTGGGAGAGAAGATCCCGCTGCGGACCGGCGGCAAAACGGGAAATATCCTGCAGCATCTCAAGCGGAGAGACGTGCGGGGCATCAACAGACATCATGGAAAGGTCGGCCGGACGGGAAAAAAGCTGAATGGTCCGCTGGAGCTCGAGCCATTTGCTCAAAATCGCAAGGGAGGGCTGCAGGCCGAAGGAGGCGTAGGGAATGGCAGCCTTCAGCATCTGAAGCTGATCCTGTGCGATCATCTGGTCCAGCGGTGTCATCTGTTCCACATTTTGTTCCTGTTCCTGATTCAAATTAAGATCCTTCCTGGCAGCATTCCTGCATTTGTCTTTTTATTTCTCTTTATCTTATGTTCCAGGCCGGAAAAAATGACAGAAGGCGGGAAAAAACATATGATAAGAGGAAGAAAGAAAAAGGAGACCGCCGGAAAATGGATGGAAAAGAAACAGCAAAAAGAAAACAGGTACTCGAAGGGAATGCCTTTTATGAAATAGATCTGGAATGTATGAGAAAAAAAGAAAAAAGAGAAGAGATGGAAAAGCGGGAAAGAGAAGCACGGAAACCGAAACGGTTTCGTTGAAAGAGAATTCTGGTGAAAAAAAGCCCCGGGGCGGTTGATCCGCACCCGGGGCTTTTTCTGCCCGAACATCTGGGAGGACTGAAAAAAGGTCAGCAGCCGCATCCGCAGTTATTGCTGTTGCCGCATCCACAGCCGTTGTTGTTCCATCCGCCGCAGCAGAACAGAAGAATCAGAACGAGCCAGCAGTCGGAATTGCAGCCATTGTTGTTGTTTCCGCATCCACATCCGCCGCAGCAGGAGAGGAGAAGCAGAATCCAGATAATACTGCAGCCATTGTTTCCGAACAGGTTGTTGTTGGAAACACCGCATCCATTATCGCAGCCACAGCCGTTGTCACATCCGCATCCACAGTTTGTAGCAGCTAAATCACTCATGTTTGTTCCTCCAAAGGAATCATTTTGCTTACAATTCATGATATGAAAAACTGCCGGGCGGGGTTACTCTTAAAGAGAAAAATTCAAAGACCCTACAGACTGCGTCCCTGAAAATCAAAAAGCTCTTTCACCGGAATGTCAAGTGCCTCAGCGATATCGAACAGAAGATTCAACGAAATAGAGGTTTTTGTATTTGGCGCTTCGATGTTGCTCATATGGGTACGACTGATATGTACCGCCTCGGCAAGTTCGGCCTGCGTCATTCCTTTTGCTCTTCGGTAGTAGGCAATCGTAAGTCCAAGAAGGCGAAGATCGTTCAAGCGTTCGTAATTCATAGTCAGGAATCCCCCTTTTAGTTTTATAAATATAATGATAATACGTAATGATACAACGGAAAACAATCAAAAACAAGGCAGTTGCACATTAAAAGTTTGCATCAACAAACGGATATACCATAGAAGCAAACCTGTGAGCGGGAAAATCAGTTTGTCATAAGGCTTGTGAAGCTTTGATATAACTGTAATCGGCCATATCCCCATTCTCTGCTCGGATACGTAATAGTATCAGTTCGGTCTGCACCGCGGATCAGGTAGTTTTTTACCTCCTGTGCCGTGAAATAGCGGGCGGGAGTGCGCTGGATGCCCCATTGCAGAAAAAGAGCAGCGGCGCCGGATGTAATGGCGGCGGACGCACTCGAACCGCTGAAGCTTACATAGGAGCCGGCCGGTCCCGGTCCGGTAACGGAGACGCCGGGAGCAGCAAAGTCGGGCTTGATTTCACCAAGCCGGGTAAAGCCGCGGCCGGATTCCGGGGAAAAACTGTTGTTTGCTGCCTGATACGTGGAGGGAGAAAGAACAGGAACCGTGGCAGAAGGTGTCGTCAGTGTCGTGTATGGATCCGGTTCCAGAAATGTCACATCGGAGGTGGAAAATCCGGTGATCGGGAGCCAGATGTGGAAATCCGGCGGCGATGGAAAAGCGCGGTAAACCTGAAGCGTCCAGATACCGGGGGTCGGATCCAGCATGCGGATCAGAATGAGCTGGCTGCCGGTCGTGGCCTGGACCACTTCGTAGTTGACGTAGATCACGGTGCGCTCCAGAACGAAGGTGATCCGCTGTTCCTGATTCAAAGAGACGGGAATCCGCGGAATCGTCTCGCCGCCGGGAGAGCGGAAACCGACAGAAAAAAGCTGTGGAGCCTGTCCCCAGAGTTCCAGGGTGAAACCGCGGTTTCCTTCAGAAACGAGAAACTCTACATTTTTCGGGGTGTAAGTTTCGGATACAGAGCCATAATAATGGTGTGATGCATTTCCTTCGTTGCCGGTCGCGCAGACGGGGATCACACCAGGCGTGTTGCCGTAGCGCGCCAAGGTCAGAGAAACGGGGAGCGTGCCGGAGTGGCTGCCCTGATTCGTCCCGAGTGCCAGACAGAGGACGAGCGGTTTTCCTTCCGCAGCTGCGGTTTCATTCAGAAAGTGCATGGCGGAGAGCAGGTCATCTTCCTCGAAGACGGGAGCATTGGAGGACACAAGATAAAAATCTTTCAGATTCTGTTTGGCGGGTTTTAATTTAACAACGGCAAAATCTGCCTCCGGTGCGACGCCGAGAAATCCGGCGGAGGCATCCGGAGTACCGCCGGCCACGCCTGCGACATACGTGCCGTGCCCGTCGGGATCGGTGACTGGAACAAGGGAGAGTGGATCGCCGCTTTCAAGTGCCGCGTCGAGATCGGACTTGGTATAGAGACTGCCGTAAGGAAACTGCGCCGGCGGCGTTCCCGTCCAGTCCGTCTGATCCCAGACGGCGAGAATCCGGCTCTGTCCGTTGGCATGCAGAAATGCGGGGTGGCGGTAATCAATGCCGGTGTCCAGAAAACCGAAGATTACATTTTTGCCTGTATATCCGCCGCCGTAGAGATTCTGCGTCTGGACAATCCCGGAGACTTCCAGTGAGAGCGTGGAGAGCGGCGTAAAAAGTTTTGGAAGCCCGGTAAAGGGAACTGCGCCGAAGAGATTTTCCGGCAGCAGACTCCGCTCGAGAAAGAGAACGGAATACTGCGGGTTCAGCGTAAGAAGAGCACTTGATTCCGGAAACAGCATCTGGTACCGCTCGGACTGTGCCACGTAATTCTGGATCAGAATGTTGATGTAATCGTTGGAATAAATGATGTCTGTAAGATCCATGAAGAGATCCTTTGTTTTTGATGCTATTGTATGCAAACATTACGTCAAAGTATGCATGAAACAAAAAAGCCCCCTTACCTGACGCAGTGTCTGCGCGGTAAGGGGGACGAAATAGAATCAGCTTTCGAGAAGAGCGCTGATATCCTGTTTCGGTACTTCCATTGGGTAATGGCTGTCGAAGCATGCACGGCAGATCGGCAGATCGCCGACCATGTTCTGGAGTTCCTCGATCGGCATGTAGCCAAGAGAGTCGGCTCCGATCTGCTGGCGGATCTCCTCCGTGGAGTGAGAGCTTGCGATCAGCTGTTTGTTCGAAGGAACATCGGTGCCGAAATAGCACGGATACAGGAACGGCGGAGAGCTGATACGGACATGGACTTCGGTCGCGCCGGCTTTGCGAAGCATCGTGATCAGGTTGGAAATCGTTGTTCCACGGACAATGGAGTCGTCGACGAGCACGATCCGTTTTCCTTTTACAACAGATTCGAGAACGCTCAGCTTGATTTTGACGCTGGATTCCCGTTCCTTCTGGGTCGGCTTGATGAAGGTACGGCCGACATAGCTGTTTTTGTGGAACGCAAGACCGAACGGGATGCCGGATTCTTCGGAATAGCCCTTTGCGGAGGCAAGTCCGGAGTCCGGGACACCACAGACGAGGTCTGCGTCAACCGGGTAGGTCTTTGCGAGAGTTGCACCGCCGCGGATTCTGGCCTCGTAGACACTGATATTGTCTATTTTGCTGTCGAGGCGGGCAAAATAAATATATTCAAAAATACAATGCGCTTTTTTTACGTCAACCGGCATAAATTCGGATTTCAGATTTCCGGTTTTGTCAAACGTTACAATTTCTCCCGGAGCGACATCGCGGACGAATTCGGCGCCGATCGAAGTGAGGGCGCAGCTTTCCGAGGCGAGAACCCAGGCGTTGTCCCGCTTTCCGATGCAGAGCGGTTTTAAGCCATATGGGTCGCGCACGCCGATGAGTTTTCTCGGGCTCATGATGACAAGGGCATAGGCGCCGCGGATTTCTTTTACCGTGCGCAGAATCGCTTCTTCTACCGTTTTGGAATGAACGCGTTCCCGCGCAATGCCGTAGGCGATGATTTCAGAGTCAATCGAAGTGTGAAAAATTGCGCCGGTGTTTTCCATCTGCTCGCGCAGTTCCATAGCGTTGACCAGATTTCCGTTGTGCGAAAGGGAAAGGGAGCCTTTCAGATAATTCAGAACGAGCGGCTGTGCATTCTCTACGGTAGTGGAACCGGTGGTAGAGTACCGGACATGGCCGATGCCGATATTGCCGGACAGCTCTTCTAATTTGGATTCTTTGAAAACTTCGTTGACAAGGCCAAGGCCTTTGTAGGATTTCACATGGCCCTTTGGACCGCTGGTGTCAGAGACGGCAATTCCGCAGGACTCCTGTCCTCTGTGCTGCAGGGCGGAAAGGCCATAGTAGATCGAAGGACTGACGTCGGCACCATCCAGATCGTAAATGCCGAAAACACCACATTCCTCCCGGAGACCGGTATCATAACAATTGTTTGACGATGGCTGCATAGGTATTCTCCTTTTTTCAGTTGTAGACCTGCATGTTTTAAAAACATTGATTATCATACTCATTTTTGTGGATGATGTCAAGAAAATCGTGATATGTATAAAATATGGTGCAGAAATTTAGGATTTCGTGGAAAATGTCGAAAATAATAAAAAATAGTAAAAAAAAGTTGCAGGAAATTCGAGATGTGTTATAATCGTTTTTGATTTTGAATGAAAGCCCCGGACAGCAGCTATGGATGAGCCATGCTTGCATGAGCGAATTCATAGATATTGGCCGGGCAAGACGACATGAGTAAGTAGGGCGATAGCCCGGATTACGAATGTTGTCAGCAGTTACGGGAGCGACGCAGGCGCGGAGTAACTGGCTTTCATCATAGAGATGTCGCCGGCAGGCGACATTTCCTTTTAGAGAAACTTGTGACGGAAAAGAAAATATCAGAAGAGAAAAGCAGGAGGAAATCAATATGGCAGTAAAATATGTCTTTGTGACAGGCGGAGTAGTCTCCGGCCTTGGAAAGGGAATCACGGCGGCGTCCCTTGGACGGCTTTTAAAAGCCCGAGGATACAAAGTGACGATGCAGAAATTTGACCCGTACATCAACGTTGACCCGGGTACGATGAACCCGATTCAGCACGGCGAGGTTTTCGTTACCGATGACGGCACAGAGACAGACCTCGATCTCGGCCACTACGAGCGTTTCATCGACGAGAGCCTGGATAAAAATTCCAACGTGACGACCGGAAAAGTATACTGGTCTGTTCTGCAGAAAGAACGCCACGGTGATTTCGGCGGAGGCACCGTACAGGTCATTCCGCACATTACAAACGAAATCAAGAGCCGTTTCTACCGCGGAAAAGAAGTAGATGAGGAGCGTATTGCCATCATTGAGGTCGGCGGAACCGTCGGCGATATCGAGAGCCAGCCGTTTTTGGAGGCAATCCGCCAGTTCCAGCATGACGTCGGACACGAGAACGCCATTCTGATCCACGTTACCCTGATTCCATATCTGAAAGCTTCCGGTGAAATGAAAACAAAACCGACGCAGGCGAGCGTAAAAGAGCTGCAGGGAATCGGTATTCAGCCGGATGTCATCGTATGTCGGTCCGAGCATCCGCTGACCACCGAGATCAAAGATAAAATTGCTCTGTTCTGCAACGTTCCGTCAAGCCATGTTCTGCAGAACCTGGACGTGGAGTATCTGTATGAAGCTCCGCTTGCCATGGAGAAAGAGAACCTGGCGCAGGTTGTCTGCGAGAGCCTTCACCTTCCATGCCCGGAACCGGATCTGTCCGACTGGACCCATATGGTAGAAGCACTCCGCCATCCGAACAAAGAGGTGACGATTGCGCTCGTCGGAAAGTATACCCAGCTGCATGATGCATACCTGAGCGTTGTTGAGGCATTAAAACACGGCGGAATTGCAAGCCATGCAAACGTACACCTGAAATGGGTGGATTCCGAGCTGGTAACCGAGGAGAACGTGGCAGAGTATCTGAGCGATGTGGACGGTGTTCTGGTACCGGGCGGATTCGGAAACCGCGGTATCGAAGGCATGATCACAGCGATTCGATATGCAAGAGAGAACAAGATTCCGTTCCTCGGCCTCTGCCTCGGCATGCAGCTGACGATTGTTGAATATGCAAGAAACGTTCTCGGTTACCACGACGCACACAGCATCGAGATGAACCCGAACACCATGCACCCGGTGATCGCACTGATGCCGGATCAGGATGGAATCGAGGATATCGGCGGTACGTTACGTCTCGGCGCATATCCATGCGTCCTGGCAGACGGATCGAAAGCACAGGAGCTGTACGGTGAGAAAGAGATTTCCGAGCGTCACCGCCACCGCTATGAAGTAAACAACGATTTCCGGAAAGCACTGACCGAAAACGGCATGGTTCTCTCCGGTGTTTCTCCGGACGGAAGAATCGTTGAGATGGTAGAGCTTTCAGATCATCCGTTCTACATCGCAACGCAGGCACATCCGGAGTTCAAATCCCGTCCGAACCGTCCGCATCCGCTGTTCCGCGGCCTGATCGCAGCAGCAGCCGAGTACCATGCGGCAAAATAATCGATAAATGGTATGAAAAATTAGGTAAAATGCAGTAATAACCTAAGAAAGTTAAGAAAAAATATAAAAAATTATATAAAAATTAAATTTGCTCTTTACAGGACGAAAAAAATAGAGTATAGTAAGGGCAATCCAGAAAGAACGGCGGGGAACAAAAGATTCCCCTCCATTCTTTTCAGAAAAGACAAAGGATAACCGAAAATAAGGAAAGTAAAGGAAGGGAAGCCGTATGACACAGAGCAAAGAGCGTGTCATGGGAGAAGAAGGGCTATACCGTTCTTCCTTTGAACACGACAACTGCGGTATCGGAGCCGTCGTGAATATCAAAGGTGAAAAATCCCATGCGACCGTAGAAAACGCATTAAAAATCGTAGAAAATCTTGAGCATAGAGCCGGCAAAGACGCCGAGGGTAAAACAGGAGACGGAGTAGGAATCTTGTTGCAGATATCGCACAAATTCTTTTCCAAAGCCTGTTCGACCCTCGGTTTTTCATTAGGCGGAGAACGGGAATACGGCGTCGGCGTATTCTTCTTCCCACAAAATGAGCTGAAACGGAACCAGGCAAAAAAGATGTTTGAGATCATCGTGGAAAAAGAGGGACTGGAACTCCTTGGATGGAGAACCGTGCCGACCGTTCCGGAAGTTCTCGGCCATAAGGCAAGAGAGTGTATGCCTTACATCATGCAGGCATTCATCAAAAAACCGGAGGATGTGGAAAAGGGAATCGCTTTCGACCGTCGTCTGTACGTCGTACGCCGTGTTTTCGAACAGAGCAACGACAACACCTACGTGCCATCCCTTTCCAGCCGTACCATCGTATACAAAGGTATGTTCCTCGTAGGACAGCTCCGCACCTTCTTCCGCGATCTGCAGGATGTCGATTATGAATCTGCAATCGCCATGGTGCATTCCCGGTTCAGCACGAACACGAACCCAAGCTGGGAGAGAGCCCATCCGAACCGTTTCATCGTACACAACGGCGAGATCAACACCATCCGCGGAAACGCCGACAAGATGCTGGCCCGTGAGGAGACGATGTCCTCCCCGATGCTGCAGGATGAACTGCACAAGGTTCTGCCGGTTGTCAACACCCAGGGTTCTGACTCTGCAATGCTCGACAACACACTCGAGTTCCTGACCATGAGCGGTATGGATCTTCCGCTGGCTGTCATGATCACGATCCCGGAGCCGTGGGCAAACAACGATACGATTTCCCAGGAGAAACGTGATTTCTATCAGTATTATGCAACGATGATGGAGCCGTGGGACGGACCGGCATCGATCCTGTTCTCCGACGGAGATGTGATGGGAGCAGTGCTCGACCGCAACGGTCTTCGTCCTTCCCGTTACTACATCACTAACGATGGATTTCTGATCCTCTCCTCTGAGGTCGGTGTTCTGGAAGTTCCGGAAGAAAAAATCGTCTTAAAAGAGCGTCTCCATCCGGGCAAGATGCTTCTCGTCAACACCGTACAGGGAAAAGTCTTAAACGATGAGGAAGTCAAAGAATATTACGCAAAGAAACAGCCGTACGGCGAATGGCTCGACAGTTATCTGGTACAGTTAAAGAATATCAAAATCCCGAATCTGCCGGTCGAAGAGTACACGAAAGAAGAGCGGATGCGCCTGCAGAAAGCGTTCGGCTACACCTACGAGGAGTACCGTTCCTCCATCGGAAAGATGGCATTAAACGGTGTCGAGGCAACCGCTTCGATGGGTATCGATACCCCGCTTGCCGTTCTCTCCCATGAGCATCAGCCGCTGTTCAACTATTTCAAACAGCTCTTCGCACAGGTAACGAACCCGCCGATCGACTGCATCCGTGAGGAGATCGTAACTTCCACAAGCGTTTACGTCGGACGTGACGGAAACCTGCTTGAGGAGGAGCCGAAGAACTGCCAGGTATTAAAGATCAACAATCCGATCCTGACCAATACCGATATGCTGAAGATCAAGAACATGAAAGTCGAAGGCTTCAAGGCAGTGACCGTTCCGATCACCTACTACAAGAGCGCACCGCTTGACCGTGCGATGGACCGCCTTTTCGTCGAGGTTGACCGTGCACACCGGGCAGGAGCCAACATCCTGATTCTCTCTGACCGCGGCGTCGATGAGAACCATGTGGCGATTCCATCCCTCCTGGCTGTATCTGCGGTTCATCAGCATCTGGTAAAAACGAAAAAGAGAACTTCTCTTGCGATTATTCTGGAGTCCGGCGAGCCGCGCGAGGTGCACCATTTCGCAACACTGCTCGGCTACGGTGCCTGCGCAATCAACCCGTATCTGGCACTCGACACGATCCATGAGCTGATCGAAGAGGGCATGATCAAGAAAGATTACTACGCAGCCGTTGAAGATTACAACCACGCGGTCATCTCTGGTATCGTAAAAATCGCAGCGAAGATGGGTATCTCCACGATCCAGTCGTATCAGGGTTCCCAGATCTTCGAGGCCATCGGTATCTCAGCAGATGTCATCGACAAATACTTCACCGGTACGGTCAGCCGTGTCGGCGGTATTACCCTGGAAGACATTGCAAAAGATGTCGATGAGCGTCATTCCCAGGCATTCGATCCGCTGGAGCTGTCTACCGATCTGACACTGGACAGTATCGGCCGTCATAAATCGAGAAGCCAGGGCGAGGAGCACCGCTACAATCCGCGCACCATTCATACACTGCAGGAGTCCACAAGACGCGGCGACTACAAGATGTTCAAAGAGTACACAGCAATGGTCGACAGCGAGGAGAGCGGCTATCTGCGGAGCCTGATGGACTTCGATTATCCGGAACAGGGCGTTCCGCTCGAAGAAGTTGAGAGCGTAGATTCTATCGTAAAACGATTCAAAACAGGTGCGATGTCCTACGGTTCTATTTCCCAGGAGGCACATGAGACACTGGCAATTGCCATGAACCGTCTGCATGGAAAATCCAACACTGGTGAGGGCGGTGAGAGTGATGACCGTCTCGAATCCCCGGAGAGATGCTCCGCGATCAAACAGGTAGCATCGGGAAGATTCGGCGTTACCAGCAAATACCTTGTCAGTGCAAAAGAGATCCAGATCAAGATGGCCCAGGGTGCAAAACCGGGCGAGGGCGGCCACTTACCGGCCGGAAAGGTTTACCCGTGGATTGCAAAAACACGTCACTCCACACCGGGTGTATCCCTGATTTCCCCGCCGCCGCACCACGACATCTACTCCATCGAGGACCTTGCACAGCTGATTTATGACCTGAAAAATTCGAATGTGAATGCAAGAATCTCCGTTAAACTGGTATCCGAAGCAGGTGTTGGTACTGTCGCAGCCGGTGTTGCAAAAGCCGGAGCACAGGTTATCCTGATTTCCGGATATGATGGAGGAACGGGAGCAGCACCGAGAAGTTCCATCCACAATGCAGGACTTCCATGGGAGTTAGGCCTTGCCGAGACCCATCAGACGCTGATCAAAAACGGCCTCCGCAACCGTGTCATGATCGAGACCGATGGTAAGCTGATGAGCGGCCGTGACGTTGTGATTGCAGCACTCCTTGGCGCCGAGGAATTCGGTTTTGCGACCGCACCGCTTGTAACGATGGGATGCGTTATGATGCGTGTCTGCAACCTCGATACCTGCCCGATGGGTATTGCAACCCAGAACCCGGAGCTGCGCAAACGTTTCCGCGGCAAACCGGAGTACGTCATCAACTTCATGCGCTTCATCGCAGAAGAGATGCGGGAATACATGGCAAAACTTGGCTTCCGCACCGTTGACGAGATGGTCGGCCGTTCCGACCTCTTAAAGAGAAATGATAAAGTGACAAACGAGCACGCAGACCGCGTAGACTTAAGCCAGATCCTGAACAATCCGTTTGCAAAAGCAGGCGAGAAGGTAACGTTCGATCCGAAAGATGTTTACGACTTCAAACTTGGCGCAACCCTGGATGAGAAGGTACTCTTAAAGAAATTCGGTCCGGCAATGGATAAGAAAGAGAAGAAGACCGTCAAAGTCGAGATCACCAACACCGATCGTACCGTGGGAACGATTCTTGGTGCCGAGATCACCAGAAAATTCGGCACCTCTCTGGAGCCGGATACGTACACCGTACAGTGCAAGGGTGCCGGCGGACAGAGCTTCGGAGCATTTATTCCAAAAGGACTGACCCTGGAACTTGAGGGCGATTCGAACGATTACTTCGGAAAAGGCCTCTCCGGCGGAAAACTGGTTGTCTACCCGCCGAAAGCAAGAAAGTATAAACCGGAAGAAAACATCATCGTCGGAAACGTTGCCCTCTACGGCGCAACGAGCGGTGAGGCGTACATCAACGGTATCGCAGGAGAGCGTTTCTGTGTCAGAAACTCCGGTGCTTACGCCGTTGTCGAGGGTGTCGGTGAGCATGGATGCGAGTATATGACCGGCGGCCGTGTCGTTGTCCTCGGCGCAACCGGAAAGAACTTTGCAGCCGGCATGAGCGGCGGTATCGCTTATGTCCTGGATGAAAAGAGCAACCTGTACCGCAATTTGAACAAGGAAATGATTTCGATTGAACTGGTAGAAAGCAAATACGATATTGCAGAGCTGAAAAACATGATTGAAAAACACGTCACACACACCGGCTCTGAAAAAGGTAAAGAAATTCTCACACACTTTGACGAATATCTGCCGAAATTCAAGAAGATCATTCCGAATGACTATAAGCGCATGATGATGCTGAGTGCCCAGATGGAAGACAAGGGTCTTAGCAGCGAACAGGCACAGATTGAAGCATTTTACGAAAGCATGCGTAAGTAGGAGGAAGAAGAATTATGGGTAAGCCAACTGGATTTATGGAATATCAGCGCAAGACGGGAAACACCGTTGCCCCGCTTGAGCGTATCAAAAACTTTAAGGAATTTCATCTGCAGCTCCCGAAAAAGGAGCAGCAGATGCAGGCTGCCCGCTGTATGGCATGCGGTGTACCGTTCTGCCAGGCGGGAACCATGATTGCGGGAATGGCCTCCGGCTGTCCGCTGCAGAACCTCGTTCCGGAGTGGAATGACCTTGTGTATCTTGGAAACTATGAGCAGGCATACCGCCGCCTCACCAAGACAAACTGTTTTCCGGAATTTACCTCCCGCGTCTGCCCGGCACTCTGCGAAGCAGCCTGTACATGCAACGTAAACGGAGACCCGGTCTGCACGAAGGAAAATGAACGCGCGATCATCGAAAACGCATGGGCAACCGGCCTGATTACGCCGCACCCGCCGAAAGTGCGCACCGGAAAACGCGTTGCCGTTGTAGGAAGCGGTCCTTCCGGCCTTGCAGCAGCGATGCAGCTCAACCGCCGCGGCCATTCTGTTACGGTCTTTGAACGCCGCGACCGCGTGGGCGGACTTTTGCGCTACGGTATTCCGAACATGAAACTCGATAAGAGCGTCATCGACCGCCGTGTGGATCTGATGAAGGCCGAGGGCATTGAGTTTGTGACGAATGCTGATATCGGAAAAGATGTAAAAGCTGACAAACTCTTAAAAGAATTTGACCGTGTCCTGCTCTGCTGCGGTGCGGCAAATCCAAGAGATATCAAGGCAGAGGGAAGAGATGCAAAGGGCATCTACTTTGCTGTCGATTTCCTGACTTCCGTAACGAAGAGTCTTCTGGATTCCAAGTTTGAGGATCATGCCTACATCGATGCAAAGGGCAAACACGTTGTTGTCATCGGAGGCGGCGACACCGGTAATGACTGTGTCGGAACTTCCATCCGTCTCGGTGCCAAATCTGTGACACAGCTTGAGATGATGCCGAAAGCACCGGATCAGCGTGCCGAGAACAATCCGTGGCCGGAGTGGCCGAAGATCTGCAAGACGGATTACGGCCAGGAAGAGGCAATCGCCGTATTCGGCCATGATCCGCGGATTTACCAGACAACCGTAACGGAATTTATCAAAAACAAAAAAGGTGAAGTCTGCCAGATCAAGACCGTAAAACTGACACCGAAAAAAGATGAGAAATCCGACCGCATGATGATGGTTCCGGTTGAGGGAACCGAAGAGATTCTCCCGGCAGATCTCGTTCTTATTGCAGCAGGCTTTTTAGGATCCCAGAAATATGTGACCGATGCATTTAAAGTGGAAGTCAACCAGCGCACCAACGTGAAGACAGATGACGGAAAATACCAGACAACAAAAGAAAATGTCTTCACCGCAGGCGATATGCACCGCGGCCAGTCCCTGGTCGTATGGGCGATCCGTGAGGGACGCGAGGCAGCAAAGACAGTCGATGAATCCCTGATGGGATACACGAATCTCTAAGTTTTTCTTGACAAAACACGCGAAAAACTGCTATAATATGCCCAAAACAAGGGTGTTTTTACGCAAGGTGTCTTTCTGCCCTGCCGCGTGAAAGCACCCTTTTCGTTTAGAATCGTCTTTGATAAAGGAGAGAATCGATATGGCAAAGTATACGAAGGAAGTGATCCTTCAGATGGCGGAGGAAGAAGATGTTGAATTTATCCGCCTGCAGTTTACCGATATGTTTGGAATGATGAAAAATATGGCCATCACCGCCGGACAGCTGGAAAAAGCCCTGAATAATCAGTGCGTTTTCGATGGCTCTTCGTTCGAAGGATTTGTCACCATCGAGGAAGCAGACATGTTTCTGCACCCGGATCTCGACACCTTTGCAATACTTCCGTGGCGTCCGCAGCAAGGAAAGGTTGCAAGATTGATCTGTGATGTGTATGATAGAGAGGGGAATCTTTATGCAAAGAGTTCCCGAACCATCCTTCAGAAGGTAATTTTCGAAGCGAAAGCGATGGGCTATGAGTTTGAAATCTCACCGGAGTGTGAATTTTTCCTGTTCCACACCGATGAGGACGGCGGAGCAACGAGTGTAACGCACGACAAAGGCGGTTATCTGGATCTGGGACCGCTGGACCTGGGAGAAAACGCGCGGCGCGATATGGTGCTGACCCTCGAAGAAATGGGAATCGACGTTGAGTCTTCCTTCCACGAGGTAGCGGCAGGCCAGCACGAACTGGATTTCTGTCCGGCTGCAGCACTTCGGACGGCAGATCAGCTGATGACTGCCAAATTTGCTATCCGTACGATTGCAAAACGTCATGGCCTTCACGCAACCTTTATGCCAAAACCAAAAACCGGAGTTCACGGATCGGGTCTTCATCTTTCCTTCTCCCTGTTTCAGGAGGGAAAAGATGTGTTTGCCGACAAATCCGATGAATACGGGCTCAGCAAAGAGGCATATTACTTTATGGGCGGACTGATGAAACACATCAGCGGAATCGCAGCGATTACCAACCCGCTTGTAAATTCCTACAAACGTCTGACACCGGGATACGGTGCACCGATCTACGTGGCATGGTCTGCAAAGAACAGAAGCCCGCTGATCCGCATTCCGTTGACGGGAGACGGTATCATGGCCATTGAGCTTCGATGCCCGGATTCGGCAGCCAATCCGTACCTGGCACTTGCTGTCTGCATGGCAGCAGGACTTGACGGTATCAAACAGAAAATCGTTCCGCCGTCCCCGGTGGACCGCAATATTTCCGATCTGACAGAAGAAGAACGAAACGCGATGCAGATCACCCTTCTCCCGGGAAGCCTTGGAGAAGCGGTCGCAGAGTTAAAGAAAGACGATTTTCTGTGTCAGGTACTCGGCCAGGAATTTGTGGATGGATATATCAATGCCAAAGAAGAAGAGTGGCATGAGTATCTCCGCCAGGTATCCGACTGGGAGACCGAGAAATATCTGTACCGTATTTAGACGACGAAGGGGCCTGAAAATGCATGAGCAGCATAGTGATAGTACTTCCCAAAATAGAAGATGGAAAGCGCATCCGGGATATTCTGGCAAAAAGAGGATATGAAATCGATGCTGTCTGTTCGACAGCGGCAGCGGCGCTCGGAGAGATGAACAACTTAAACGGCGGTATCGTCATCTGCGGCTACAAGCTCCCGGATATGTTTTTTACGGATCTGAATGAGTGTATGCCGTCCGGCTTCCAGATGCTTCTGATTGCATCGAGCCGCGCATTAAGTGCGGTGGAGGGAACCGGAATCATGGCGGTTACGATGCCGCTTTCCGTGTACGAGCTGGTCAATACACTGGAGATGATGCTGCAGAGTGCGGCACGGCGCAGAAAGAAAGAGCGGGCAAAGCCCAAGGTGCGCAGCGCCGAGGAACAGCACATCATCGATCGTGCAAAAAGCCTTCTGATCGAACGAAATCACATGACCGAGTCGGAGGCCCATCGCTACATGCAGAAATGCAGCATGGACAGCGGCACCAATCTGGTTGAAACGGCACAGATGGTGCTGACGCTTTTGACAGAGTAAGAAAAAGTGAAAAGGAGCGACATAATAATGTTCAAAATCAATGACAATTATCTGAAATTGCCGGGAAGCTATCTGTTTTCCACCATTGCAAAAAAAGTTGCAGCTTACATCGAGGCAAATCCGGATGCGAAAATCATCCGTCTTGGAATCGGCGACGTAACCCAGCCGATCGCACCGGCGATCATTGAAAAGCTGCACGGAGCAGTGGATGAGATGGGACACGCAGAGACCTTCCACGGATATGCACCAGATCTTGGATATGCTTTCCTTCGCGATACCATCGCAAAAAATGATTATCAGGACAGAGGATGCGATATCTCATCTGATGAAATTTTTGTATCGGACGGCGCAAAATGCGATTGCAGCAACATTCAGGAGATCTTCAGCCTGGACAACAAGATCGCTGTATGCGACCCGGTTTATCCGGTTTATGTAGACTCCAACGTAATGGCAGGCCGTGCCGGTGACTACGACGCAGCAACCGAGCGTTTCACGAATGTGATTTACATGCCGTGTACCGCAGAAAACAACTTCACCCCGGAGCTCCCGAAAGAAACCCCGGATCTGATTTATCTGTGCTTCCCGAACAACCCGACCGGCGCTATGGTTTCCAAAGCCGAGCTGCAGAAATGGGTTGATTATGCAAATAAAGTAGGAGCCATCATCCTGTATGATGCTGCATACGAGGCATATATCTCAGAAAAAGACATTCCGCATTCCATCTATGAGTGCGAGGGTGCAAGAACATGTGCCATCGAAATGCGCAGCTTCTCCAAGAACGCAGGCTTTACCGGTATGCGTCTTGGATTCACCGTTATCCCGAAAGACATCAAATCCGGCGATGTGACTCTGCACAGCCTGTGGGCACGCCGTCACGGAACGAAATACAACGGAGCTCCGTACATCATCCAGAGAGCCGGCGAGGCTGTTTACTCTCCGGAAGGAAAAGCACAGTTAAAAGAGCAGGTTGCTTACTACATGAAGAACGCAAAAGTCATCTACGACGGATTAAAGGGCGCAGGCTACACCGTATCCGGCGGTGTCAACGCTCCGTATATCTGGCTGAAAACACCGGGAAATATGACTTCCTGGGAGTTCTTTGATCACCTGCTTGCAGACGCAAACGTAGTCGGAACACCAGGATCAGGCTTCGGCCCGAGCGGAGAAGGCTACTTCCGTCTGACTGCATTCGGTACGTATGAGAATACAGTAGAGGCAGTGGAGAGAATCAAAAAACTGTAAATTGTGTGCGAAATACCAATAAAACGAAATTTCTGCGCAATTTTATAAACACACGAAAAAATAATTTTATATAGATAAAATTCACGAAAAATGTATTAGAATTTATATAAAATCCGTAAAAATTAGGTGTTTACAAATGCAAAACTGCTGTGCTATAATGCACAGTATGAAAAAGGCAGTGAAGGAAACTCCGTATGCGGAATCTGACAGGAAGCCGATGTCACCGACTGAGAGCATCAGCATGGAGGAAACATACAATGGGGAACATTCCGGAGCCGGTCTGCTGAACATGAGATCCGAACAGGAAATCAAGTAGGCAGATCCGTGATACGCGTTAAGTATAAATGAGTGGGCGTTTTCCCCCGGAAAACCGGAGAGAAAAACGCAATGCGGGTGGTACCGCGGGAACATAAAATATCCCGTCCCGGAACAGTAGTTAAAAAACTGTTCCGGGACTTTTTTATTTGAAAAGCAATCCGGGACAGGCGAGAAAGAGAGGAGAACAAGACATGGAATTTATGACAGGCGTAAAGAAAAAAGAAGACATCTCCGTAAAAACTCTGCTGGAGACACCGGAAGGCACAGAAGTAAAACTCGAAGGAGCCGTACACATCATCCGTGACATGGGCGAGGTTGCCTTTGTCATCTTAAGAAAGAGCGAGGGACTCGTTCAGTGTGTGTACGAAGAAGGAAGCGTTAACTTCCCGCTGAAAGATCTGAAAGAGGAATCGGCAGTTGCCGTAACCGGAACGGTCAAAAAAGAGGACCGCGCACCGGGCGGCGTCGAAGTCAGGCTGCAGACCATCACCGTTCTTTCCGAGCCGACCGAGCCAATGCCGCTCGCAGTCAACAAATGGAAAATGAACACCTCCCTTGAAGCAATGCTGAACATGCGGCCGATCGCTCTTCGAAACGTCAGAGAGCGTGCAAAATTCCGCATCCAGGAAGGCGTGGTACGGGCGTTCCGTGATTTCCTTCATTCCCAGGGATTCACCGAAATCCATACACCGAAGATCGGCGCGAAAGGCGCTGAGGGCGGCGCAAACATCTTCAAGCTGGAATATTTCCACCGCCCGGCTGTCCTGGCACAGAGCCCGCAGTTCTACAAACAGATGCTCGTCGGCGTGTTTGACCGTGTCTTTGAAGTCGGACCGGTTTTCCGTGCAGAGAAACATAACACGAAACGTCATCTGAACGAATATACCAGCCTTGACTTTGAGATGGGCTACATCGAGGATTACACCGACATCATGGCAATGGAAACCGGATTTTTACAGTACATGGTGGAGCTTCTTAAAAAGGATTACGCAAAAGAGCTGGAGATCCTGAAAGTTATGCTTCCAAAGACAGAAGAAATCCCAACTGTACCGTTCACGAAAGCGAAAGAGCTGGTAGCCGAGAAATACAACCGAAAGATCCGCAACCCGTTCGACCTTGAGCCGGAGGAGGAGCTTCTGATCGGCCAGTATTTCAAAGAGGAGTACGATGCAGACTTCGTATTTGTCACCGAATATCCGTCGAAAAAGAGACCGTTCTATGCGATGGACGACCCGGAGGATAAGAGATACACAAAGAGCTTCGACCTGCTGTTCCACGGTCTGGAGATTACAACCGGAGGCCAGCGTATCCACGATTACAAGATGCTCTCTGAAAAGATCGCAGCCCGCGGCATGACAGAAGAGGGCATGGAGCAGTACTTGAGTGCTTTCAAACACGGTATGCCGCCGCACGGAGGTCTTGGCATCGGTCTGGAGCGTCTGACCATGAAGCTGATCGGTGAGGACAACGTCCGCGAGACAACGCTGTTCCCGCGTGATCTTACAAGACTGGAGCCGTAAGCGGATCCTGCTGGAAAATAAAAAAGGAGAATGAGTGAAATGGCAAATGTGATTTCAGATGAAACGATGGAATATGTCGGCATCCTGGCAAAGCTGGAATTAAAGGATGAGGAAAAAGAATCCGCACGGCAGGATATGCAGAAAATGCTGGATTATGTAGATAAATTAAACGAGCTCGACACCAGCAAGGTCGAGCCGATGACCCACATTTTCGAGATGGGAAATGTATTCCGCGAGGATGAAGTAACCAATGGCGACGACCGCGATGCAATGCTTGCCAATGCACCGGAAGTCAAAGAGGGCCAGTACAAGGTTCCGAAAACGGTAGAATAGCAGGAGGAGATTCGATATGGAAATCAAAGATATGACAGCAGTACAGCTTTCTGCCGCGATCAAAGAAGGAAAGATCACCGTATCGGACGCTGTGGAAGCGTCCCTTGCGGCAGTCAGAGCGTCTGAGGATGCGATTCACGCCTTCCTTCTTGTGGATGAAGAGGGTGCGAGAGCACGCGCAGCAGAAGTGCAGAAGAAAATTGACGCAGGAGAGCTCACCGGTCCGCTGGCCGGCGTTCCGATCGCGATCAAGGACAACATCTGTACGAAGGGTCTTGCGACGACGTGTGCGTCAAAGATCCTGCAGAATTTCGTTCCGACGTACGATGCGGAGGTTATTACACGGCTTGAAGAGGCGGGAGCCGTTATCATTGGAAAGACGAACATGGATGAGTTTGCGATGGGAAGTACGACAGAGACTTCTGCGTACGGCGTGACGAAAAACCCGTGGAACACCGAACACGTTCCAGGCGGTTCCTCCGGCGGTTCCTGTGCAGCCGTTGCAGCAGGAGAAGTACCGATGGCACTCGGCTCCGATACTGGCGGATCGATCCGTCAGCCAAGTTCCTTCTGCGGCGTAACCGGCATGAAACCGACGTACGGCACCGTTTCCCGTTATGGACTGATCGCTTACGGTTCCTCCCTCGACCAGATCGGACCGGTCGCAAAGGATGTGACAGACTGTGCAGCACTGCTGCAGACCGTTGCTTCGTATGATGCAAAAGATGCGACATCAATGAAACGCGATGATTACGATTTCATGAGCGCTTTAAAAGAAGATGTCTCCGATCTGAAAATCGGTATTCCGAACAGCTATTTCGGCGAAGGTTTGGATCCGCAGGTAAAGGAATCCATTTTAAAGGCTGCCGATGTCCTGAAGGCACGCGGAGCAGAAGTAGAGTATTTCGATCTCGACCTCATTGATTATGCGATTCCGGCTTACTACGTCATTGCATCCGCCGAGGCAAGCTCCAACCTGGAACGATTCGACGGTGTGAAATACGGCTTCCGTGCCAAAGAGTACGAAGGACTCCACGATATGTATAAGAAGAGCCGTTCCGAGGGCTTCGGTCCGGAGGTGAAACGACGGATTATGCTGGGAAGCTTCGTGTTGAGCTCCGGTTACTACGATGCGTATTATCTGAAAGCGCTGCGCACGAAAGCCCTGATTAAACAGGAGTTTGACCGCGCATTTGAGAAATACGATATGATTTTAAGCCCGGCAGCACCATCGACGGCACCGCGCCTTGGAGAATCGCTTTCCGATCCGCTGCAGATGTATCTGGGCGATATTTACACCGTATCCGTCAACCTCGCCGGTCTTCCGGGCATCACCGTTCCGTGCGGCATGGATGACAAGGGTCTTCCGATCGGCATGCAGCTTATCGGAGACTGTTTCTCAGAGAAAAAACTGTTCCGTGCAGCGTACACCTATGAGCAGGCACGCGGTGCATTCGGGCAGCCAGAAAAACGGTAAGGAGGAAGCAAAACAATGTCAAAACAGTATGAAACCGTCATCGGACTTGAAGTACATGTGGAGCTTGCGACGCGAACAAAAATTTTCTGCGGCTGCTCTACCGCATTCGGCGGTGCGCCGAACACCCACACCTGCCCGGTCTGCACCGGTATGCCGGGATCCCTTCCGGTATTAAATAAGAAGGTTGTCGATTACGCCCTGCGCGTCGGACTGGCTGCAAACTGCAAAATCAACCAGCTCTGCAAATTCGACCGGAAGAACTATTTCTACCCGGACAACCCGCAGAACTATCAGATTTCCCAGCTGTATCTGCCGATCTGCCACGATGGATATGTGGAGATCGACACCGCAGCGGGAAAGAAGAAAATTGGCATCCACGAGATCCATATGGAGGAAGATGCAGGAAAGCTGATTCACGATGAGTGGGAGGACTGTTCTCTCGTCGATTACAACCGAAGCGGCGTTCCGCTGATCGAGATCGTCTCCGAGCCGGATATGAGATCCGCGGAGGAAGTTATCGCTTATCTGGAAAAACTGCGTATGATGATTCAGTATCTCGGCGCATCCGACTGCAAACTGCAGGAGGGCTCGATGCGTGCCGATGTCAACCTTTCGGTCCGTGAGGTCGGAAGTGAGAAATTCGGAACACGTACCGAGATGAAGAACCTGAACTCCTTTAAGGCCATCGGAAGAGCGATCGAGGGAGAGCGTGCAAGACAGATCGAGCTGATCGAGGAAGGAAAAGCCGTTGTCCAGGAGACCCGCCGCTGGGACGACAACAAAGAGTATTCCTACGCGATGCGTTCGAAAGAGGATGCGAAGGATTACCGCTACTTCCCGGACCCGGATCTGCCGCCGGTGCACATTTCCGACGAGTGGATCGACCGCATTGTGAAATCCATGCCGGAATTCCAGCCGGAAAAACAGGCACGCTATGTGGAGCAGTACGGACTGCCGCAGTACGATGCGGGCATTCTGACCGGTTCCAAGAAGCTGTCCGATCTCTTTGAGGAGACGACGGCGCTCTGCGGCAAACCGAAAAAAGTGGCAAACTGGCTGATGGGCGAGACCTTACGTCTCTTAAAGGAGAACGGCCAGGAGCCGGAGGATCTGCAGTTTTCACCGAAGCATCTGGCATCCCTGATCGAACTGGCAGAAGCCGGATCGGTCAACAACCAGGTGGCAAAAGAGGTATTTGAGCAGATCTTTGCAGAGGATGTCGATCCGGAAGCATACGTCGAGGAGCACGGACTGAAAACCGTAAACGACACCGGCCTTCTGGAAGAAACCGCGAGAAAAGTTCTGGAAAACAACCCTGGCCCGGTAGAGCAGTACAAATCCGGAAAGACAAAAGTCCTTGGATTTCTGGTCGGCCAGGTCATGAAAGAAATGAAAGGCAAAGCCAACCCGGCAGCAGCAGGAGAGCTGCTGCAGAAGCTGCTGTCTGAATAAAGAAAACAAAATTGCACGAATGGAGGCCTGGAAATGGTCTCCATTTTTCTGCCCGAAAAATCAAAGAAAATGCATAATCTGCATCCTTTTGGGAAATTCTTTATAAAGAAACCGGAAGAGATAAAAAGACGATACAAAATCCGGAAAAAGGAGGTTTCTTTACATGAAAGGACTGGATTACACCGCACTCACCGTTGCAATCATCGGAGCCGTCAACTGGGGCTTGATCGGATTCTTTCGCCTCGACCTCGTCGCCCTGATCTTCGGAAACATGACGTGGCTGAGCCGCATCATCTACGCGGTTGTCGGCATCTGCGGCCTCTACCTGATCTCCGTCTACGGAAGAATTTCCGACCACGTACTGGGACAGGCGTAAGAACAGGAACCCTCTCATATACGCAGAGAAAGGCGGTATGAGAGGGTTTTCTTCTGCCGTTTTAGGAAGGACAAAACAAATATTGCGGCCCTCTGTATGGTTTTGAGCAGGGATATGGATCAGAAAAAGAAAAAATACCGGATGCTTCTGGTGCAGCTTTCCTGTGCCGTTCTTCTGGCGAGTGATGCCGCAGCGTGGGCATTCCGCGGAAGTCCGGGGAGTCTGGAAAGAGGTATTGTGTATGTGAGTAACTATCTGGTTTGAATGTGATAGATCTTGCTGAATGGATTGCCCTTGCAGCAATTTTTATCAGCTGGTTTTGAACAGGTATTTTATGCAACGGATCTGGATTGTTTCGTTGTGCTGGAACAGGATGGTGACACTCTGTTTTTACAAAGCGTGGTCTGCAAGAAAAAGACGGCGATGAAGAAAATCTTAAAAAGAATCATTATGAAAAAAGAAACCGGGAAATTTGCGAGAAACATCAAAATGGAAGCAGAGTTTCCGAACTCGTAGAGGAATATGCTTTATCGGAAAAGAGCATTCAGCGGATCCTGCGCTGCACAGCAGCAGACGGAAAAAATACGGACTGAATACAAAAACGGAAAGACAGCCATGGAAGAACCCCCGGGCTGTCTTTTGTATTTCTGTTGCTTTTTTTTTCCGTTTTTCCTTGCATTTCGGAAAGATGCTGTTATAATAAGGGAAAGTGAATAAATATACATTACACGAGGAGAGAAGGAGATTATTATGAAAATGAATTTTGCAAAAAAAGCAACAGCACTTGCAATGTCCGTTTTGTTTGCTGTTTCGATGGCAGGATGCGGAAGTTCTGCATCTACCGCAAAGAAAGTAGAAGTAACATCCGTAGAGGATCTGGCAGATCTGAAGATTGGTGTACAGACCGGAACAACAGGTGATTCTCAGGCGAGCGATGCCGTTAATGCAGATTCCCAGATGCAGCGTTACAACAAAGGCGCCGATGCTATTCAGGCACTGAAAAACGGAAAGATTGACTGTGTTGTCATCGATTCCCTGCCGGCAGAAAAATTCGTTGCAGCAAACGATGATCTGAAAATTGTAGAAGGCATTTTTGATACCGAAGAATATGCCATGTGCTTTAAAAAGGGCAATACCCTGCGAGACGAGTTCAACACTGCATTGGCAGAGCTGAAAGAGGACGGAACGCTGGATGAAATCATGAGCAACTACATTGGTGATGAAGTCGGACAGCATCCGTATGAATCCCCGGCAGACGCAGACCACTCCAAGGGAACGCTTACCATGGCAACCAACGCAGAGTTCGAGCCGTGGGAGTACAAAGAGGGAAATGATATCGTTGGTATCGATGCCGACATTTCCAAAGCAATCTGCGACAAGCTTGGTTATGAGCTGAAAATCGAGGATATGTCATTTGAAACCATCCTTGCATCTGTCAACAGTGGAAAAGCAGATTTCGGCGCAGCCGGAATGACCGTTACTCCGGAGCGTGAGGAGAGTGTTGATTTCACCGATACTTACGCAAATGCAACGCAGGTTGTTATTGTAAGAAAGTAATCTAATAAGAGGAAAAAGAGCGGCTGTCCGCCAGGCAAAATGGTGCAGCCGCTCTTTTTGCAGGAAATGAAACCACAAAGGAGAGATGTATTCTATGGAAAATTTACAGCATCAGTTTAACCGCTACTTTGTAGACAACGGTGCTACAGAGTGGTGGCTGACCGGTCTGAAGACGACGCTGCTTGTCACAGTAATTGCACTGTGCATCGGTGTTGTGCTCGGACTTCTCATCGCGCTGATCCGTTCGACACACGAGCAGACCGGTAAATTAAAACTTCTGAACATTGTGGCACGCGTCTATCTGACGATTATCCGCGGAACGCCGTCCATGATTCAGATTCTGTTTTTCTATTCCGTTATTTTTGCAACCGTAAACCTGAACAATATCGTGATCGGCGGAATTGCATTCGGTATTAACTCCGGTGCGTACGTTGCCGAGATCTTCCGTTCCGGAATCATGTCTGTGGATAAAGGACAGACGGAAGCGGGACGAAGCCTTGGTTTAAATTCGGCACAGACCATGCGTCTGATTATCATTCCGCAGGCGTTTAAAAATGTTCTTCCGGCGCTGATCAACGAGATGATCGTGCTGTTGAAAGAGACCGCCATCATCGGCTATATTGGAACCATCGATATTACAAAAGCAGCAACCCTGGTACAGAGCCGTACGTACGATGCGCTGGTTCCGCTTCTCTCCGCAGCGATCTTTTATCTGATTCTTGTTATGATTCTGACCTATTTCATGGGCAAACTGGAAAGGAGACTGCGTAAGAGTGACCACTAACGAAAAAGTATTAATTAAAGTTGAAAATCTGCAGAAGAGCTTCGAGGATAATAAAGTTTTAGACGGAATCAGCACAGAGATCCGTCAGGGAGAAGTTGTCGCCGTTATCGGTCCTTCCGGTTCCGGAAAATCGACGTTTCTGCGCTCCTTAAACCGTCTGGAAATTCCAACCGGCGGAAAAATTTACTTCGAGGGCGTTGACATCACGGCGCCGGAAACTGACATTGACCATGTGCGTCAGAAGATCGGAATGGTATTCCAGCAGTTCAATCTGTTTCCGCACAAAACCGTTAAGGAAAATATCTTGCTCGCTCCGGTGACATTAAAACTAATGACACCGGAAGAAGCAGAGAAAAAAGCGATGGAGCTTCTGACCCGTGTCGGACTGCCGGATAAAGCAGATGCCTATCCGGGAAGCCTTTCCGGCGGACAGAAGCAGCGAATCGCCATCGCGCGCGCCCTTGCGATGAATCCGGATGTCATGCTGTTTGACGAACCGACTTCTGCACTCGATCCGGAGATGGTAGGAGAGGTTCTGGAAATTATGAAAGAGCTTGCCGAATCGGGCATGACCATGGTCGTTGTTACACACGAGATGGGTTTTGCCAGAGAGGTGGCAACCCGCGTCGTCTTTATCAACGAGGGAAATATTCAGGAGGAGAATACGCCGCAGGAATTCTTCGCAAATCCGCAGCACCCGCGCCTGAGAGAATTTTTATCGAAAGTATTATAAGGAAAAGAAATGAGAAAAACCGATGTTCTGTGAAAATAACACGCACAGAACATCGGTTTTTTGATGTTATAGAAAGAACTTATTTGGAAATCGGGCGGGTAGCTTCTTTCAGCCACTCTTTTTCGTCCCCTTCCAGATAAGGAGAAATCTTCTCATACACTTCTTTGTGGTAATTATTCAGCAGCTCGACATCTTTCTCCGTCATATACTGCGTATCGATACCGTCGAGGTCGATCGGAACCATGGTAACGAACTCAAAGCGCATGAACTGGCCATACATGTTCTTTTCTGCTTTGCGGCAGAGCATCAGGTTCTCGGTACGGATACCGTGGCTTCCTTCAATATAGATACCTGGTTCGTCGGAGGTCAGCATACCTTCCTCGAGAACGGCATTTTCCATGCGCTCCGGAACCATTTTCCAGCGGAAACCGTTTGGACGCTCATGGACATTTAAGAGATAGCCGACGCCGTGGCCGGTTCCGTGATTGAAGTCAAGACCTCTCTCCCAGAATGCCTGTCTTGCAAGGTAATCAAGGTTGATACCGATGCAGCCGTGGAGGAATTTTGCATTTCCAAGACGAAGGGTTCCCATCGCAGTGATGGTGAAATGTTCTTTTTCTTCCTCGGTCAGCGGTCCAACTACGATTGTTCTGGTAATATCGGTCGTTCCCTCATAATACTGTCCGCCGGAGTCCACCAGGTACATGCCTTTTGGCTGCAGAACAGAGAAATCGTCTTTCGTTGCCTGATAATGGCACATAGCAGCATTCGGGCCGTAAGCGGAAATCGTTCCGAAGCTTGGCTCAATAAAGCCTTCCTGCTCCTTCCGGAAGGATTCCAGTTTTTCAGCAACGGAAACCTCATTCATTGGGATCTTACCGATATTCTTCTTTAACCAGTATACGAAACGGGTAACGGCAACGCCGTCTTTGATGTGGGCTTTTCGGATGTTTTCCATCTCAACCGGTGTTTTGACTGCTTTTAAAGAAGAAGCCGGGTTCATGACATTGACAATCGTATTGCTGCCCATGACACTCTGGCAGATCGTGTAGTTGACTTTGGCTTTCTCCAGAAGAATGGTTTTTCCTGTGATGCCGGAAACAAAATCATAAACAGCATCGTATGGATGAAGGGAAATGTCAAGATCAGCAAGATACTGTTTTACTTTCTCATTTAAGGTTTCTTCCTGAATGAACAGATGACTCTCGGTTTCTGTCAGTACGAGATAGGAGAGGACAACCGGGTTGCATGGAATATCGTTTCCACGGATATTCAGCATCCAGGCGATATCATCCAGTGCAGTCAGAATATGCACTTCGGCACCGTTCTCTTTCATCTTTTCGCGTACTTTTGCAAGACGCTCCGCAGCGGATTCACCGGTATATTTTGCATCAAGGATCCACACGGGTTCTGCGGAAAGTGCCGGGCGGTCCGACCAGATCTCACCGATCAGGTCGCTTCGATAGGAAAGAAAACGCTCCGGAAGTGTTTTCTCCAGTGCTTCGCCGAGCATTTCATTGACAACGCGGCCGTCAAAACCAATGGTCATGCCCTCTTTTGTATTTGCCGCCAGGTATTCCTCTACCGTCGGAACGCCTTCCTGGCCCATTTTCATTAAGGTAACGCCGGTTCCGGCAAGTTCTTTGGCTGCCTGTACGAAGTAGCGGCCATCGGTCCAGAGGCACGCTTCGTCCTGCGTAATCACAGCAGTTCCGGCAGAACCGGTAAAACCGGTAATATACGTTCTTGCTTTAAAGTAAGTTCCTACATATTCGGATTCATGATAATCGGCGGTCGGAACCAGATAAGCGTCCACGCCGTATGCTCTCATTTTTTCGCGGAGAGCAGCTAATCTTTCTGGTATCATAATTTTTTCCTCATCTTTCTTTTCGAAAAATACTGCCGGCATTTTTTTTCAGGATGCCGACATTTTTATTCTATCACATTTTCCAGATCTGTCAAAGTGATGATTGAGAATTTGTCTCACTGTTTCCGAAATTTTCTAAAATCGTTTCGCATTTGGAGATTTTTCCTATTTTTCAAGAGCTTTTTTGTACCATTTTGGTTAAAAAAGCAGTAAGATAAAAATAAAGTGAAAAGCGTGGCGAAACTACGCGAAAAAGCAGAAACTATGAAGAAAGGGGGACATACTGTAATGCATACAATATGTCTGAAAGACAATTGGACATTAACTGTCCTCGGAAAAAATGTTTACGATATTCCGGAAACTCCAATTGAAACGAAGGTACCGTCTACCGTTTACGGCACCCTTTTGGAGAAAGGCCTGATCCCGGATCCGTTTTATCGTGACAATGAGCTCGATGCACTGAAATTGATGGAGAACGATTTCGCATACGAGACAACGATCGTGATCAGTGAGGAAGACAGAAAAGCGGACCGTCTGTTTTTACACTTCGACGGAATTGATACCATCGCAGATGTTTATCTGAACGGAGAGAAAATCGGCTCCGCAGACAACATGAACCGTGTCTGGGAGTATGATATTACCGATCTTGTTGCAGGTGATGCAGCCGATACCGTATATCAGGTAAAAGTGGTTCTGCATTCCCCGACAAAATTCATCGCAGAAGAAGAAGCAAAATGCCCGGTTGGAGCAGCATCCGATGCAATGCCGGGATTCCCGCATATTCGTAAAGCAGCCTGCATGTACGGCTGGGACTGGGGTCCGCGTCTTCCAGATGCAGGACTGTTCCGTGAGGCTTCTGTTCTCGCAGTAAAAACTGCCCGTCTGGCACAGGTATTTGTAGGACAGGAGCATCATGTAACTGGAAAAAACGTTCATGGAAATGTGGTTGACTTCGTCCGCCTGACCGCAGATGCTGAAATCGAGTGGATGCCGGGTGTAACCGACGGTAAAGTAAAGATCGTAATGACCGTTACTTCCCCGGATGGAAAAACCGTTCTGACCGCAGAAAGCGGCACAATGGATCCGCTGACCAATTCTGCACCGGTAAAGAATCTGACCGGACTTACCTGTGATCTTCGCAGCAATCATGTACAGGCTTCCCTTACCGTAGAAAATCCGGAGCTGTGGTGGCCGAACGGCTATGGTGCACAGGCACTGTATCAGGTAAAGGTAGAGCTCGTTGCAGACGATATCCTGGATACCTGGGAGAAGAAGATGGGTCTTCGTACCATCACCGTAAATACTGACGTGATGGAAGATGAAGTCTTTGATGAGCACATGACCGGCCAGTCACCGGATTACGATGACGGCGACAACATGATCATGACCAACGGTGAGAAAAAAATCATCATTACCGATAAACCTGCAAAGACCGTAAAGGGCCGTAACTTTGCGTATGAAATCAACGGACTGCAGATCTTCGCGATGGGCGCTGACTACATTCCGGAGGACAATATCTTAACCCGTCAGACGAGAGAGCGTACCGATCTGCTGCTGAAATCCGCACAGGAGGCAAACTTTAACTCCTTGCGTGTATGGGGAGGCGGATACTTCCTCGATGACTTTTTCTATGATGTCTGCGATGAGAGAGGACTCCTCATCTGGCATGACTTTATGTTTGCCTGCGCATCCTACGAGCTGACAGATGACTTCGAAGAGAATATCTCCGCGGAGATCCGTCAGAATATGCGCAGACTCCGTTCCCATGCAAGTATTGCTCTATGGTGCGGAAACAACGAGATGGAAACCCAGTACGAAACGCTGGCATGGCAGAAATCTAAGAAACAGACGTATGATTACATCCATCTGTATGAGTACATCATTCCGAAAATCGTCAAAGAAGAGGATCCGGAGAAATTCTACTGGCCGTCATCCCCGTCTTCAGGCGGAAATTACGAAAACAGCAATGCAGAGAACGTCGGCGATACCCATTACTGGGGTGTATGGCACGGAAGCGAGCCGTTCACCGCTTATCGTTCCCATCATTACCGTTTCCTGTCCGAGTTCGGATTCCAGTCCTTCCCGGCACTGCAGACTGTAAAACGGTTTACCGAAGACGGCGACCGCAACATCTTCTCCCGTGTCATGGAAATGCACCAGAGAAATACGGCTGCCAACGGAAAGATCCTGAACTACATTTCACAGACATACCTGTATCCGAAGAACTTCGACGAGCTTCTGTACTGCTCACAGCTTCTTCAGGCCGATGCGATCCGTTACGGCGTTGAGCATTTCCGCCGCTTCCGCGGTACCTGCATGGGTGCTGTTGTATGGCAGCTGAACGATATCTGGCCGGTAGCATCCTGGGCAAGCGTGGACTACTATGGAAACTGGAAAGCCCTGCAGTACGCAGAGAAGAAGATGTTTGCACCGGTCCTGCTTTCCTGCGAGGAGCACGGAGAGATCGATCAGAAACCGTTTGTCAACACACTGCCGCATCCGATTGATGTCAGTGCAGACCTTCATGTTGCCAATGAGACCGGTGAGCCGATCGTCGGAACCGTAAAATGGTCCTTGTGCCGTCCGGATTCTTCCGTAGTCAAAGAGGGTGCTTTCGAGGTGAATGCACCGGCTTACGGCGGACAGTGGATGCCGCATCTTGATTTCAACGATCAGGATCCGCTGGAAGTTCATCTGACCTATGAGCTGGTTGTTGATGGAAACGTAGTATCTTCCGGATCAACTCTGTTCTGCGCACCGAAGCATTACCATTTTGCAGATCCGAAGCTTTCTGTATCAGTAGACGGAGATACCGTAACCGTAACCGCAGAGAACTTTGCAAAATCTGTCAGCGTAGAGACTGAGAACGGTGTGCTTCGTCTGGACGATAACTTTGTGGATATGGAAGCCGGAACAAAGACCTTCCGCATTCTGCCGACCGCAGACTTTACCGCAGAGGGAACCGGCGTATCGGGCGCATACCGCGTACGAAGCGTATACGAGACAGCAGAACGATAAGGCATGGAAAAAGGGCACGCAAAATGAATGCGTGCCCTTTTCTGCAAAATAACGTTATTTATTTTTTTCTGCCTGGATTTTTCTGGCCTGTTTCGGTGTGATTCCTTTTATTTTTTTATAACACCGGATGAAATAGCTGCAGTCCGGATAGCCGACTTCTCTGGCAATAAAAGAAACATCGTGACTGGAAAAAAGCAGCATGTTTTCTGCCGCATTGATTCGGGTTGCCGTAATATATTCTTTGCAGGTCATATTGTAGCGGCGGTAAAAATTCATGGAAAATGTGGAGTGCGACATGTTGCACATGGCGGCAAGTTTCTCTACGGTCAGTTCTTCAAAATAATGGGAATCAATGTATTCGGAAATCAGGTCAAAACTGATTTCGTAGGAAGGATGCACGCCGGGAGACGGAAAAGAAGTCCCGCTTTTTTGCCAGTTCCGTATAAAACGGCTGATGATTTTCCGAAGATCCGCTGTAAGAATCATGGAATAGCCAAGCTCTTTATCCCGGTATTCCTTAAGAATATCCGAAAAAAGAGGAAAAAGGTTCATTTTCCGTACCTGCTCCGGAGAAAAAATACAGGGGCAGCGGAACGTGTGGATGCCGTGCAGAATCGAACGCAGATCCAGCTCATCCGTCTTGCAGGTGGGCAGAAGATTGGGGTCAAATTTAATCACATCATACTGCACCGGAACAGACCCCTTTGCAAGCGCGATGGAATGAACGCATTTGGGCGGAAAAAGGATCACAGATCCTTCCGTTCCGATGGATGTCACATTATCAAGGGAAACCTCAATTTCTCCTTTCAGAACGTAGAGAAGTTCTACATAATAGTGCCAGTGAGCAGGAATCGGAAGGGAGTCCCGCGTGCTGTCAAAAAGAAAAGCCTCATAAGGAGAGGCGATGGGGTCGATATATTCATATAAGTTATTCATAGATGTCTCACTTTTCGTTCGTAGTGGATGTTCCATACTGACTGTGGATGGAAACAAACTTCTTTTAGTATATAGTGATTTTATATGATTTGCAAGAAGGAATGAAGAAAGGAAAGGTTACAAGATTATCATCATGCAAAAAACAACAAATGATATGACGCAGGGCAACAGCATGAAGCTGATTTTTCAGTTTTTCCTGCCGATTCTGATCGGAAATCTTTTTCAGCAGCTTTACAGCTTTGTGGATTCCATGGTCGTTGGAAAGGGGATCGGAGATGTGGCCCTGGCAGCGGTTGGAAATACCAGTTCGGTACATTTTTTGATTCTCGGCTTTGCCATGGGGCTTACCGGAGGACTTGGGATCTGTATTTCCCACTCCTTTGGAGCGAATGATATCGAAAAACTGCGGAAAGAAATTGCGATGTCGGTTTATATCTGCCTTGCCATTGGAATTGTAATTACGGTGGGCAGTCTGTTTTGGATGCGCCGTCTGTTTGTCTTTCTCCAGACACCGGAGGATATGATGACAGACACTCTGGTTTATTTTGGAACCATTCTGGCGGGCAGTACCGTTACCATTTTTAATAACTTTGCCATGACGCTGCTCCGGTCCGTCGGAAACAGTAAAGTGCCGCTGGCTTCTATGATCGTTTCGTCGGTGGTCAATATTGTGCTGGATCTTCTATTTGTATTTCCGTTTGGCATGGGCGTGTTTGGAGCGGCGCTTGCAACGGTTCTGGCGCAGGTGGTTTCTGCCCTTTACTGTCTGGTATATATCCGGCGCGCCGCAGAACTGCTTCCGCGGAAAACAGACTGGAGGGCAGATGGTGTACTTCTTGGCGCACTCGTTGGAAAAGGCCTGCCGGTAGCTGTGATGAATTCTGTAACTGCGGTGGGCGGTATGGTCCTTCAGGTTTTTGTCAATCAGATGGGAACGGCTTATGTCGCAGCTTATGCTGCATGTATGAAGGTGTGCGGTCTGTTCGAGCAGCCGGGTATAACACTTGGACTTGCACTTCTGACTTTTACAGGACAAAATTATGGAGCCGGAAAATACGACCGGATCAAACAGGGAGTCAGGGCAGGTGTCGTGCTTTCTGTCCTTGTCAATCTTCCTTTTGCAGCACTGGAAATTTTCTGCCCGAAGTTTCTGGCATCCCTGATGCTGAATGATGCGACAGTCATTTCCTATACCTGTATCTTTCTGCCGGTTACCGGAGTTGCCCTGTTCGCCCTTGGCTGGCTGTTTGTCTTCCGAAACGCCTGCCAGGGAATGGGAAAAACAGTTCTGCCGATGGTGTCCGGGATTGTGGAGGTTGCCATGCGCGTCATGGTTGTGCTGCTTTTAGCACCGCGCCTTGCGTTCCGCGGAGTGGCATTCGCAGAAATTTCCGCATGGGTCGGAGCTGGAGTTATGCTTATGATTACCTACTTTTTTTATCAGAGGCGGCTCTCCGGGAAAACTCCAGATGTGAGAGGATAAAAGGAGAAGTTATATATAAAAACCCTGCCTGCACAGCTTTGTAACATAGTCTTTTCAAAGACTGAAAAACTGTGCGGGCAGGGTCTTTTGGTTAAACAAGCGTTCCCATATAGTAGAAGCCGCGGCATTCGTCCAGGGAAACGTTCCGCAGCGTTCCGATCATCGAAGCATCTCCCGGGAAATGAACCAGCGTATTGTTGCTCATACGGCCGGTGACAAGAGAAGCGTCCTGCTCATTGATACTTTCCACCAGAACTTCCTGTACGGTATGAAGATGTCTTGCGGTTACCTCGCGGGAAATTTCCTGAACCTCGGCAAGAAGACGGTCAAAACGGTCTTTTACAACATCCGCCGGGATCTGGTCTTCCATGGCAGCTGCCGGTGTTCCGGTTCTTCTGGAATACTGGAAGGTAAACGCGCTGTCGTAACGAACGCGGCGGACCACATCCAGTGTTTCCAGAAAATCTTCTTCGGTCTCACCAGGGAAACCAACGATAATATCTGTTGTCAGAGAAATATCCGGCACTTTTGCGCGGATTCGGTCTACCAGGTCGAGATACTGCTCTTTGGTATAACGGCGGTTCATCAGTTTTAAGATACGGCTGCTTCCGGACTGGAGCGGAAGATGAAGATGGAGGCAGACCTTCTCGCAGTCGCGCATTGCATCGATCAGTTCTTCCGAAAGATCCTTCGGATGTGAGGTCATGAAACGGATGCGTTTCAGCCCTTCAATCTGATTTGCCTTGCGCAGAAGCTGTGCAAACGTCATCGGCTCCTCGAGATTCTTTCCGTAGGAATTGACATTCTGACCAAGCAGCATGATTTCAACAACGCCGTCTGCAACGAGGCGTTTGATCTCTGCGATGATTTCCTCCGGCTTCCGGCTGCGTTCGCGGCCGCGCACATACGGTACGATACAGTAGCTGCAGAAGTTATTGCAGCCGAACATAATATTAACACCCGACTTGAACGGATATTTGCGGTCAACCGGGAGATTTTCCACGATTTTGTCGGTATCTTTCCAGATATCAATCACCATGCGGTCCTCTGTCATGCACCGGACAAGATACTCGGCAAAGCGGTAGATATTATGCGTTCCGAAAATCAGGTTGACGAAATGGTAGCTTTTTTTGAGTTTTTCGACAACAAGCGGCTCCTGCATCATGCATCCGCAGAGGGAAATAATCATGCCCGGATTTTTCTTTTTGTACTTGCCAAGCTGTCCAAGACGACCGTAGACACGCAGATTTGCGTTTTCACGGACGGTACAGGTGTTGTAAACAACAAAATCGGCATCTTCGGTCTCCACAATGTGGTAGCCGACGGTTTCCAGAATTCCCTCCAGTTTTTCGGAATCGCGGGCGTTCATCTGGCAGCCGAAGGTTGTGATGCAGGCAGTCAGATACTCTTTTCCGTTTTGTTTTGCACGCTCCG
Organism: Blautia sp. AF19-1; assembly: GCF_003479155.1. Taxonomy (NCBI): domain Bacteria; kingdom Bacillati; phylum Bacillota; class Clostridia; order Lachnospirales; family Lachnospiraceae; genus Blautia; species Blautia sp. AF19-1. The sequence continues at coordinate 67,837 of NZ_QUGQ01000019.1, forward strand.
GTACGAGCTGCTGTTTTAAAAGTGCCATAAAGTAATACTGACGCTGCGGTTCTGTCTCCGGTGCCGGAACAGTAATGTCAACATTTGCAAGATCAATGCCGGAAACCTCGGCATCCGGAACGTTTCTGAGATCTATCTTCATAAATGAAACCCTTTCTTTTTCAATATAAAATGCTAAGTACAGTAATAATGAGACGGTATAAAATGCCGTGAAAAAAGACCCGTACAGCCGGATCTTCTTTTTATTTTAGCGTATCTGATACAAAATAGCAAGAAAAACAAGATTGAAAACAGTAAAAATCAGGATATATTTTTTGCGGCAGGAAGCGTCTGCGGCCGTAATCTGGCGATAAGAGATCAGGCTTGCCATAGATGCAATTAAAGTCCCGAGGCCGCCGAGGTTGGTTCCTACAATCAGTTCCGGGATTTCTTTTGTATATCCGGAAAGCAGCATGGCGGCAGGAACATTGCTGATGATCTGGCTTGTGAGGACGGAAAGAAGCCGTTCGTGTCCGGTAATCATCTGTTCCAGATAAATACGAAGCGCTGCCATTTGTTTCATGTTTCCAATAAAAAGAAAGAAAAACACAAAAGTGAACAAAAGAGAGTAGTCTGCTCTGCGGTAAAGGCTGCGGTTCACCAGGCAGATCCCGGCAATCGTGATCAGAAGCAGAATACTATGCGGGAGAAGTTTGGCAACCGTAAGAATACAGCAGAAAAAAAGAGCTGCAAAAACTACGATTTGCCGCGGATGAGTAATCGCTTTTTTCTCCAGGGAAACGGAAATTTTCTTTCCGGAGAAAAACAGAAAAATGCAGATCAGAAAAAGAACTGCAGCACCCAGAGTATAGGGCAGCATCATAAGCAGAAACTGCAAAAGGGAAAGTCCGGAAAGCGAATACAGATAAAGATTCTGCGGATTGCCGATAGGAGTAAACATACTGCCAAGGTTTGCAGCCATGGTCATAAAGGTGACAAGAAGTATTTTTTTCTGCTCCATATGGCACATTCGCAGAAGCAGAATGCCAAACGGAACAAAGGTAATCAGAGCGACATCATTGGTAATCAGCATGCTGCAGAAAAAGCACAGGGAAATCAGAAGCAGAGCAACCATCCGTTCTGAGTTTACATGCCGGAGAAGACTGGTGCCAAGCCAGTCAAATACGCCACATTCCCGCAGGCCCGCGACAATCAGCATCAGACAGAACAGCAGGATCAGAGTATGAAAATCCAGATAGCCAAGATACTGTGGACCGGGAGGACAGAAAAAGAAGGAAAGCACTGCAAGAAAAAAAGAGACGGTAAGCACTGCATCTTTTTGAAAAAAGGAAATCAGTTTTTTTATCATAAAAATCATCCTTTCATGAATAAGCAGGACTGATGTTGGAAGATCGAGATGAAAAATCAGGCTGCATATTTCGGATACCGCAGATTATTATATAAAAGATATGGAAAAGATGCAAGAAAAAGGTCCGAAACCGAAAAAAATGCGGTTTTTCAAAAAATCGACAAATTTTTCCAACCAATTCTTGACAATCAACAAAAATCGCGTTAAAATTGCTTCTGTCGTGTAAAACCAAATTCTGAGAAAAGAAAAAGTAAATGCAGACAAATCGTTTTCAGAGAGCTGCCGGAAAGGTGCGAGACAGCAACGAATCTGGATTGAAAATCATCTTGGAGAAGGAAAGCCCAACGAATCGGCCGTGTATCGTACTATGTGCCGGAATTCCAGTAGGTTTTCACGGGAGTTTCCCGTTACAGAAACCGCGTATGCTTGTGCGTTGTATTCGTGCTTGTTTCAAAGAAGAGACAAGGGTGGTTGCGGGAAAAGAACAGTTCCGTCCCTCGTTGAGGGGCGGATTTTTTTGTTTGTCAGCTGCAAATTCACCCCGGTAATACAGCCTGGCAAAGAATAGATCCTGCTGGAACATTGTACCTGACAGCGGGAAAAGGGAGGAAACATATGAAAGTGTACAAAAAAATCATGAATGGACTGGCATTTGTTGAGAAACTGGTTCTCGTGCTGTCCACGATCCTGATTGTTGTGCTTACGGTGGGAAACGTTCTTTCCCGTAAGGTACTGCATCAGTCCTGGTCATTTACCGAAGAGCTTGTCGTTGCGGTATTTGTCCTGATTACACTTCTCGCAGCAGCGCTTGCTGCCCGTGACGGAGAACTGGTCAATCTTTCTTTGCTGCCGGACCGTCTTTCTGCGAAGGCGAGAAGAATCCTGCTGGTTGTCAACACAGCATTTAGTGTTGCCTTTACCGTAGTTCTGTTTAAATACGGCATGGACAAGGTACTGACCCAGCTTGCCAACGGAAAGAGAACGTTCGTTTTAAACTGGCCGGAATGGATTTTCTGGTCTTTCGTACCGATCGGCGCAGCCTGCATGACGCTGCACATGATCGAATATCTGATTGATACATTCGTAAAAGCAAAAGAGGAGGGACAGAAAAAATGATCAGTGCAATTCTTTTTCTTTCATTCTTTGTTTTTCTGATCCTTGGTATCCCGATTGGCATCTGCCTTGGTCTGTCTTCGATCTGCGCGATCCTGTACTCCGGTACATCCCTGACCATCGTAGCAACCAATATGTATTCCGGTATCAGTAAATTTTTGCTCCTTGCCATTCCGTTCTTTGTATTGTCCGGAAACATTATGGCAAAAGCGGGCATTTCCAAACGACTGATTCGTTTCGTCGACACCTGCGTCGGCCATAAAAAAGGCGGTATCGCCATCGTATGCGTTATCGTAGCCTGCTTCTTTGGTGCGATTTCCGGTTCCGGTCCGGCAACCGTAGCAGCACTTGGTATGGTTCTGATCCCTGCCATGATTGAGCGAGGCGGATTTTCTGCTCCGTTTTCCACGGCCCTGATGGCGACGTCAAGTTCGATTGCGATCGTCATACCGCCGAGTATTGCATTCGTTGTTTATGCATCCATCACAGGCGTATCCATTGCCGATATGTTCACAGCAGGTATTTTTCCTGGTATTCTGATGGGTGTGGCCCTTGTCATCGTTGTTCTTCTGGAGGCAAAGAAACACAACATTCAGCCGACCCAGAAAAAAGCAACAGTCAAAGAAAGATGGGATGCTTTTAAAGATGCTTTCTGGGGATTCTTAATGCCGGTCATCATCCTTGGCGGTATCTATGGAAGTGTTTTCACCCCGACCGAGGCAGCTGCCGTTTCCGTTGTATACGGTCTGTTTGTCGGAATCTTTATTTATAAAGAGATCAAACTGAAAGACCTGTGGGATCTGATGGTAGATTCTGCCAAAACAACCGGTGGAATTATGCTGATCGTCGCAAGTGCTTCTCTGTTCTCCTTTGTCTGCACAAAGTTTGGTATTGCGCAGGCAGCATCGGATCTTCTTGGAAGCGTTGCTCATAACCAGTTTGTATTCCTTCTGATTGTCAATATCATTTTCCTGCTTGCAGGATGCTTTATCGATGCAAACTCTGCCATGTATATTTTCATCCCGATTATGCTTCCGGTCTGTAAAGCCCTTGGCTATGACCTGGTAGCATTCGGTATCGTGGCAACCGTCAACCTGGCCATCGGACAGGTAACTCCACCGGTTGGTGTCAACCTGTTTGTTGCCATTTCCGTAAAACTGAAAAAAGGAATGGAAGTTACCATTCAGCAGATTTCCAAAGCCGTTATGCCAATGATCGCAGCATCGGTAGCAGTTCTGCTTCTGATTACGTATGTTCCGCAGATTTCCACGTTCCTTCCAAAAGCACTGGCAAAAGACGGAGCTTATACCGGAACGGTAGCTGCAGCAACGAATTCCGATACTTCCAGTGGCGATGGTGCGGATGGCAGCACAGCAGGAAATTCCTCCGGCAATGAGGATTACAATGATATCGCTGATTACAGTGACCTTGGATGGGAAGAGCAGACCTGGAACTTTACCTGCTCCACCACCGAGAACAGTACCTGGGCAGAAGGCGGACGCAAGTTCGGCGAGCTCATGGAAAAAGCAACCGGCGGCAAGATCAAAGTCAATGTATACGCCGCAGACCAGCTGACCAACGGAAACCAGTCCGAGGGAATCCAGGCACTGATGAACGGAGACCCGGTACAGATTTCGATGCACAGCAACCTGATTTACTCTGCGTTTGACCCGAGATTTAACGTCGTATCTCTTCCGTTCCTGTTTGATTCCGTAGAAGATGCGGATGCAAAACTGGACGGCGAGGCAGGCGAAAAATTAAAAGCAATCCTCGATGAGTACGGCCTGCACTGCATGGGAATCGCCGAGAACGGTTTCCGCCAGCTGACCAACAGCAAGCAGGAAGTAAAAACCGTCGATGATATGAAAAACCTGAAAATCCGTGTCGCAGGAAGTAACCTGCTGATGGAGTGTTACAAACGCTGGGGCGCCGATGCGACCAACATGAACTGGTCCGAGACCTACACCGCCCTGCAGCAGAAAACCGTGGAAGGCCAGGAGAATCCGCTGCCGGCTATCGACGCAGCCAGCGTACAGGAAGTACAGCCGTACTGCTCGATGTGGAATGCGATTTATGACTGCCTGTTCTTCTGTATTAACGGAGATATCTATAACAATCTGACTCCGGAACAGCAGAAAGTTGTCGATGAGGCCGGACAGAAAGCAGTAGACTACGAACGTGCCATCAACCGTGCCGGCGACGATGAGATTATGGATCGCTGGCAGAACGAGAACGGTGTCAAGATCACCAAATACGAAGATATGGACATCGACTCCTTCAAACAGGCGGTAGACGGTGTGGATGAGTGGTATCAGAAGGAACTGGAAAGCGCAGGTTATGACGATGCCAAAGATCTGATCGAGGCCTTTACCAAGAAAGATACTTCTTCTGCAGGCACGTATGATGTAGAAGACAGAAGCGATCTCGACTGGCCGGAGCAGACCTGGAACTTCACCTGCTCCACGACAGAAACCAGTACCTGGGCAGAAGGCGGCCGGAAGTTTGGAGAACTGATCGAAAAAGCAACCGGCGGCAAGATCAAAGTCAACGTATACGCTGCAGACCAGCTGACCAATGGAAACCAGTCCGAGGGTATCCAGGCACTGATCGATGGAGACCCGGTACAGATTTCGATGCACAGCAACCTGATTTACTCTGCGTTTGACCCAAGATTTAACGTCGTATCTCTTCCGTTCCTGTTTGATTCCGTAGAAGATGCGGATGCAAAACTGGACGGCGAGGCAGGAGAAAAATTGAAAGAGATCCTTGATGAGTACGGCCTGCACTGCATGGGAATCGCTGAGAACGGTTTCCGTCAGCTGACCAACAGCAAGCAGGAAGTAAAAACCGTCGATGATATGAAAAACCTGAAAATCCGTGTGGCAGGAAGCAACCTGCTGATGGAATGCTACAAACGCTGGGGCGTCGATGCCACCAACATGAACTGGTCCGAGACCTACACGGCCCTGCAGCAGAAAACCGTAGAAGGCCAGGAAAATCCACTTCCTGCTATCGATGCAGCTAGCGTACAGGAAGTACAGCCGTACTGCTCGATGTGGAATGCAATTTATGATTGTCTGTTCTTCTGTATTAACGGAGTCATTTATGACAGTATGACACCGGAGCAGCAGGAAGTGATCGATGAGTGCGGTCGTCTGGCAACACAGTATGAGCGTGAAATCAACCGCGCCGGTGATGATGAAATCATGAACCGCTGGCAGAATGAAAATGGTGTTACCATTACCAATTATGAGGATATGGACATCGATTCGTTCAAACAGGCAGTAGACGGCGTAGACGAGTGGTATCAGAAAGAACTGGAAGGACAGGGATATGATGATGCCAAAGAGTTGATTGAGACGTTTACAAAAGAGGCAGCTTCGTGAACATCTTTATAAGATTTGCTGAGTTTGCCTGAAAAAATAATGTAACAAACTACATATTTGGTAGAAAATAAAAATTCATCCATGACTTGGAGGTCTCTGGTGAGACTGCTTCCGGGCGTGGGTGGATTTTTTTATTTGAGTTTTCCAGGAAAACAGGTATACTGGATGGTATCAGAAAACAGGAGATTTGAATCAATGAAACAGAAAAAAGAACGGGAAAAAGAAATCAGTCAATGGCCATGGATTTCCATGCTGCCGTTTGGAATCCTAGCGGGATACTGGGGAGATAAGGAAGTGCGGATCACGGCAATTTCAGAATATGGCTTTCAGACCCGTCTTGCGACACCGACTACAGTTGAGCAGAAAAATGCGCCGTGGGAACTGGCATTTTACGATCAGAAAACAGCATCCTACCAGCGGATTCTTCTTCGTGATGCGACTTTTCTGCAGGAAAAAGAGGAAGATTTTGATGTTGTTTATACTTTCGCCACGGAACAGGAAGATTATCAAAATGCGGTACAGCGCCTTGCCCTGCAATACAGCCAGTATATCCGGTGGAAGATGGAAGATGATGATGCCGCGCTTGCAGAAGAGATAACAGGATATCCTGCGGAGCAGGACGCGTTTCATCTGGAAAGTCTGGAAGAGCAGAAAAAAGTATGGTTTTCCGGAATTACGAAGGAAACCTTTGTGGCATTGCAAAATAGTGCTGCCGGATCCGGGCAGCCGATTGAGCTGGCGCTCGAACTGGACCGGCCGGAATGGTATAAGGCGTATCTTTCGATGGAAAGTGCGGTGTTTTTTGATGCTTATTTTCGGAGAAACCAGATTGCAGATCCGCCGGTTTTTCACCCGGATCGGCTCTATATAGGAAATGCTTTCTGCCCGCATCTGGCACCAACGGAAGAGGAACTGTTCGCACTGATGGATAAAGCCTGCCGGGAGTCATTTTCAATTACGCTTACTTTTCCATTTTTGCTGGAAGAAAATCTGACGGAAACGCAAGCACGTCTGCAGCATCTTGCCAGATGGTGTGAACAAAAGAACAAAACCATTGAGATTGTCGTAAATGACTGGGGAACGGCCCATCTGGCAGCTCAGCTTCCGGTGTTTTCTCTCTGCCTTGGCGTGCTGCTCAACAAGCGAAAAAAAGATCCACGGATGGCCTATAAGCTGGGAAACCGGACGCTGTTTGAACAAAATAGCGTTCATGCGGCGTTTTACCAGGAATATTTAAAAGAAGAATTTCGGATGGAACGGTATGAATGGGAGAGCTGCGGCGATACCAGTACAAGGAAGTTTCCAGAAGGGAAAAACAGTATGCATCTTCCATTTTATCAGACCAATACCTCACAGTACTGTCCACTGTATGCAGCATGTACTAAAGGAAGCCGCGGCGCGCAGACGCCGGTGCGGAAGTGCCATAGATTCTGTGAAGAACAGGCGTTTTTGTATCCGGAGCATTTGCGGATGATGGGGAGGTATAATTCGTTGTTTGGGATTGATTTGTCGATCTTGCAGGAGCCGGAGGCGATGGGGAAAATGTATGGGCTGCGCGGGATAGACCGGATTGTAGTGAATTTGCTATAGTGACTTCTTAAGAAGGATGTTCGCAGTTCATATTTTCAACTTGATAGAGCTGCCAATTCGTGATAAGTTGAAAAACAACTGGAAGGGTGCAGACTTCTCTGAAATATTTTTGAGGAGGTGTATGCACATGGGAAAACCGGATATTGTTACCAAAGCATACATGCGAAAGAGTAACATTTTTGCAGATGCGTTCAATTATCTTATCTACAATGGAAGAAAAGTTATTAATCCAGAAAAACTGACAGAAGTTGATTCAACAGAGATTGCCATATCGTTTGGCGCAAAGAAAGAGAGAAAAGAGGCAAAAGAGATAACCGAAATGACAGAAGATCCGGTTCAGAAATATCGGGATATATTGAAAACAGCTGCGGTTATGCAGGAATCGGAAACGTATTATCTGCTTCTTGGAATCGAAAATCAGACAGACATTCATTATGCAATGCCGGTTCGAAACATGATATACGATGCTTTACAGTATGGCAAACAGGTTACAGACACTGCGGCAAGCATCATATCTTTCCGAAACATTATCTTGAAAAGATCGGGTACGATAATGACCGTGACAGAAACCAGATTGCGAACTTTACATACTTGGACTATACAACAAACATTGATATTTCCGATGAAGCTCCGGCGGAATATGTCTGCCGGTACCGAGAGAAATTAGGAGAAGAAGGATACAGGCTTGCCTGTGCTCAGAATGCATTACCTGAGAATTTTGAGCAGTTATCGTATCCTGAATTTCTGAAGCAGAGAAGATTATTGATGGCGCAGATCGTAAAAAAGGCATATAATGAACTTGACAAGTAAGTATCTATAAAATGTCTGAAGAAGTGTTTTCAGTTTAAAACAGAGAAAACAGTTTTGCACAGCACATGCTTTATATTTTCTATCAAGGAGATCATCACAATATGGAAAACCAAACAATCGCTTATTACAACCAAAACGCAGCTTCTTTCATACAAGGCACTGTTTCTGTAGATTTCCAGACGACGCAGGATAAATTTTTAAACGCTTTGCCGGGAAAGAGAGTGCTGGATTTCGGGTGTGGTTCCGGAAGAGACACGAAGTATTTTCTGGGAAACGGTCTTGTTGTTACGGCGCTGGACGGTTCAGAAGAACTGTGCAAATACGCCAGTGCCTATACCGGTATTCTGGTAAAAAACATGATGTTTCAGGATTTGGATGAGATGAATCAATATGACGGCATCTGGGCGTGTTTATCGATTCTGCATTTACCGAAAAAAGAATTAAAAATGGTATTCCATAAGATGGTAACAGCGTTGGACACTAATGGGATTATTTATACCTCCTTTAAATATGGAACGTTTGAAGGCGAAAGAAGCGGCCGTTTTTTTACGGATTTCACACCGGATACTTTTTCTGATTTTATCAAGGATGTGGAGCAGATTCGAATAGAAGAAGAGTGGCTTACGGATGATGTAAGACCGTGAAGGGAGAAGGAAAAGTGGCTGAATCTGATATTGAAAAAGACAGGTTTCTAGCAGAACACGCAGATTTTAGATTTCGGGAACAGGTGTGTTATCCAAATGGCGGAATTTCCCGGTTTTATGATAATGGGATAGATATGGTTGTTATTGATGATGGTATCTGCTCTCATGAGCCAAAAGAGCCGGTTTTTCCCTATATGCTGATTACGGAGAAGCAGAATGATTATATGCATCGCTTTCAAAGGGTGTTTCGTTTTCTGGGATATGTGCGGGAAAATCTGGATTCATATCTTGCCAAAGATGGAATTGTCTTGGAAGGCGGTTATATACGAAACACAGGAGATCGGAGCGAGCAGGCCGATGCTTCTCCGCTGGAAATTCATTTCGAAGAGAATTTTTCAAGTGTTTATGGAATGAATGCGCTGAGATATCTGACGCGGGAATATGGAATCTGTGATGAAAATGGAAGGAATTATTTTCTCGATTATTTTGTCAGAACAAAGGATCAGAAATATGCGATCGAAGAAAACGGCCTTGATTACCATCATCCGCAAATTATTGGAGAGGAAAAATATCGCAATCAGCTCAAGAAACAAAATACGTGTGCCCTGTGGGGGATCAAGTTATTTCGCTTTTCCAAAGAGGATTGCGAATTTGCCAGTCGGATTGAGGATGATATCAAACAGTATTTTGGAAAAGATTCTTCGAATTTTGTGGATGACGGAATCAAAGTTGAAAGAAAAGTTGAGCTGTATGAACATCAGACTGTCAGCCTGCAGGAAATACAAAAGCGCAGAGAAGCGGGTATCAAAGCATTTTTGATTGTGCTGCCTACAGCAGCGGGAAAATCGAAAATTGTGGAAGAAGATTTACAGACATTCGCAGAAGGAAAACAAAAGTTCCGTGGCCTGATTCTGGTTCCGGGAGTCAATCTTTTGCTGGACTGGGAAGAAAGAATAAAGGCTTCGCTGCCAGAGTTAAAAGATAAGATTGATATTCGAACGTATGCCTTCGCGGCCAGACATTATACGGACACTGCACCGGACTATTACAATTATCTTGTCGTGGATGAAGCACATCATGCGGTTGCGCCAGTGCTGAAAAGAGTCGTGCAATACTATCGGACAGCTTTTACGATAGGCCTGACGGCGACGGATCAGCGGCCGGATAAAAGAAAGCTGGAAACGGTGTTTGGATCGTATACGACTTCGTTATCCTTAAAAGAAGCGATGGAAAAGGGAGTGGTCGCGAAAGCGAATGTTTACCGGATTGAAACGAATCTTGATCTTTCCAGTGTAAGGTTTAATGGGCGGGATTATGTCAATGCGGATCTGGAGAAAAGAATCCGGGTCACTTCAAGAAATGAGCTGATTGTCCACGTACTTTCAGAGTATTTTACGTCTGGCGAAGCGGGCACGAGACAGGGTGTTGTTTTTTGTGTCAATGTTGCGCATGCGAACGAAATGGCAAAGCTCCTTAATAAGGCAAATATTTCAGCGGCCAGCTACACAAGGCAGACAAAAAATCAAAGTTCTGTTATGAAAGCGTTCAAAGAAAAGGAAATTCGTTTCCTGTGTGCCTGCAATATGATTTCAGAGGGATGGGATTATCCGGAACTCGGCATTCTGGTGATGGCAAGGCCTACGCTTTCCAAGGTTCTTTATCTGCAGCAGGTCGGAAGGGGACTGCGGAAAACGGACACCAAGAAAAATGTGATTGTGATTGACGTAGTCGATGAGTACGGCGCCATGATCAAGCCCTGCCTGTATTGGAGAAACTGAAAGAACAGAGCAGATAGACAACACCACAGCTTCCTGTTCCAGAGAGAAAACCGATTCCGGGATGTTGTTTTGAAAGGGAAATTGGAGAATGTTAGAAAGAACCAAAGACATTCATATCCGGGCTACACCAGAGGAACTTGAAAAAATAATGAAGCGTGATAGTAATGGATCTATCGGATCTAAAAGAAATATTAAGGCTGCTACAGATATCAGGAAATAATCTGAATCAGTATGCAAAAAAAGCAAATGAAACAGTTAGCATTTACCATGAGGATATTGAAGAATTGAAAAATAATCAGAAGGAAATCTTACAGGAAATGAGAAAAGTGCTGGACAGATTAACAGCAATTATGTAAGGCAGGTGAGAGAATGGCGGCAACAAAACTGATAGCAATGCATCAGAACAAAGGACGGAGCGTGATGCAGTGTCTGAAAGACAGAACAGATTATGCAATGAACGGGGACAAGACAGAAGATGGAAAATATATCTCATCTTATCAGTGTAATCCGGAGCTGGTTGATCTGGAATTTGCTCAGGCAAAAAAAGAATATCTGCATAAAACATGGCGGCAGCCTAAGGGAGATGTACTTGCATATCAGATCCGCCAGTCTTTCAAGCCTGGAGAAATTACACCGGAGGAAGCAAATGAAGTAGGGTATGAAACCGGTATGAGATTCACTAAAGGGAAGCATGCTTTTATCGTGGCAACGCATGTGGACCGGGCACATATTCATAATCATATCATTTTCAATTCTACCAATCTGGACTGTGACCGGAAGTTTCGTGACTTCTGGTTTTCGGGAATTGCTTTGCAGAGACTCAGCGACATTATCTGTCTGGAGCATGGACTTTCCATCATTCCGAAAGTAAAACCGAGTGAGAGACAAAGGAGAACAAAGTACCCGGAACGGATCAGTATGAGGGATGTCATCCGGGAAGATATTCTGAGGTGTCTGGAGCAGAAGCCGGAAGATTTTGAAGTGCTTCTGAAATTATTGCAGCAGGAAGGGTATGAGATTAAACGTGGAAAGCATACTGCAATATGTGGAAACGAGCAGAAGCGTTTTATCAGATTCCGTTCTCTGGGAGAAGATTATACAGAAGAAAATCTGAAAAAAATAATTGCCGGAGAGAAAGAATTACCTGAGAAAAAAGAAAAAGCATCTGATCAGAAAGTTGTGAAATCAGAAAAACGGAAGTTTGACCTGGTGGTGGATATTCAAGAAAGAATAAATAGCAAGAAGAATGCTCGGAATAATATACGAGTATTTTTTTGTGAAATGGTGCAAATTCCGGCTCATCGGACCACGCATTCCGCTAAGAACTGATCAGCCTTTCCGGATGTAACTGAACGCATTTCCGCTTCAGCTGATCAATAAGTTTTCAACGTGTTATAGTTCTTTCGTAGT
>NZ_QUGQ01000002.1:0-43638 GCF_003479155.1 Blautia sp. AF19-1
ACAGAGGGTGTCTTTCTTTTGTGCAATATTTTGGATTTGCTCATTTATAGTTTAGAAGATAAAATTATCAGAGAGTGAAATAAAGTGATTTGATAATATTAGGAGATATGCCCGGATGCTATTTTTCAAAAAGGAAAAAGTGTCAGGGCATTTTTATGTGCAAAACTAATAAAAATAATTCTGAAAATATAGTAAAAATAAGCATATTGTCAATGAAACGGAGGGTATATAATAAAATATAGAAATATAAGCGGTGAGAAAAATTGAAAGGAAAAGTGCCTATGAAAAAACTCGGAAAATATGGTAAAAAGGTATCCTGCGTGGTAATTGGAATGCTATGTGCAGCAGCGATTGGTGCCTGTGGAAGCACACAAAGTGGGTCCCAAGATGAAAAAGATGTGAGAAATGATATTTCTGTCTATGAAGAGGGAGCTGATTTGGAAGGAACGCTTACATATGGAACCTTATTTATTGAGCCGCAGACCCAGCATATGATTGATTTATTTATGAAGGAGCATCCAGGCGTAAAAATTGAAACAAAGGTTGTTTTTGACAATGATGTTACGGATGAACAGTATAATGAAGGCTTAAATACCTTGCTTACAGAACTTGCATCGGATCAACGGGCGGATATTTATGATGCAACGTATTTACCATCGGAAATTAAGACGAAAGGCAGCGGCTATTTCGAGGACTTAAATCAGTATATTGATGCAGATCCTAATTTTAACAGAGATGATTATTACGATAATATCCTGCGAGCAGCAGAAGTCGATGGAAAACTGTATCAAATTCCGGAAGGTTTTTATTATGTTATGCTTCGGTTGAATAGAAACATAACGGATGAACTGAATTATGAAGTCCCGGACGAAATGGATATCAATGATTTATATGAGTTATATCAGCAGGCCAAGCCAATTGCAGATGATGATTTTACGATTGATGTACAAAACAATATTTACGTGTTTCTGCCGATGACAGAGGACAGAGCTTATTTGAAGAAGGAAGAAGTAAATTTTGATTCAGAAAATTATGTGGATTTTCTGAGAAAAATGCAGGAACTGTATCAATATCAACCATCCTATGCGACCCATGCATTTACGGATATTAAAAGCTTTTCCGGAAAGAGTGTCCTGCTGAATACATTTACAAATTTACTCGAAGGTTCTCCGAGCGGAATGTTTGAAGAAACCGATACGGCAACAAAACCGATCCTGTTGAAATCAACGGATGGAAAAATTCCTTTCTTGAGAATTGGTGAGGACTTTTCCATGAGTTCAGGCTGCAAAGATAAAGCGCTTGCATGGGAATTTATCAAATTCTGCATTGGTCAGAAACAATTTGAGTTCGAAGATGCAAACAGTGATTCTTACTACAGAAATTTCTTTACCTATGGCAGTATGCTGAACAAAGAAAACACACGGCAGCTTGTTGCGTATCAATTGGAAAATGATGACGACACAGCAGAAAAATGGGAAGCATACAATGAAAAAGTTTCTGCAAAAGCTTTTCGGGATTTACAGTTAGACAGTATTTTGACTGAAATTCGAAACGAATGTATGGAGCAGAAAATCACCCCAGAGGAATGTGCGAAGCTTTTTCAGCAAAGAGCAGAGCTTTATGTTAATGAGTAGAAGCTGTCCTTAATCCATGGAATCAGGTATATGAAATGAAAAAACGAAATTTTATTTATATGTGTTTTATCCTTCCAAGTTTTATCGGGATCATGGCTTTTTACATCGTGCCGTTTCTTCTGTCCTTGTATTTTGCAGTGATTGACAACATGATGAACAAGGAATGGGTGGGTCTTAAAAACTTTAAACTGTTATTCGAAAATGAGTTATTCCTTTCAGCACTCCGTAATACCGGAATTTTTTGCGGGATTGCAATACCGCTGGGAATGGCGATTGCTTTGCTTCTGGTACTGGTTTTGAAAAAGCAGAGGAGAGGTCGAATTCTTCTTATCCTGCTCCTGATCCCATTAATCGTTCCATCTGGAACGGTGATTGCTTTCTGGAAATATTTGTTTGAGAGAAATGGTTTTCTGGATGGGTTTTTACAGCTTTTTGGAAAAAACATGTTCGATATTGAGAATTCCAGATGGGCCATTTTGATTATTATCCTGATGTATCTGTGGAAAAATATCAGTTTTTCGATTGTCCTTTTCTGGTCCGGGATAAACTGGATTCCGCAGATCTATCATGAGCAGTGCCAGCTGGATGGAGCTACAGGGCGGCAGGAATTCCAATATATTACATGGATCTTATTAAAACCAACGACGTTAGTTGTGCTGTTGATGTCGATCGTGAATTCTTTTAAGGTTTTTAAAGAGATCTATATGCTGTATGGGGCCTATCCATCACCGTATGTTTATATGCTGCAGCACTATATGAATAACCAGTTTTTGTCACTTAATATGCAGAAATTGTCTGCTGCAGCATGGTGTATGTTTCTCATACTGGGAATCTTTCTGGGCATCATTTATCGGGTCCAGAGGAAGAATCTGGATTATTTGTAAAGATCTTTTGTGGGTGATTTTATGAAAAAGAGATATTCGAATTTTTTCGAAAAGCTGATCTGCATGGGAGCTGTCATTTTGGCAGTCATTCCGTTGTTGTTTGTGGCTGGAAAGTCGGTACAAGTTCCAGAAGAGTATCTTATATTGCTCTTTAAGAGACCTTTGTATTTGCGGATGATGTGGAATTCCCTGATTATTACTATTCCGGTTTTGATTGGACAGCTTTTGCTTGCACCGCTTGCCGCATACGGCTTTTGGCAATGCAGGTGGAAATACAAGGAGATTTTGTTCTATCTTTACATGATTGTCATGCTTATGCCGCTGCAGCTGACTTTAGTGCCAAATTATTTAGTGGCGAATTGGCTGGGCATTCAAAATTCGTCCTTGGCAATTATTCTTCCGGCAATGTTTCAGCCATTGGGGGTATTTCTGATTCGTCAGCAGATACAGGATTTTCCGCAGGAAACGTTAGAAGCAGCCAGACTGGACGGAGCCAGCGAATACAGAATTTATCGTTCCATTGTAAAGCCTAATTTGAGTTCAGCCATTGCTGCTGCATTAATCCTGATTTTTATTGACAATTGGAATATTGTAGACCAGGCGGTCATTTTTTTGAGAGAGCCATATCAGCAGCCGTTATCCGTGTATCTTTGCCAGATTTTAGAGGAACAGCCGGATATCTTTTATGCAGCGTCCGTTTTTTACGCAGTACCAGTTTTATTGATATTCTTAATGGGACAGGACTATTTGATACAGGGAATCAGTATGTCCGGTGTGAAAGCGTAGAGGGGAAGAAAGTACGATGAAGTTCAAAAAAATAAGTATAGGGTTAATCGCTCTGTGGTTTCTGTTTTTAACTGCCGCAACGTTTTGGTCGGTCAAAGAAGAGAACAAAACGCTTCCTTCCGTCTGGACAGAGGAGGCACAGGAAGGCAGCATTGAGTATGAATTTCCAGTTGATTTGGAAGTAAGCGCAGCTGATCAGGCAATTGGCTATATCAGCATGTATGATAACGTTCCGGAATCTTTGCTGCAGGAGGGCAGAGATCTTCTGGTTGGAAAAGTGTGTTCTGTCATTCGAAAGGATGATTTGTATGAGCTTACGGTAGATCTGTATGAAAAACATTCGATTGGTGAAAACGTTGAGGGAAAAATCGAAATCACTTCTGAAGATGTTTTTCCAAAAGTGATCACACGGCAGGCGATTCATGAAGGAGACTTTGGAAAAACGTGTGTCTATTATATTAAGCGTCAGAAGGGAGCCTGGGGGTATGAAAATATTCTGGAAGAAAAAGCTGTGACATGTTTTCCAAATAGAAATTCAGATTTCGTGGTACTTTTATCAGAAGTAGACGAACCGATGGTCGTAAGCACATCAGAACTGACAAATGGAGAACGGGTGAAATTAACAGAAAAAGATTAAGGAAAAGAATACAGCCTCACTACCGGGACTTTCAGGGGTGAGGCTGTTTCATTATGTTCTATGCATGTGCCGATTTATACAGGCTTTAAAACACATTGTCATCCGAATAATGCGTCATGATACCTTTCGCATTGTAGCCCAATATATTCCGTAACTTATCAATTGCATTTGCTTCTATATATTGATTATGCCATAACCGCTTCATAAGAACTACGGTCCTAATCGTAAGAACTGGAAACATTGTGAATGACAATGAAAAATGTACGACTATCACCAAAGCCGGAAGCCTAGAAACAGGAGATGCGACCTTGACCGGCATTTTAATGGCGCTGGTGGCAGGATTTTTCGGTGTGCTGGAAGAAACCGTCCGCAGAAAAAACGCCAGTAATGCGGTGGTAATTTAAAAAATATGGAAACAAGGAACGATATAGCTTAACGGCTATGCCGTTCTTTGTTTTTTACTTAAGTACATGTTAGAAATTCCCTGGTATCTGACAATCACACATTATTTTTGCGTAATTTAATGTGTGTTCGTCGCTTTACAGTTGACAATCACACATTATTTCAATATAATATAATGTGTGATTGTCAAAGAGGGGTGAGAAACATGAATGTTAAGGAGAAAATCGAAGAACTGCGAGAAGCGTCAGAGGACGGTACGATTACCGCAGCGCAAGTAACAGAAGCCGGACTGCACCGCAGCGTTTTACAGAAGTTTGTCAAGAGCGGCGAGATATACCGCTTCGGGCGTGGCCTGTATGTGTGGAGCGACGTATGGGAGGATGATTTCTACCTTTTACAGCGAAAGTATGGGCGCGGAATTTATTCGCACGATACTGCTTTGTATCTGCGGGGCTATTCGGATCGTACCCCGGCAAAATATACGATGACCTTTCCCAAAGGCTACAATGCTTCATCCTTGAAACGGGAAAATCTAATTGTCAAGCGCGTTGTGCCGGAGAACTATGAACTTGGCAGAATTGAAATGAAATCCCCATCCGGCAATCCAATTCGTGTTTACAATTTGGAACGGACGCTGTGTGACATCCTGCGCGGCAGCGGCAGTGATATACAGATTGTCGGAGAAGCTATGAAACGCTATGCAGCATCCAAGGATAAGAACATTCACAGACTGATGCAGTACGCAGATCAGCTTCGTGTGAAGCCAAAGGTGCTGCGATATATGGAGGTTTTGCTATAGACTGTTTCAGACCGAAAAAAATGGGGTCAAAATCGCGGTCGAAAATTAAGGGGAAAAGGAAAAATTTTCCATAAAAAAGTTGATTATCTGATAGAAAAATGAAAAGGGGAGCAGATATGCAGTTACTAATCAAACAACGTGTATTTTCCTGGTCAGACACGTATGATATCTATGACGAGCAGGGGAACCAAAAGTATTTTGTGAAAAATGAATTTATCTCGCTGGGACACCGTCTGCATGTGTACGATGCGGCGCATAATGAAATTGGGTTTATCAAACAGAAATTATTTTGCTTTCTTCCGACTTTCGAAATTGAATGGAACGGGCAGTTAATGGGACATATCGAAAAACGTTTTGCACTGTTCCGCCCCAAATACGATGTAGATTTCATGGGATGGCGTGCAGAAGGTGACTTCATGGGATGGGATTACGATGTATATGAAGCCTGCAGTGCAGTCGTCCACGTACATAAAAAACTTCTGAGCTGGGGTGACATGTATGTCATCGAATATGATAATCCGAGCAATGAAATTCCGGCATTATTACTGGTGCTGGCGATCGATGCGGCAAACTGTTCACAAAATAATGGATAGCTGGCAGTGTCTGGAATGGCGTCAGGGGAGATGCGGATATGAGAACTTTGGGAAATATTCTGTGGTTTATATTTGGAGGCATGTTCGGCGGACTTGCATGGATTTTTGCAGGATGCATCTGGTGTATTACGATTGTTGGAATTCCGTTTGGACGGCAGTTTTTCAAGATGGCAAGGCTTTCGTTTATGCCATTTGGCACGAGTGTAATTGGATAAAAGGTGTATGGAAAAAGATCGGGTTACCGGTCTTTTTCTATGCATATCATGAGGCGGCCATTCCTTTGATGCAAATAGAAACATGATAAAAGTATTGCGCAGCAGAATAAAGTATGATACCATAAATTTACAGAAAAAATAAAGAAACGATAGAATATTCAGTATTAATTAAAAAATCAGGAAACAGAAGGGGGGAAGTTTATGAAGATAAGACAGACAATCTTTTTATTACCTTTGTTTTTGCTGGCGGGCTGCGCATCTGCAGGAGGATCACAGAGCAGAGATCTGGATTTAAAGGAACTCTGTACAGAGGAGCAGGTTTTCCAGTATGCGGATTTTGAATGGGGAACGGATTCGGAACAGCTTTTCAAACAGAGCTTCCTGAAGTTTGATGAAAAAGATCTGGGACAGGGTGATGAGAGCAGCACAAAGACATACGAGAGCAAAGAAAAATTTTCCCTGGAAAATGCAGAATCTAACATGGATCTGGAATTTTCGGACGGTCAGCTGAGTCAGGTTTCCTTTACTTTTGACATCGAACAGGATGCCAATACATGGATTCAGAAAGAAGTAGACGAACTGAATTCTTTATACGGCGGAGGAATTGCAACTGGACTCGGAAATCAGATTTATCAGTGGCAGGGGGAGCAGGATACGGTTCTGCAGCTGACGGCTTTTACGGAAGGGGATGAAAGCGCAACCGTTATCTTAAGCGTGGCATCGATGGAATACTCGATTGGATCATAAAATTGACAGATACGGGCGCATCAGACGGCAATGTCTGGTGCGCCTGCTTTTTTGTGAAAAAACTTTCCAAAGCTTTTAAAAGCCAGAAAGATAGAATGACAAAAGTGTCACAGATGTGATATAGTAGTAGAATAATGTGAAAAAGAGAAGGATTTGACAAAAGAGATGGAGTTAGGAAATTTTCAGAAATCAGTAGATTCAGATGAAATCAAAACAATGGCATTTGAAATCATCGGAGAACCGGTAAAAGCAGTTTCCCGCATCTGCGAGCAGTGGGGCGAGGCGGAAGATGAAGTGCGGGAGTACGATGTGTATGTGATCGAGACAGATGCAGGAAAATATACACTGAAGAAAACCGGCAGCAAAGAAGCGCAGATTTATGTGCAGTATCTGTCAAAAGGAGAGTTTCACGTACCGCAGTATGTCGGCATGCGGCAGGCAGAGGATGCGGACTGGATCTGCATGAAGTATGTAGAAGGAAACGACATGCGGGATATGACGGACGAGACAACAGAAAAAGCGGCAGAAACCTTAAGTAAAATTCAGTCGTATTTCTGGACACCGTCGATGGACAAAGCGCCGGAAAATGAAGTGGAGCAGAGATTTGTCGAATACTGGAAACGCGTTCTGCGCCGAGCATCGTCCGTAGTGGATGATCCAATTCTGCGGAAAGCGTATCAGATGTTCCTGGACCGCCAGCTGATCTGTCCATGTACGATGTCAAACGGTGATTTCCTGCAGTGGAATGTGATCTATGACGGCGAAAATGTTGTCATGATTGACTGGGGATTTGGTGGAATGATGCCGTATTCTCTGGACATTGCAAGATTCCTGGCACATGCGACCGAGACACGGAGTACTTTCCCGTTCTACATGAACGATGCACAGAAAGAGCTGTTTCTGGATCGGATGTATGAAGCGTTAAAGACAAAGATTTCACGCGAACAGTTCAATCTGGATGTGAAGCTGGCCACGCTGAATGAGTATATCGAGTTTGTGGAAGCAGAAGAGGACGAAGACGGCTGGTATCTGGAACATGCACAGGCGCTGGCAGAGGAACTTCTCAATTTGTAAAAAAACGGATTGCATTTATCTGTAAGTTGTCCTATAATAGGGAACAGAAAATAAAAAGAAAGAGCACCATTGGTGTAAAGGTGAGGGAATGTTTCTGCGATAATCGACTTTAAGAAAAACACAAAGAACGGGCAGCCTGGAAAACAGGCCTGTTTTTCGTGTACGCTTAAAGACGAGAATCGCTGAATCATCTCCCTTTTTTATGAGAATAGAACAGGGATATTTTTTTGCGGGTCTGTTTTGCGTACGCAGGGCAGGCTCGTTTTGCGTAAAAAAGCAGAAAAGAGGCTGCCGGAGCAAAGGGGACTTCTGTATGATGCAGATAAAAAAATTAACACTGACACATAAAAAAGATCTGCGGGTGATTCTCGAAGATTTTCAGCTTGTACTGAATGACGGTGATAAGGCCGTTATCATTGGAGAGGAGGGAAACGGAAAATCGACGCTGCTGAAGTGGATGTACGATCCCGCACTGACGGAAGATTACATCGAATCCACAGGCGAGCGCATCATCGGAAAGGAGCGGCTTGGATATCTGCCGCAGGAACTTCCGGAGGCGGAGAAAACGAAGACGGTGTATGAGTATTTCTATGAAAAAGAAAAGTTCTGGGATCAGACACCGAAGGATCTGGCGGTGCTGGCAAGAAAATTTGGTCTGACGGAAGAGTTTTTCTATCGGGATCAGCAGATGAGTGAGCTTTCCGGCGGCGAGAAGGTGAAAGCGCAGATGATGCGTCTTCTCATGGAGGATGTCACGGTCCTTCTGCTGGATGAGCCGTCAAATGATATTGATCTTGCGACACTGGAACTTCTGGAGAAACTGATCCGCGAATGGGAGCATATTGTTGTTTTTATTTCGCACGATGAAACGCTGATTGAAAACACGGCAAATATGGTCATTCATATTGAACAGATTGTGCGGAAGACAAAATCGAGATACACGGTTGCGAAACTTCCCTATCGGACGTATGTAGAGGAGCGCCTGCAGAATTTCGAGCGCCAGGAACAGAAGGCGCAGAGTGACAGGAGAGAGAAAGCGCTGCGCGATGAGAAATACCGAAAGGTATACCAGAGCGTGCAGAACGCCTTGAGCAACTGTTCCCGTCAGGCACCGTCCGTGGCGAAAAATCTGAAGGACAAAATGCATACCGTAAAGGCGATGAACCGCAGATTTGAAAAAGAAGATGCCCGCATGACAGAAATGCCGGAGCAGGAGGAAGCGATTTACTTCCAGCTTGGAGGAGCAGAGGCAGCCATGCCCGCCGGGAAAACGGTCATCGAATATCAGCTTCCGAAACTGGAAACGCCGGATGGGGAGCGGGTTCTGGCGGAAAATATCACCTTAAAGATAAGAGGACCGGAAAAAATATGCATTGTCGGCCCGAACGGGGCAGGCAAGACAACACTGCTGAAAAAGATTGCGGCAGAGCTGAAAGAACGGGAGGATCTCCGCGTAGATTACATGCCGCAGAACTACGAGGATCAGCTGGATTTTTCCATGACGCCGGTCGATTTTCTGGATTCCACCGGGGAGAAGAGTGAGAGGACGAAGATACGAACGTATCTTGGGTCGCTGAAGTACACGGCAGACGAGATGGATCACCCCATCCGCGAACTGTCCGGCGGCCAGAAGGCAAAAGTATTGCTTCTGAAAATGAGCCTTGGCAATGCCAATGTGCTGATTCTGGATGAACCAACCCGAAACTTTTCACCCTTATCGGGACCGGTCATAAGAAAAATGCTCCGCGAATTTCCAGGCGCCATCATCAGCATTTCGCATGACAGGAAGTATATCGGAGAGGTGTGCGGGAAGGAGTATCTGCTGGAAAAAGACGGACTCAGACTGATCAGAGAAGAAAAATAAAAATATTCGATAACGAAAAATACGACGGTGGCTGGCCGTCGTATTTTTCCGTGGAGAGATTATGTTTGTCTTAAGAGAAGGTTTCACAGCAGATTCTGTTCCGGTGAAGTCGGGAAAAATGTTAATTTTATATTGAATTAGGTCGGGAAAAATGTTAAATTAGAGTAAGAATAACCAGGGAAAAATGTGAAATAATAAAAAAGAGAAATGGAGGAAGGTCAGCATGCGTCGATTTGCAATGGATAAACTATTAGACTGGAAGAAAAAAAGTAACAGAAAACCACTGATTTTAATGGGAGCCCGGCAGGTTGGTAAAACGTGGTTAATGAAAGAATTTGGTAAGACATATTATGAAAAAACCGCCTACATTTCTTTTTACAATAATCAGAGAATGCAGGCGGTTTTCGATACGGATTTCGATATAAAACGTATTATTATGAACCTCAATATTGAATCAGGCGTAACGATCACCCCAGAGAATACATTGATTGTTCTGGATGAAATTCAAAATGCACCGAAAGCGTTGGAATCTTTGAAATATTTTTGCGAAGAAGCACCGGAATATCATGTAATAGCAGCAGGTTCACTTCTTGGCGTGGCGCTTCATGAGGGAATATCCTATCCGGTGGGAAAAGTAGATTTACTGGATTTATATCCATTCAATTTTAGAGAATTCCTGTGCGCTATGGACGAAGAAGGGCTGGAAAGTGCATTGGAAACAAAGGATTACAATTTAATTGACAATTTTGCGGATAAATATTTGTTCTGGCTGAAAAATTATTATTATACAGGCGGCATGCCAGCAGTTGTAGATGCATTTCGCTTGAATAAAGATTATGCAGAAGTACGACAGATACAGAGTGATATTGTACGGCAGTATGAGGGTGATTTTGGAAAGCATATTGAAGCAAAAGTTCTCCCAAGAATACGAATGGTATGGGATTCTATTCCGATGCAGCTGGCGAAGGAGAATAAAAAATTTTTCTTTGGACAGATAAAGAAAGGAGCCAGAAGCAGCGAATTTGAAATAGCAATTCAGTGGCTTCTGGATTGTGGATTAGTATATAAAGTCAACCGGGTAAATGAGCCTCATATGCCGCTGAAGGCGTATAAAAATATGAATGCATATAAATTATTCGTACTGGATGTAGGACTGCTCGGAGCAATGAGTGAACTGCCAGCAGAATCCATATTGGAGGGGAACGATATTTTTGTTGAATTTAAAGGCGCGCTTACAGAACAGTACGTTCTGCAGCAGTTGATTTCAGATACCCCTTATACGCCATATTATTATGGAAATGAAAAAGCAACTTTCGAGCAGGATTTTCTGATTCAGAAGGCAAAGAGTATTGTGCCGATTGAAGTAAAGGCGGAACAGAACATTCGATCCCATAGTCTTAAAACATATTGCGAAAAGTTCCAGCCGGAAGAAGCAGTTCGATTTTCAACATTGAAGTATAAAGAGCAGGAGCGGATGGTAAATATACCATTATACGCTGTTTGCAACTTATAAATTAAAACAGCTATAAATCCCACGAAAGAAGGTGATCCCCATGCCATTTAAAATCATCCGAAACGACATCACAAAAGTTCATGCCGATGCGATCGTCAACACAGCCAACCCTTAGCCAATTTATGTGAAAACGTATCAGAGGGGCGGTTACTTTAATCAAAGCCAGACATTCCACCCGTTTTACCAGCCGGAGCAGATCAAAAAGGAAGAACTGGACAAAATTCTCGAAGCCGACAGCATCGCTGATGACAGCACAATCCAGAATGCTTTTTACGATGCCCCGACAGTTGTCTATCTGTTTGCACCGTATACCTACCCAAACGACGCACAGGACTGCTGCGTTGCAAAATCATTTACGATCAGGCAGAATAAACCGAAAAATCCCGGGAAATATGTGAACTTCCTGGGTGCTTTTTGGATGGAAATATTCTTGCAATTTTACAGCACAGTTATTATAATAAAGACAAGTTCTGCAGTAAACTCGTTTTTCGCAGAAAACGCCAGAAGCGGAGGATGACGTTCAAAAAACAAAAAAGGAGCGTAAGAGAAATGGCAAAAATTTTAATCAGCCCTTCCAAATATTTACAGGGCGCAGGGGAAATGAAAAACATCGGAACATATGCTGCAAAATGCGGAAAGAAAGCACTGGTTCTGATCAGCCAGGGAGGCTACAGACGGATCGGAACAATGATCGAAGAAAGCTTTGCGGGAAGCGACTGCAACGTTGTTTTTGATTATTTCAACGGCGAGTGCTGTGAGAGTGAGATCAACCGTCTGGTTGCTATCGTGAAAGAAAAAGGCTGTGATCTGGTCATCGGTGTCGGCGGAGGCAAAATTTTTGATACCGCAAAAGCAGTTGCCTACTACGCAGAAAAACCAGTATTCATCTGCCCGACCATCGCATCGACCGATGCACCGTGCAGCGCACTGTCTGTTGTATACACAGAAGAGGGTGTATTCGAGAAATACCTCTTCCTTCCGGCAAACCCGAACCTGGTTCTGATGGACACCGACATCATCGTAAAATCTCCAGTCCGCCTGACCGTAGCCGGAATGGGTGATGCACTTGCCACCTATTTTGAAGCAAGAGCCTGCCAGAGAAGCGGAGCTACTTCCTGCGCCGGTGGAAAAACAACCGAGGCAGCGATGGCACTCGCGAAACTCTGCTTTGACACTCTGATGGAAGAAGGTGTAAAAGCCAAAATCGCTCTTGAAGCCGGCGTATGCACCCCGGCAGTCGAGAAAGTCATCGAGGCCAACACCCTCCTTTCCGGAATCGGTTTTGAAAGCGCAGGCCTCGCAGGAGCCCACGCCATCCACAACGGCTTCACCGTACTCGAAGAGTGCCATCACATGTACCACGGTGAAAAAGTAGCCTTCGGAACCCTGACTCAGCTCGTCCTGGAAAACGTACCGCTCGATGAACTCGAAGACATCATCTTATGGTGCATCGAAGTCGGTCTCCCAGTCACCTTGGCTGAACTCGGTGCCGGAAACGTAACCGACGACCAGCTCATGGAAGTAGCCAAAACCGCATGCGCAGAGACCGACACCCTCCACAACATGCCATTCGAAGTAACCCCGGAGACCGTCTTCGCCGCCATTAAAGCAGCCGACGCCTACGGTAGATACTATCTCGACGAAGAAGAATAACCCGTATGAAAAAAGATCTCCTGCCAACCCCAGGAGATCTTTTTTCATACCCAAATTTAATCAATACAAAAAATAGAAGTTTCCAACTCCCTTTCTATATGTTAAAATAAACTCACCCCATTTCACAGAAAAAACATAAACCCATGTTAAAGTAAAATGGTAAAAATATCAAACATAAAAACACAACGAGATCAGGAAAAAGCACGAGCGGGTGGGCAGCCGGGCGTTTTCCGTCCGTCATATAAAGGAGACAAAACTCATGGAAAAATTAAAAATCCTAGTAGTAGACGACGAAAGCCGCATGCGCAAACTCGTCAAAGATTTCTTAGTAAAAGCCGGATACGACGTCATCGAAGCCGGTGACGGCGAACAGGCCGTAGACACCTTCTACGCCCAGAAAGACATCGCCCTCATCATCCTCGACGTCATGATGCCCAAAATGGACGGCTGGCAGGTCTGCCGCGAAATCCGCCAGAACTCCAAAGTCCCGATCATCATGCTCACCGCCAAAAGCGAAGAACGCGATGAACTCCTCGGCTTTGACCTCGGCGTAGACGAATACATCTCAAAACCATTCTCCCCGAAAATCCTCGTCGCCCGCGTCGAAGCCATCCTGCGCCGCAGCGGCAAAACCGGCGAAGACGACGTATTAGAAGCCGGCGGCATCCGCATCGACAAAGCCGCCCACATGGCATCCATTGACGGAAAACCAATGGAGTTAAGCTATAAAGAATTCGAACTCCTCACCTACTTCCTCGAAAACCAGGGAATCGCCCTCTCCAGAGAAAAAATCCTGAACAACGTCTGGAACTACGACTACTACGGCGACGCCCGCACCATCGACACCCACGTCAAAAAACTTCGCAGCAAAATGGGCGACAAAGGCGATTTAATCAAGACCATCTGGGGCATGGGCTATAAATTCGAGGCGGACGAATCATGAACGGAACAGAAAAACAAAATGAGACTTCCATGGAGATACCTGCAGAAGATTCTCGTGTGACAATGGGAAACCAGACGGAGAAAAAGCACCGGTTTCACTTGAAAATGCCACAAAAGGGAAGAAAACACTCCGTCAAAAAACGAATTGCCTACACTTTTATTGCGACCATGGCGGCTACCCTGCTTATCATCGGCCTGATCAATTACTTCTTTCTCGGGTCCTTTTATATCCGGGATAAAGAACACATTCTGGCAGAGAGCTTTCAGAAACTGAATGCGACAGGCGGAGACAGCGACGATATCCCTGATACCTTCGAGCAGTTCTGCGCTACCAACAACCTGAAAGTCATTATCACCGGACCGGAGCTCAGCAGCTTCGTCTATTCCAACGCAACCGACCGCCAGAGCCTCCAGACCCTGATCTTCGGCCTGATCAGCGGAAACGAGCAGGCAAATACCAAAGTCGTTGACAGCAAAGACAACTATCAGATCCAGAAATTCTACGACAGCCACGCCGATGCCGAGTATCTGCAGATCATCGGCTGGTTTGACAATGGAAACTGCTACTTTGCAAGATGCCCGCTGGAGAGCATCACGGATGCGGTCGGCCTTTCCAACCAGTTTTACCTCTTTATCGGCATTCCGATCATCATCATCGGTGCCATTGTGATCTGGATCATCACCCGCCAGATCGTCCGTCCGGTGCAGGAGCTGACCGAAATTTCGAAAAAAATGGCAGCCCTTGACTTCGATGCCCGCTACGTGAGCGGCGGAAAAGACGAGATCGGCGAGCTTGGAAACAACTTCAATGTCATGTCCGAACAGCTTGAGCAGGCGATTTCCGAGCTGAAAAGTGCGAACGTTGAGCTGCAGAAAGATATTGACAAAAAAACGCAGATTGATGAAATGCGCCGCGAGTTTCTCGCAAATGTCACACATGAGCTGAAAACCCCGATCGCTCTGATTCAGGGTTATGCGGAAGGCCTGAAAGACAACATCAACGACGACGAGGAAAGCCGCGAGTTCTACTGCGATGTCATCATCGACGAGGCGGCAAAGATGAACGAGATGGTCAAAAAACTCCTGAACCTGAACCAACTCGAGTTCGGTGAGGATCAGGTCAATATGGAACGGTTCGATCTGAACGCCGTGATTAAAGGCGTGCTGCAGTCCTCCGACATCCTGATCCGCCAGAAAGAGGCAAAAGTGCTCTTTACCGGCGGCGACCCGCTCTATGTCTGGGGCGATGAATTCAAAGTCGAGGAGGTTATCACCAACTATCTGACGAATGCCCTAAACCATCTGGACTACGACCACACGATTGAGATCAGCTGCAAAAAAGAAGGGAATGTCGTAAAGACAACCGTTTTCAATACCGGGGACCCGATCCCGGAGGAGGATCTCGACAAGGTATGGGTGAAATTCTTCAAGGTGGACAAAGCGAGAACAAGGGAATACGGCGGAAGCGGCATCGGCCTTTCCATCGTAAAAGCCATTATGGATTCCTTCCAGCAGCAGTGCGGCTGCCAGAATTACGACAACGGTGTGGCATTCTGGTTCACACTGGAGGCAGATGGAAAAACGGAAGAAGCATGATTGCAAAAAGCGTGCCAGAAAAAGGAAATACAGCCTTTTCCTGGTGCGCTTTTCTTGCATAAAGGAAAAAGATGGTGTAGAATAATAGCACAAACGGTCGAAAAGAGAGGGAGAGAAGAGATGGCGGATTCCAACAGTACAAAGAGTGCGCTTGCAGATGCAATGAAAAAATTGATGGTATGCAAGTCTTTTGCGAAAATCAGTATTTCAGATCTCTGCGAGGAATGCGGTCTGAACCGGAAAAGCTTTTATTATCATTTTAAAGATAAATACGATCTGGTAAACTGGATCTTTTATGTGGACTTTCTGACAAACATGGGCGGAAAGAACTTTGAGAATGAATGGGATGTGCTGGTGGCGGTCTGCAATATTTTCTATCAGAATAAAGCATTTTACCAGAGTGCCCTGAGGATCGAAGGGCAGAACAGTTTTAAGGATTACTTTTACGAGATGCTCGAGCCGGTCATGGCGTTTTTTGTACAGGATCTCTTTCAGGTACAGAATCAGAAACTGTTTGTAACGTTCTTCTGTGATGCCTTCCTGACCGCGGTTCTGCGCTGGTTTTCCATGGAAAGCGAGCTGGAACCGGAAACGTTTGTCGAAGAACTGAAAGAAGTGATATGCAGATCATCAGAAAAAATAGCAGCCAAAGCGGAACCAAAGAAATAAAATTCCGCTTTGGCTGTACTTTTATGCATCTGCGAGCAGTTCACGGTAAAATATATTCCGAAGAGACAACTCTTCAAAGGAAACGGTGGGCGTATCGAGTGTGCGGGCCATGTGATCCGGCAGAAGCAGCAGATACGCCGGATTGGCGGTGATAATCTGCTCAATTTTGCGGGAGTCTTCCTGCACTTCGATCGGGAAGAATGGCTGTATGGGGGTGAAGCGGTACTGTTGAACAACATCGGAAACAGCCCGGATACTTTCTTTTGAGCACGAATCATCTGCGACCAGAAAGAAAAAGACACTCTGTTCCATCTGGGAATACAGGTGGTCAAAAGAGAGCAGATAAGCGGCAGCATCTGCATCCTGATAGACTTTGTGCATACCGAACAGCGTTTTCTGACGGCGCAGGGCTTTTGCCATGGAAGCCGTTGAGGGGGCATCAATTGGAAGAGAAACCATCAGGTTCGGGCAGGATAAAAGCAGTTTCTGCTGTTTTTCGGTAAGCGGCGTATCGGAAAGAAACCAGAGAAACGCGCATTCCGGATGCGACTGGATAACGGCAAGGTAGGATTCCATATCCTCATGATGATCCATGGAGCGGAGCTGATAAGAGTAGATGCCGTATGTCAGACCGGTTCTGACCACGGATGCAAAAAACGAGGAATCGTAAGTGTCCGGGATGCGGCTGTCGAGACGGAGCTTGACAACCCAGGGAACAGCAAAGGAAAGTTCTTTCTGCTTCTGGCGCAGAATCTGCGCACCGTAGGTAAAACTGTTGTAGCCGATGTTGATGCCGAACTGACGAAGCGCTTCCGGATCGTTGCTGCGCAGCAGAAAGTCGATCGCCTGATAATACGGGCTTTCATCGTTGCGCAGAAGATCCTGAAAAATGGCAAAAATCTGATTCTGAAAGCGGCCGCGGGAAAATTGGCGGCCAAGATCGCAGAGCTTGCGGACGCTGCGTTTCGGATCTGCGTCCATCTCCACCATCGCGCGTGCAACTGTTGTGTCGATCAGTGCGCGGGTAATGTCCTGTGAATTCATAATGTGTTCCTCCGATCAAGTAAAATAAGCTGTTTTTATCATAGCAAAAAGAACACGGTAAAAACAGGGACAAAGAACAGGAATTGTCTAAAAACTCCATTCCTTAAGGAAAATTTACCAGATCTTCAGAAGAAATTTCTTTTTCTTTTGTGGAAAAAGTGGTAAAATAAAGTTAGATGGTACAAACTATCGATTCTGCCGCGCCAAAAACGCGGCGGAACCATCCGAAACGATTCCAGAAAAATAGGAAAAACGAAATGGTTTTCGAACATGGAAGATAAAAGGAGGCGTTTTGCATGAAATTTGATATGCACTGCCACACAAAAGAGGGTTCGATGGATGGAAAAGTCATGATTGAGGAGTACATCCGAACACTGAAACGAAAAGGATTTGGAGGAATGTTGGTATCCGACCACGATTCCTATGACGGATACCGCGAGTGGAAGAATGCCATCAAGGGAAGAGCACACCAGGATTTTGTGGTATTAAAAGGTGTTGAGTACGATACGTGCGACTGCGGCCACATTCTTGTGATTATGCCGTTCGGCGTAAAATTAAAAATTCTGGAGCTGCGCGGCCTGCCGGGATCGATCCTTGTCAAGATCGTCCATGCGTACGGCGGAATTTTAGGACCGGCGCATCCGTACGGCGAAAAATTTATGAGCATGATCAGCACGAATGAACGGAAGAAAAAGTATCAGCAGCGGATTGCCCAGCTTCTCCCGCAGTTCGATTTTGTTGAAATTTTCAATGCGTGTGAGAGCGCGGAGACGAACGCAAAAGCGAAACGGCTGGCGGAGAAATTCAATAAGCCCGGCTTTGGCGGAAGCGATGCGCACCGGCTGAACTGCATCGGAAAAGCGTACACCGAGCTGCCGGATACCATCAGAAGTGAGGATGATCTGATCGCCTACGTAAAAACGTGCCCGCAGATCGAATGCGGCGGAGAACATTATAACGGAACGACGAAAGACCGGATCGGCCGCCTGAACATGGTGCTTGTGGATTCGTTCTATTTCTACAACAAACTTGCAAATGGCTGGCGCTGGCGGAAGCGGAGACGTGAGCTGTTTGATATCATAGAGAAAAAACTCTGATGAATGCCTGGCAAAAAAGCGTGCCGGAAACGTTTCGTTCGGCACGCTTTTTCCTGCCCTGTATTTGAATCGAAAAAGAGAGGAAACATACGTATGCTTGCAATATTTCTTGCGCCGGTCTACATACTGGCAAATGTATTTACCGCCTACTGGCTGCTGCGGTGGATGAAGGAGGTGCATCCTTTGTTCCGCCATCCGGCCGTGCTGGGTGTCATTTTGGTGCTGTATGCATTTTTTGCACTTTCCCTGCTGACGAGCTTTCTGATCAAAAGAGATCCCGTTCACCGGATTTTAAAGGTCATCAGCAACTGCTGGCTTGGCATGTATCTGTATTTTCTTGGCTTCACCGCGATTCTGGTGCTGCTGCGCTTCATTTTTGCGCATACGGCACTGACGAAAACTTGGCTGTATTCTCCGATGGGATTGAAAGCGGTCGGCCTTGGCGCGATCCTTTTTGTGACGGGAATGTGCATCTACGGAATGGTGCATGCAGTCCATATTTACACGACACGATATGAGGTTCCATCGAAAAAGGATGCACATCTGAAAATTGCTCTCGTCGCAGATCTTCATCTGGGGTACAGCATCGGCAGTCATCAGATGGAAGAGATGGTGGAAAAAATTAATGCTGAGGAGCCGGATGTCGTTGTGATTGCCGGGGATATTTTTGATAATGAGTACGATGCCATCTATGAGCCGGACCGCGTGGCGGATCTTCTGGCGGGCTTAAAGAGCCGGTACGGCACGTACGCCTGCTACGGCAACCACGATCTCGATGAGAAGATTCTCGCGGGCTTTACGTTTGAGACGAAGGAGGAGCGCATCGCCGACCGCCGGTTCGGTGAGTTTCTGGACCGCGCGAAGATTCATCTGCTGGAGGATGATGTGGTCTGTATCGATGATGCCTTTTATCTGGCGGGCCGAAAAGATCCCGACCGGATCCGCAAAACGCAGGAGACACGCGACACGCCGTCCGAACTGCTTACCGGACTGGACCAGTCGCTTCCAGTTTTTGTGATTGACCACCAGCCGTCGGAGCTGACCGAGCTGGCAGAGGCAGGCGCAGACCTTGATCTTGGCGGCCATACGCACGACGGACAGCTCTTCCCAGGCAATATCCTTACCGGCCTGATGTGGGAGAATGCCTGCGGGATGAAGAAAGTCGGAGACATGTACAGCATCGTCACATCCGGCGTGGGTCTCTGGGGACCGCCGATGCGGATCGGGACGAAAGCGGAAGTGGTGATCATCGATTACGGAAAATAAGGGTTGACAAAACCGGAACGCAGAATTATAATACAACAAAACTACGAAACAGAGGTTATCAACGATGAACGAGATGCACAGCGTACAGATGCACAGGGACGACGATTGATAGCGCTTGTATCAGAGTGAAGACTACTATACTTCACAGGTACAGGCGCTGATTGTGTTGTACCTGTGTGGAAGATAAGGCAAAGGGAAACCACACCGGGAGAAAAAGAAATACCCTGTGTGGTTTTTCTTTGCCATTTTTTATCCATGCGGGAATGACTTGAAATTTACATCAGAGAAGGGTTGTGATCGTATGGGACATACAGATTATGTCCATATGGATTTTCTGCTGATTTTGCGGCGATAAAGAAAAATCAGAACAGAAAGGCAGAAAAGACTATGAAGACAGAAATGAATACCGTAAAAGTAAGAAAAACAGAGGAACTCGAAGCAGAGCAGTTAGGAGCACACATCGGCGAAATCGTGCGGCTACATGGAAGCATTTACAAAATCCGAAAAATGAGCTCATTTGCATTTGTGCTGCTTCGGACGAAACGGCAGATGGTACAGTGCGTGTACGAGCCGGCGTATGCACGGTTTGCATTGGAGGAATTAAAAGAAGAGGCGTGTGTCCGGTTTACCGCGGAGGTGATCCGTGAAGAGCGTTCCAGAAGCGGGTATGACCTGCATCTGTTAGAAGTGGAAATCCTCTCCGAGCCGGAAGAAGTACCGCCGGTTGTCATCAACCAGAGGCGGGTCAACACTTCGATTGAGAACCTGCTGGACTATCGCCCAATTACGCTGCGCAACGAAAAAGAGCGCGCGATTTTCCAGATCCAGGCAAAGATCTGTCAGGCGTTCCGCGAATTTCTGGATGGACAGCACTTCACCGAAATCCACACACCGAAGCTCGTAGCGGCGGGAGCCGAGGGCGGAGCTAATATCTTCTCTTTGTCGTATTTCGGCGAACGGGCATATCTGGCGCAGAGCCCGCAGTTTTACAAGCAGATGATGGTCGGCGTCTTCGAGCGTGTCTATGAGATCGCACCGGTCTTCCGGGCGGAGAAGCACGACACGGCGCGTCATCTGAACGAATATACAAGCGTGGACTTTGAGATGGGCTATATCGAGAATTTTGAGGACATCATGGCGATGGAGCAGGAAATGCTGCGGTACACATTTGGACGGCTGCAGGAGACATGCGGAGCGGAGCTTTCGCTTTTAAAAGCAGAGGTGCCGGTGATCACGGAGATTCCGAGAATCCGTTTTTCCGAGGCGAAAGAGCTGGTGAGCCGCGTATACAAAAGAGCCTTTTCGGAGAAACTGGACTTTGAACCGGAGGAGGAAAAACTGCTGTGCGAATACGTGAAGAAAACGACAGGCAGTGACTTCGTATTTGTGACACATTATCCAAGCGCCAAGCGCCCGTTCTACGCGATGGACAGCAGAGAAAATCCGGCAGAGACGGAAAGCTTTGACCTTCTGTTCCGCGGCCTTGAGGTGACGACCGGCGGCCAGCGCATCCACAATTACCGGGAGCAGGTGGAAAAGCTCGAAAGCCGCGGCATGCATGTTGAAGCGTTTGAGAGCTATCTAATGATGCACCGCTGTGGCATGCCCCCGCACGGCGGCCTCGGTCTTGGGCTGGAGCGGTTTACGGCACGGCTTCTCGGATTTGAAAATGTGCGGAACGCATCCCTGTTTCCAAGAGACATTCACCGTCTGATTCCGTAAACCAGAAGAGTGTAAAAAACTCCGGCGAAGCCGTGGCGCAGATCCACGGGCTTAGCCGGAGTTTCATAAGATTTCCCTCCCTTTTGAAAGATAGCGTAACCGTTTGGATATTTCTGTTATACATCAGGGGAGTGAAAATGACAAATTGTTTATTGCAGACAGGATTGCTGTATAAAAGTCAGAATTTTTGCAGAAATGAGCCTTGTAAAGCGTCCGAAAATAGGCTATACTAAACAAGGTTTGGCTGCCGGCAGAATCTGGCAGTATCGGCAAATATTGGAAAAAAGAAAGACGGGAGTTTCCCGGTTTGAGGATAGGAAAATATGAAATTATATGACATTTCCGGAGAGCAGTTTTCCGCAATGGACGCGCCGCGTCATCTGATGACGGAGGAAGGAACGGCGCAGACGACGCTCGACCGGTCACTTGGCATCTGTCAGGTGGCGGAGCTTGAGGGAAAAGTGACAAGAGAAGTGCTCGAGGAGGTCATGGAAGAAGACTGTGAACGTCTCCTGATCCGCGGCGATGCGCAGATTACACGCGATGGGGCAGATTACCTGGCAGAGAAAAAACTGGTGCTGCTCGGTGTGGAGCAGGA
Organism: Blautia sp. AF19-1; assembly: GCF_003479155.1. Classification (NCBI taxonomy): domain Bacteria; kingdom Bacillati; phylum Bacillota; class Clostridia; order Lachnospirales; family Lachnospiraceae; genus Blautia; species Blautia sp. AF19-1. The sequence continues at coordinate 21,736 of NZ_QUGQ01000002.1, forward strand.
AACCGTCGGAAATGAGACATCAGGGAATGATGTTCATCAGCAGTTACTGAAAAAAGGCACGGTGATTGTTGAAAATCTGAATCTGGAGAAAGTGACCTCTGGTCATTATTTTCTCGTGGCTGCGCCGATCCAAAAGAAACACCAATACGGCGGCCCGATCCGTGCGGTTCTGATCGAAAATTAGGAAATGCCCTGTGTGAATCCGAAAATGCAATGTGAAACATAACAGAAAGAGAAAAACAGGAAAAAGTGTTCCCGCGTGGGACACTTTTTTTGATATGTCCAAAACGAGGGAATTTTGGGTTGTATTTTCCAAATATGGAGAATATAATGAGAAAAAGCCAGGATGTGGTATTCAAAACCAGATCAATTCCGGGCGAAAATATTAAACTATTACAAAGGAGATCGTGAACAATGGATGCAAAAATGAAAGTAGAAAGAGCCGCTGCAGGCGCTGCGATCGATGGTGTTTTAAAATATGTGAACCACGGAGATGACAGAACAAAAGCACTGCTGAATCTGACGGATTTTGTACAGAAATTTACCGGAAATATGTTTGCGGAGAAAACGTTCGACAATATCCGCACCATGCTGCAGAATCCGGACAACAAATGGGTACAGTATGTCAACCGCGGACTGGACGAGCTGGATCCGCAGGTGATCAAAATGACTGCTTTGAACCTGGGATTCCAGGCAGCTTTCGTCGGAACGAAACAGATCCGTATGAACCGTGAAAAATACAACTGCAACATCCCATGGACGATGCTGATGGACCCGACAAGTGCCTGTAACCTGCACTGCACCGGATGCTGGGCAGCAGAATACGGCCACAAGCTGAATCTTTCCTATGAGAAACTTTCTGATATCATAAGCCAGGGAAAAGAGCTGGGAACCTACTTCTACATGTTCACCGGCGGTGAACCGCTTGTGCGCAAAAAAGACATCCTGCGTCTGGCAGAAGAGCATCATGACTGTGAATTCCACTGCTTCACCAATGGAACCCTGATCGACGAGGAGTTCTGTGAGGCGGTTCAGAAGCTCGGCAATATCTCCTTCTCCCTGTCTCTGGAAGGCTTCGAGGAGGTCAACGACGGACGCCGCGGCGAGGGTATTTTCGATAAAGTTCTGGCAGCCATGGATCTGATGAAAAAACACGGTCTGCTTTTTGGTACTTCCATCTGCTACACAAGAGCAAACCTCGAGACCGTTACAAGTGACGAGTTCCTGGATCTTTTGATCGAGCACGGATGCCGTTACAGCTGGTATTTCCACTTCATGCCGGTCGGCATGGACGCTGCACCGGAGCTGATGCCGACGGTTGAGCAGAGAAAATATATCTATCACAGACTGCGTGAGATCCGTTCCGATAAGAGTGACAAACAGATCTTTGTTATGGACTTCCAGAACGACGGTGAGTTTGTCGGAGGCTGTATCGCAGGAGGAAGAAACTACTGCCATATCAATGCAAACGGCGATGTGGAGCCGTGTGTTTTCATCCATTACTCCGGCGCCAACATCAACGAAGTTTCCCTGATCGAAGCACTGCAGCAGCCGCTGTTCCAGGCATACCGCGATGGACAGCCGTTCAACCGCAACCACCTGCGTCCATGTCCGATGCTCGAAAATCCGGAACTGCTGCGTGAGATGGTAGAGAAGACCGGCGCGAAGTCAACCGACCTGCAGTCTCCGGAGAGCGCAGAGCATCTGTGCGGAAAATGTGATCTGTATGCTGCTGAGTGGAAAAAAGCCGCAGACGAGCTGTGGGCAGAGAATCCGCATCACAAACAGAGATATGAGAACTATAAGAAAGAGAACCTGGACGAGGAGGCAAAAGCTTCCACAGAGGAGATTCTTTTCGGAATCCGCGGATAATGCGATCGATGAATCGAAGATAAAATAGAAGCAAGACACCGGAAAATGGGACGAAAACCTGTTTTCCGGTGTCTTTTTGTGCGGGCAGTGAGCCAAAGTCCGACCTTGCAGAAAGCGGCCGGATCCCGTATACTATAGAGAAGCAAAGCGATATTTTAACGACAGAGAGGATTAAAAAATAGAAGATGAACGATTCATTTTTACAGGAACAGGGCGTAAGCGGGGCGTTAATTGAGAGTGTGCGGAAATTCCGCGAGAGCTATCCGGTGGCGGAGGGCTTAGAGAACCGCATGAGCACGCCGGAAATCCCGTTTTTCGGAAAAGAGATTCTGGAGATGGCAATTGCCGCGCTGCTGCAGGGCGAAAATCTGCTGCTGACCGGCGAGAAGGCAACGGGAAAAAACGTGCTGGCAGAGACACTGGCGTATGTTTTCGGAAGACCGACGTACAACGTTTCCTTCCATGTAAACACAGGAAGCGCCGAGCTGATCGGAACAGATACGTTCCAGAACCAGGAGGTCACACTCCGGAAAGGCAGCATTTACCGCTGTGCAGAGGAAGGCGGTTTTGGTATTCTCGATGAGATCAACATGGCGAAAAACGATGCGGTCAGTGTTCTTCACGCCGCGCTCGACTACCGCCGCATCATCGATGTGCCGGGCTACGATAAAATTCCGCTTCACCCGGCGGCGCGGATGATCGGAACGATGAATTACGGCTATGCGGGAACGAGGGAGCTGAATGAAGCGCTGGTGTCCCGCTTTCTGGTGATTGACATGCCGCCGCTTACAGAAGAGACACTGTTTTATTTGATGCAGTCAAAATTCCCGGATCTGAAACCGGCGGCACGCGAAGCGCTGGCCGGCCTTTACCTCGATCTGCAGAAAAAGGCAAAACAGGCGGAAATCACCACGCGCGCGCTCGACCTCCGCGGTCTGTTCGGAGCGATCGGCACGATGCGCCAGGGGCTGTCCCCGTATCTTGCGGTGCAGATCGGCATTGTCAATAAATGCTTTGACCTGTTTGAAAAAGAGATCGTGCGGGATGTCGTGCGCACGCGGATTCCGGAAGAGTGGACGCCGCAGGATATTTTTTAGAGGAAATACGTATGGTGACAGAGGAAACATTAAAAACGCATGAGATGGAGCTGGAAAGCCGGATCCGCAATCTCGTCTGGACTGTCAGCGGCGACTACACGCTGAAGCTGAAACCGGATGTGGAGCGGTATGCGAAGGAGCCGGATACGGTACTGTACGACACAATCCGCCAGGGCGCCTTTTCGTGTTACTTTGATCGGGAAGCCTACAGCCTGTATCTGGTGAAGAAGGTTTACAGCGGCGCAGCGGAGGGAGAACTGATGATGCTCGCCCAGCTGGTGACGGAGGAGGCCGTATCGAAGCGGCTCGAAAGCGAGCGCCCCGGTGTCAAGGGCTTTCGAAGGAGAGCAGCGGAGGAAATACTGGACCACTCGTTTGAATCTTTATCCCAAAATGAGACAGGCCGCCTGAAACTGGAGTATCTGCGCGGAAGAAGAGAGGAGGACGAGGGGAAAAGCCCTTCATACTCGGGAAAAACGCGGGAGTGGATGAAACTGCTGAAGCACGCATCCGAAACAGCGGATACAATGGAACTGATCCGGGTGACGGACGAGCTGTACAATAAGGTCGTCGATCCCGCATTTGTGAAAAAGCACGGTGATCTTGCCTCGGTTCTTGCGGTAACGATCGAGGAGCTCACCGAGTATTCCTGGAAGGATTTCCTTTCGGAAGAGCTGTATGAGGACGGGCTCGAGACATATCTGGAGCGAGTTTCGCTTGATATGACAAATTTCACATCAAAAGAGGCGGAAGAGAAGAAAGAAAAAACAGCGGGAAGCGATACCAAAAAGGTCGTTGTCGTCGATGAGAAAGCGCTGGCACGGATGTATCAGTACATTCAGCGCAATTACGGAAAAACGTGGCTCTCGGAGAGTGAGGAGAAAAGCCGGAATTACCAGCTCTGCCGCGGCATCCACAGCGACTGCAGCCTCTATTACACGGAGGGTGTGCTGAAAAATCCGGTCGGAAAGTATTATCAGCTCTCCTACGCGCAGAAGCAGAAGGATAAAAACCTTCATGCCTATTACGACCAGCACCGCGCGGTGCGGCAGAACATTTCGCTGCTGTATCAGGAACTGAAAAAAGCGATGCTGCTGCAGGAGGATCAGTCGTTTGCGGATGCAGACCACGGAATTTTACAGCCCGCGCGGATGTGGAAGGTGGGACGGAGCCAGAATGCGGATCTGTTCCGGCTGGAGCAGCGGCGGAATTCGCTGGATTTTGTCGTGGATATTCTCGTAGATGCGAGCGGTTCCCAGCGGCCGCGCCAGGAGAATGTGACACTGCAGACGTACATTCTGGCGGAGACCTTAAGCCGCCTGCACATCCCGTTCCGCGTGATGAGCTTCTGTACGTTCTGGGATTACACGATCCTGCACCGGATGCGCGATTACGACGATCCGCGGGAGAAGAACAGCAATATTTTTGAGTATATCACATCCTCAAACAACCGCGACGGGCTTGCTGTCAAGGCGGCGGGGATGGATCTTTTAAAACGCCAGGAGGACCGGAAGCTGCTGATCCTCTTAAGCGACGGAAAGCCGTACGATGTGCTGGTGAACCGGCCGAATGCGAGAAATCCAAAGCCGTACCGGGATGACTATGCACTGCATGACACGGCAACTGAGGTGCGGCGCCTCAGGCAGCAGGGTGTCTCGGTGCTTGGGGTCTTTGTAGGCGAGGAGACGGAGCTTATGGCGGAGCAGAAGATTTTCGGCAAGGATTTCGCGTATGCGCGCGATATCCGCAACTTTTCCCATATGGTGGGAAGCTATTTAAGAAGAAAAATCGAAGAATAAACGAGCGGAATGCTCCGGGCGGAAAGTGAAAAACTTTTATCCGGAGCATTTTTTTCGATTTTTTTACGCAAACAGGTTGACATTTCCCACAAAACCTCCTAGAATGTTCTATAGCGAACTGTTTAATATGAAACAGTCATCTATAGAACAGTTGCTTATGGAACAGTCCTTATTCAAACAGTTTTATAACGAACAGATGGGGACGGCAGCAAAGGGGAAAGGAGGAAAAAAGCAGCGTGTGTTGTAAAAAAAGAAAAATCGGCCACGAACTGCGGACGCTGGACAATATGATGTCACGGAACCTGATGGCAGCCGCCAGAGAGCGGGGCGTCGATGAACTGACGGCCATGCACGGGTGGATTTTGGGCTATCTGTGCAGGAACGAGCACAAAGATATTTTCCAGAAAGATATTGAAGCGGAATTTAAGATCTGCCGCTCTACCGTGACCAACATTTTAAAGCTCATGGAGAAAAAGGGCTACATCAAACGGGAGTCCGTTCCCTATGACGCGCGGCTGAAAAAACTGGTGCTGACCGATACCGGAAGAGAGCTTCACGAGAAGACGAAAGATATGATCGATATGCTGGAAGAACAGACGGTTGCGGGAATTTCAAAAGAAGATCTTGACACTTTCTACCGTGTCATCGATCAGGTCAAAAACAACGTAAAAAATATGTTAGGAGAGACATCATGTTAAAAACACTTGGAGCACAGGTAAAAGAGTTTAAAAAAGCCTCCATTGCCACTCCGATTTTCATGATTCTGGAGGTTATCATGGAGATGATCATTCCTCTTATGATGGCATCCATTATCGATAACGGTGTAGAAAAAGGCGATCTCCATCACATTTACGTGGTGGGAGCATTCATGGTAGTGGCAGCAGCCATCGGTCTGTTTGCAGGTATCATGGGCGGAAAATATGGAGCAAAGGCATCTGCCGGATTTGCAAAAAATCTGCGTCAGGCCATGTTTGAAAATATCCAGGAATATTCTTTTTCCAATATTGACAAATTCAGTACAGCAGGTCTTGTCACCCGTCTGACCACAGATGTGACGAATCTGCAGAATGCATATCAGATGATCCTTCGTATGTGCATGCGTGCACCGGCGAGTATGATCATTGCAATGATTATGTCGTTTTACATCAATGCACGCCTTGCGAGCATTTATCTGGTGGCCGTTATTCTTCTTGGAACGTGTCTGTTTCTGATCATGCGGTCTGCAACCAAATATTTCGAGCAGGCATTTCCAAAATATGATGAATTAAATGCGAGTGTGCAGGAAAACGTATCCGCAATCCGTGTGGTAAAAGCGTATGTGCGCGAAGATTATGAGACAGGAAAATTTCACAAAGCGTCCGAAAATATTTATAAAATTTTCTGTAAAGCAGAAGAAAATCTTTCCTTTAATGCACCGCTGATGCAGCTGACCGTGTACAGCTGTATTCTTCTGATCAGCTGGCTCGGCGCCAAAATGATTGTCGGAAGCAGTCTTTCGACCGGAGAACTGATGAGCCTTCTGACCTATTGCATGAACATTCTGATGAGCCTTATGATGCTTTCCATGGTATTCGTTATGATCACAATGAGCCTTGCAAGTGCGCGCCGTATTTCAGAAGTCCTGAATGAGAAGAGTGATCTCGATAATCCGGAGAATCCGGACTTTTCGATTCCGGATGGAAGCATTACCTTCGATCATGTCTATTTCAACTACAAAAAAGGAGCCGGCGAGCCGGTTCTTTCGGATATCAATCTTTCCATCCAATCGGGTGAGACAATCGGTATTATTGGCGGAACCGGAAGTGCGAAGACAAGTCTTGTCAACCTGATCAGCCGTCTGTATGATGTAACAGATGGATCCGTTAAGGTCGGCGGAAAGGATGTCCGCTCCTACGATATGGAAACGCTGCGAAATGAAGTAGCCGTTGTTTTACAGAAAAATGTGCTGTTTTCCGGTACTATTCTCGACAACCTCCGATGGGGTGATAAAAATGCTTCGGAAGAAGAGTGCAAGCGTGTCTGCCGTCTTGCCTGCGCCGATGAATTTATCGATCGGATGCCGGAGGGCTATAACACCTACATCGAGCAGGGCGGATCCAACGTATCCGGCGGGCAGAAACAGCGCCTCTGTATCGCGAGAGCACTGCTGAAGAAACCAAAGGTGCTGATTCTGGATGACAGTACAAGTGCTGTCGATACCGCAACCGACGCGAAAATCCGGAAGGCATTCCTGACCGAGATCCCTGAAACGACAAAGCTGATCATTGCACAGCGTATTTCCAGTGTGCAGGACGCAGACCGCATCATTGTCATGGAGAACGGAAAAGTAAATGGTTTTGGAAGCCATGAGGAATTACTGAAAACCAATGAAATTTACCGCGAAGTATATGAGTCTCAGACCGGTGGCGGCGGAGACTTTGACGAAAAGAGAGGTGAGTAAGGAATGGCAGAGAGAGTACAGCAGGTAAAGGGGCCGGGAGCAAGACCTCCAAGAGGGGTGAAACCGCAGGTCAAGAATCCGATGAAGATCTTTACCAGAATTATGAAATATGTATTAAAGGATTATACGGTACACTGCATCGCTGTTGTCATTGCGATTTTTGTCAATGTCCTGGCAAATGTACAGGGAACGATGTTTATGAAAACGCTGATTGACGGCTATATCACGCCGATGCTGACCCAGCCGGATCCGGATTTTGGCCCGCTGCTCCACGCAATTTTGCGGGTGGCCGGATTTTACGGAATCGGTATTGTGGCTGCGTTCGTTCAGAACCGTACCATGATTTATGTATCCCAGGGAACCCTGCGGAATCTGAGAAATGATCTGTTCGGCAATATGGAAAAGCTGCCGATCAAATATTTTGATACCCATGCGCACGGCGACATCATGTCGATTTATACAAATGATATTGATACCCTGCGTCAGATGATCAGTCAGAGTATCCCGCAGATCATCAACAGTGCAATCACGATTGTCAGTGTCTTTGTCAGTATGCTGATTCTGAACATCCCGCTGACGATTACAACGCTGGTTATGGTATCTATCATGCTGGGAGTGACAAAAAAGGTGGCCGGATTTTCCGGAAATTTCTTTGTAAAACAGCAGAGGGATCTTGGTAAAGTCAACGGCTTTATCGAAGAGATGATGGATGGCCAGAAGGTTGTCAAGGTATTCTGTCATGAAGAGGAGAATATCGAAAAATTCAAAGAAATTAATAACAATCTGTATGAGAGTGCTTACAATGCCAATGCGTTTGCAAATGTTATCGGACCGATCAATGCACAGCTTGGAAATATGAGCTATGTTGTCTGTGCAATTGTAGGCGGTGCACTTGCCCTTGGCAGCGTCGGTGGCTTTACGCTCGGTGGTCTGGCAAGCTTTCTGACCTTCAACAAGAGTTTTAACATGCCGATCAACCAGGTCAGCCAGCAGCTGAACGCAATTGTTATGGCACTTGCAGGAGCGGAACGTATTTTCCGACTGATGGATGAAGAGCCGGAGCTGGACGAGGGGTATGTAACGCTTGTCAATGCGAAGGAAGAAAACGGAAAACTCACCGAGACGAAAGAGCGTACCGGAAAATGGGCATGGAAGCATACGCACCAGGCAGATGGATCTGTGGATTACCGCGAGCTGCAGGGCCGTGTGGTATTCGAACATGTTGATTTCGGCTACAACCCGGATAAAATTGTTTTGCACGATGTATCGCTGTTTGCAGAGCCGGGTCAGAAGATCGCGTTTGTCGGTTCTACCGGAGCCGGAAAGACAACCATTACCAATCTGATCAACCGCTTCTATGATATTCAGAAAGGTAAGATCCGTTACGATGAGATCAACATTGGAAAGATCAAAAAAGATGACCTGAGAAGATCGCTTGGCATTGTTTTGCAGGATACACATCTGTTTACGGGAACGGTAAGAGAAAATATTGCCTTCGGAAAGCTCGATGCGACGGAGGATGAGGTTGTAGCAGCAGCAAAACTGGCGAATGCGCACGGATTCATTATGCGTCTGCCGCAGGGCTATGACACAATGCTGACCGGAGACGGTGCGAATCTGTCCCAGGGTCAGCGGCAGCTTCTTGCGATCGCGCGTGCAGCCATTGCAGATCCGCCGGTACTGATTCTCGATGAGGCGACAAGCTCCATCGATACCCGTACCGAGCGCATTGTTCAGGATGGTATGGATAAGCTGATGAGTGGAAGAACAACCTTTGTTATCGCACATCGTCTGTCCACCGTACGAAACGCCGATTGTATCATGGTTCTTGAGCAGGGACAAATTATTGAGCGCGGTACCCATGATCAGCTGATGGAACAGAAAGGAAAATATTACCAGCTGTATACCGGAAATCAGGTTTCCGCATAGCAGAAAAAACGGAAAAAGTAAGTCCCGCACGACAGAAAATAAAAATCTGTCTGTGCGGGATTTTTTTGCGAAGCAGCGGCTGGTTTTATGTGCGAGTAGCGAAGCGGATTGCGAATATCCGCTTCGAAATGATGATTGCGAGTGATACAGTAAGTTCCCACAGGTTTTTGGGTCTTGAAAAAGACAGCGGGATTTTATAAAATAGAAGAAGCGTTTGAATATATGCAAAGGAGAAAAACTATGGAATACCTGAATACAGCGCAGGAGCTGCTCGATTTTATCATGCGGTGCAAAAGCCCGTTTCATGTGGTAAAAGAAGCCGGCGATCTGCTGAACGAAAATGGATATACAAAACTGGAGGAGACAAAAGAATGGAGTCTCGTTCCGGGCGGAAAATATTATGTGACGAGAAATGAATCCTCGGTGATTGCGTTCCAGATCCCTGAGAGCGCATTTTCCAGCTACCAGATCATCGCAAGCCACAGCGACTGTCCGACGTTTAAAGTAAAGGGAGAGGACCCATTCGTGACGGATGGTCATTACACCCGCCTGAACGTGGAGGGCTACGGCGGAATGATCCGTTCCCCATGGTTTGACCGTCCGCTTTCCCTGGCGGGCCGCATGGTGGTACGTGACGGAAACAGCGTGAAATCCGTGCTGGTTGATGCCGGACGAGATCTGGTGACGATCCCGAATCTGCCGATTCATCTGAATCGTGACATCAACAACGGAATCAAATACAGTGTGCAGACCGACATGCTCCCGATTCTCGGTGATGAGACAGCGAAAGATCATTTTTATGAGCTGTTTCTGCCGGATACCGCAAAAGAGGATATTCTCTCCATGGAGCTTTATCTGTATAACCGAGTGGAAGGATCCATCTGGGGTGCCGGAAAAGAGTTTTTATCCAGTGGGCGTCTGGATGACCTGCAGAGCGCGTTTGGCTCCTTAAAGGGCTTTCTTGCTGCAAAGGCAACAGGCCAGGTCAATGTCTGCGCAATCTTTGACAATGAGGAGGTAGGAAGCCTCACAAAGCAGGGTGCGGATTCTTCGTTCCTGACAGAGACACTGCAGCATATCAATGCAGCCTGTGGAAAAGACACGATTGCATATCACAGAGATCTTGCGGGAAGCTTCCTTGTTTCTGCTGACAATGCACATGCCTTCCACCCGGCGCATGCGGAGAAATACGATCCGAAGAGCCGCGTCTACATGAACGGCGGCGTTGTCATCAAACAGAGTGCAAACCAGAAATACACGACCGATGCTGTTTCGGAAGCCGTAACAAAGATGATTTGCGAGAAGGCCGGCGTACCGTGCCAGGTATTCGCAAACCACGCTGACATTCCGGGCGGAAGCACGCTCGGCGCAATTCTGAACTCTCTTGTCTCGGTAACAAGCGTGGATATCGGAATGGCTCAGCTTGCGATGCATTCCCCGTATGAGACGGCAGGTGCCAAAGATACTGCTTATCTGGTGCAGTTCGCAAAGACCTTTTATGAGACGACACTGGTGCGGACAGAGCATGGATTTTCTCTGGAAGAAAAATAAAAGTTTAAGATAGAAAAAAGCGGCCGGCGGGACTTTTGAAAAGCCTCTGCCGGCCGCTTTTTGCGTACTTGCAAAGTGTGTTTTAAGGATCAGATTATTCTGTCCGGAGTGCCGTAACCGGATCGCTTTTTGCCGCTTTCTTCGACGGAATCAGACCGCCGATCAGGGTCAGAACGACGCTGAGTGCAATCAGAACAAGCGCCGGGACGAGTGGAAGAGAAGCACTGACCTTCGTCGTATCCGCCAGATGGTGGATCAGAAGGTTGCCCGGAATCATCAGAAGCAGCGAGAGCCCGATGCCGATCAGTCCTGCACAGAGTCCGATGATGAAGGTTTCGGCATTGAAGACCTGCGAAATATTGCGTTTCGAAGCACCGATCGCGCGCAGGATACCGATCTCTTTCTTACGTTCCAGAACACTGATATAGGTGATGACGCCGATCATAATCGAGGAAACCACAAGGGAAATGCCGACAAAAGCGATCAGCACGTAGCTGATGATGTTGACGATATCCGTGACGGAGGACATCAGAGTGCCGACCACATCGGTGTACGAGATTACCTGCTCGTTTTTGCCTTCTTTTTCCATCGTGTCATTGTAACCGTCGAGGATGGAGACAACGTGTTCCTTGCTCTCAAAGTTTTTCGGGTAAATGCTGATCGAAGAAGGTTCGTCAAAATCAGCGTAGCCCAGTTTCTGCAGATTGCCCTCATAGGTGGAAGAGCCGGAAGAACTAAGAGAAGCGAAGAGCTCCTTCATATCATCCTCAGTCATATTCATCTGGAAGGCACTTGCAAAGGCATCGGTGTCAATCTTCATGGCATCGCCCATCGAATCCTGCAGAGAATTACCGACCTGCGTTATGGCGCGCTCCATCTCGGACTGAATTGCAGAGGCCATCTGCGTCATCATCTGTTCCATCGCGGAAGTGATCTGTGTCTGCAGAACCGAGGCGACAGAAGCGGAGTAGCTTCCCATAACGCCTGCCATGTAGTTTGTGAGCGCAGAAGAAACCTGGGACTGCAGTCCGTCGAGATCGACGATTTTTGTGATACCGCTGTTCAGCCGCTGCTGGCCGTCCGCCGTGTTCAGATAGGCGATAAAGTGCTGGCCCATCTCCGTCGGATCCGGCAGGCCGTTCTCCTTCACGTAAGCGAGATAACCGTTGGAAAGCTCCGTCGCAAGCGCAGTGAGCTGGTCGGATGTAATTTCGATATTGCCGTTGTTCTGCATCACCTCGGAAATCCAGTCGTTGATGATCTGAACAGCTTCTTCGGTCTGCAGATACTCCGCAAGATAAGCATCAAACTGTTCCGGATCGGTGTAGCCCATCTTGATCAGGTATGCCTGATACCCTTTGAAGATCCGCTGAATGAGTTCCTGGATCTGTTCCTGTGTAATGGAAACACCGCCGCCGTCCGCAATGATGGTCTGGATGTGGCGCCGCAGGATTTCCTGTGCTTCCGTGGAATTGATGTAGGAGACGAGATCCTCCTGTAAATGGGAATAATCCGCCTCCGGGTGCTCCGAGGCGTAGCCCTGATAGCCCTCCATGAGGCTGGAAGCCAGTTCCTGCATGCCGTCTTCACTGACATTGAGAGTGAGCCCGGATAAAATCTGGCCAAGATCAAGCTGCGGCAGTCCGTCGAAATTAAGAGAGATCTGACTGAGGTCAATCGCACCCGCGAGATCCATGCTGCTTCCGGCGTCCGCAAAGGCACTGGAAAAATCAAGGTTCATGGAATCACCGGAAAAAGCACCGGAGAGTGCGGAATCGTCGAACTGGAAAGCGTTCTGCAGCTTGTCCTCATCGACAGTGATAAAGGAATCCATATCAAGACCGCTGTTCTGATCCACGGTGCCGAATTCCTGATTCGTAAAGATATCGATGGAGGAGTCCGCCATCTGCTGTTTCACAATCTCGGATTTCTTTGCTTCCTCCACAACGTGGCGGGTCAGCGATGCCGGGTAATTGATGCCGGCAGTCAGGGCAGAGGCGGCAGAGTCAGGGGACGGCTGGACAATACCGGTGATTGTGAGCTTTTCGCCGTTGGCAACGAGCTTTTTCATATAGTCTTCGTTGTCGCTTTTATCTTTCCAGACCTGATACTGACTGTCGTATTCGTAGCAGTCGGCGCTGTTCACAAGACGGAACGTGGTGCCGAGGATATCATCGTAGGAATACGTGCCGATGGAGGAAGGGGTCTCGACGGTTTCTTCATTTAAAAACTGGCGGACCATCTCATCCAGCTCGAGTGCATCGCGGAGCCCCAGGGTGTAGAGCAGAAAATCACTCATTCCGCCGTCGGAAGTGAGGACAAGCACACATTCGTTATAGTTTTCCGGCCAGTGTCCGGCTTTTAAGTCGTACTGGTTCTCGTACAGGGAAGCGGTGTCCGGCATCTCGTAAAAGACGTTGGTGCTCATCATGGATGACATGATGCTGTTGGAGCTTGCGCCAAGGCCGAGCGAGCGGAACGACTGGTCCGGGTGCACCTGGCGGATGGAATCGCCGTTTTCGCGGTAGATCTGCGGCGTGACGGAGTAGGAATATTCGATGGCATTTGTGTAGTCGGAAATGCCGTCCGCACCGCCGTCAAGGTACTTTTTCAGGGAAGCGAGATCGTTGGAGTTCATGGTGGAGAACATGTTGGTCACGACTTCCTGGACTTTGATTTCATTCTTTTTGCCGGAATCTTTTGAGTCTTTGCCGGCATTCTGTGAGCCGACCATCATCGAAGTGAGGTCAAAGCCGGTGCTCTGGATCTGAAGAGGATATTCGGAGAGAGTTTCCTCTTCCATATTCTGAATATACTCGTTGACACCAGAGGAGAGTGCCAGAATCAGTGCAATGCCGATGATGCCGATTGAGCCGGCAAACGAGGTGAGCAAGGTCCGCGCTTTCTTGGTGCGCAGGTTATTAAAACTTAAGGAGAGCGCCGTCAGAAAGGACATCGACGATTTGCCCATGTTTTTGTGTTTGGGCGGAAGCAGGGTTTCGGAATCCGGCTCAAACGGGTTCGTGTCGGAGCAGATCACACCGTCACGCAGGGTGACGATCCGGTTGGCGTAAAGCTCGGCGAGCTCCGGATTGTGTGTGACCATGACGACAAGGCGTTCTTTGGCAACTTCCTGCAGCAGGTCCATGACCTGAATACTGGTGTCGGAATCGAGCGCGCCGGTCGGCTCATCGGCAAGCAGAATTTCCGGATCATTGACAAGAGCGCGGGCGATGGCGACACGCTGCATCTGACCGCCGGACATCTGGCTCGGCCGCTTGTGGAGCTGTTTTCCAAGACCGACCTTTTCAAGTGCCGCGATTGCTTTTTTGCGCCGCACCTCTTTGGAAACACCGGAAATGGTAAGCGCCAGCTCTACGTTTGCAAGGATGGTCTGGTGCGGGATCAGGTTGTAGCTCTGGAAGACAAAGCCGATCGTGTGGTTCCGGTAGGAATCCCAGTCGCGGTCCTTATACTTTTTCGTGGAAATGCCGTTGATGATCAGATCGCCGCTGTCGTAGCGGTCGAGGCCGCCGATGATATTCAGAAGCGTCGTCTTTCCGGAACCGCTCGGCCCTAAAATAGCGACAAACTCGTTGTCGCGCAAATTTAAGGACACATCGTCGAGCGCTTTCTGTACCAGCGTCCCGGTCCGGTATTCTTTTTTGATATGCTGAATCTGTAGCATGAAAGGGTAACTCCTTCTGTGATTAATATGTGAACAGTTGTCCTTTATTCTACAACGAAATACGGGAAAAGTCCCGGGCTTTAGAAAAATTTAAGAAAAGTTTATCGACAGAAAAAAAGTTCCGCCTCTGTTTTAGAAAAACAAAAAACGGAACTTTCTTTATCTGTGATACTTATGATGCCGGAAAAGTCAGACTTCCATCAGAAGACCTTTCATATAAGCTTTTAAGATTTTCTTTTTCTCCAGCGAAAGATTATTGTAAAGCGTAATGATTTCCTGCTGTCCTTCGGTAAGCTGCAGGGCATCCGGCTCGTCGAGAAAGAAATCGGCAAGTGTGATGCCGAAAGCGTCGCAGAGCTTCTGCAGGGTAGGGATGGTTGGAATATTGGTGCGGTTTACCATATTATTTAAGGTAGAATAGGGAATGTCCGCCTCTTTTGCAAGACGGTAATAAGTCCAGGAACGCTCTTTGCATAAATCCTGAATGTGCTGTATCACATCTTTATCTCTCATAAAAAGATACCTCGTATTCCTATGTAATGTAGCGGCATGAAAATTGCTACTCACATATATTATACGTCTGTAAAAGAATAGAAACAGATCTTAAAGAGAGATGCAGAAAAGCTGTACAAATAAGAAATAATGGGAATTTGAGAGAAAAAGAGAGAAAAACCCGGCAGGAAAATAAGGTCTCCCGCCGGGTTCTGCAATCGTTTCAAAGTCTGTGATTCTTACTCTTCGGTGGAATTTTCTTCCATCTCGTTGAACTGCTCGGTATCCATCAGCTCGTCGAATGCGTCTGCTGCAATTTCGTACTCTTCATCGGAATCGATGTTGTCGAGGTTCGGCTGGCCGTTCTCTTCGTAGTAACGATACAGATAAACTTCGCCGTCTTCGTTCTCGCCGTTTTCATCGAGCGGCAGAAGAGCGATGTACTCTTTCTGGTTCGGAGCTGGGAAAATGGTCAGTACGGCACATTTTACTTCGGTATCGTCGTCCAGTGTCAGGGTAACAGTCGGCTGATCCAGATCCTGGCAGTCGCTGCCGCAGTCTGCGCAGTCTCCGCTGCAGGATGCGCTGTTGAATAATTCTTCACTCATTTGTATTACCTTCCTTTTTCGTGTTCAAGTCTTATCAGGTTCTTGTCTGCCATTCTAACAGATAATAGAAAAAAACACAATGGCTGTGCCGGGAAAGCAGAAAAAATGCGGCTGATACAGGAAAATACGGAAAAGATACAATAAATAAGAACGAAAAAATGAAAAATTAGTCGTATTTTCTATTGACTGTTTTCGGGTACAGTTTTATACTATCACTATTGAATCTAAATATACAGGCAGCTGAACAAACTTATCCTCAACTGCCGGGGAGGCAAAAAATGGATATCAGATTTGAAAAAAGAGAACATTTACAGGAAAAACCGGATCAGAAAAATCTTGGATTCGGAAAACACTTTACAGACTATATGTTTGTCATGGACTGGGACAAAGAGCAGGGATGGCATGATGCAGCAATCGTACCGTACGGCGGAATCCCGATGGATCCTGCAACCATGGTACTTCACTATGCACAGGAAACGTTCGAGGGACTGAAAGCCTACAGAACAGCAGAAGGAAAGATCCAGCTGTTCCGTCCGGAAATGAACGCACGCCGTATGATTAAATCCAACGAGAGACTCTGCATGCCGGGCGTACCGGAGGAGATGTTTGTAGAGGCTGTCAAAGCACTGGTTAAAGCACAGGAAGACTGGGTACCGTCTGAGCCAGGTACATCTCTTTACATCCGTCCGTTCATGTTCGCTACTGAGGCAAGCCTTGGCGTACATATGGCAAAATCCTACAAATTCGTTATCATCACCACTCCGGTTGGAGCATACTATGCAGAGGGCATCAACCCGGTTAAGATCCTGGTTGAGGATGAATATGTTCGTGCAGTCAAAGGTGGCACAGGATTTACAAAATGCGGCGGTAACTATGCAAGTTCCATCGCAGGCCAGGTAAAAGCAGAGAAGATGGGATGCACCCAGGTTCTGTGGCTGGACGGCGTACATCGTAAATATGTAGAGGAAGTTGGAACCATGAACATCATGTTCAAGATTGCCGGCGAAATCTACACCGCACCGCTGGAAGGAACTGTTCTTCCGGGCGTAACCCGTGATTCCCTGATCCATATCTTAAGAGACTGGGGATATAAAGTAAACGAAACACATCTGTCGGTTGACGATCTGATGAAAGCAGGTCATGACGGCACACTGGAAGAAGCATTTGGTACTGGTACAGCAGCAGTTGTATCTCCGGTTGGTGAATTTGTATACAAGGACGATTCTGTTGTTGTAAATGACTTCAAGATCGGTGAGCTGACCCAGAAACTGTACGATACCCTGACCGGTATCCAGTGGGGTAAACTGGAAGATAAATATGGCTGGACTACTCCGGTAGAATAAACCATATAAAACAGAAAAATGCAGATAAGGGGGTCCTTCCCGCACAGCGGTGCGGGGAGGATTCTTTCGCTTCAGAAAAAGATTCAGAAATCGTTTGAAAGGAAACAAAGCAGAATGGATCAGAATCGAATGCCTCTTGTGGAGGCGTTACAACAGTTCCGGGAGGAAGCACCGGCCTATTTCCGTATTCCGGGACACCGGTTTGAGCGCGGGCTGGATGAGACGTTAAACGGAGCGTCGCTTGCGGCGTATGACCTCTCGGAGGCAGAAGGGCTTGACGATCTGCATCACGCGGAGGGCGTGATTGCAGAGGCGCAGAAACTGGCGGCGGAAACGTGGAAGGCAAAAAAAACTTTTTTTCTTGTCAACGGCACAACATGCGGCAACGAGGCGATGGTGCTTTCGTCTGTGAAAGAGGGCGAAAAAATCATTGTTCCGCGAAACGTGCACAAATCGGTGCTGATGGGCCTGATTTTAAGCGGAGCCACACCGGTTTATGTGATGCCGGAGTACAGCACGAAATGGCAGATGTGGGGCGGCGTAACGCCGGAGACGATCGAAAAAGCCTTCGCGGAAACGCCGGATGCGAAAGCCGTACTTCTGGTCAGCCCGACGTACTACGGTCTTTGCAGTGATCTGCAGGCGATCGCAGAAATCTGTCACTGCCACAACGCAGCGCTTCTTGTCGATGAAGCACATGGATCGCACCTCTATTTTTCCGAACAGCTTCCTCTCGGCGCACTGGAAAGTGGTGCGGATGCCTGCGCGCAGAGTATCCACAAAACGGCGGGTTCCTTTACACAGAGCTCCTTCTTATCACTCGGTTCTGGCCGTCTCGATGAGGCAAGAGTGGCCGCCAATCTGCAGATGGTACAGAGTACATCGCCGTCCTACCTTCTGATGGCATCCCTCGATGCGGCGCGGCGCGGGATGGCGCTGCACGGAAAAGAGCGAATGGAACGCGCGCTGGAACTCGGCCAGAGGGCGCGGCAGGAGCTTGCAAAGATCAAAGGAATCGAAGTTCTTGGGACCGAGATGGAAGGAACGTGCGGCGTATGGAAGATCGACCTGACGCGTCTTGTATTCTCGGCAAGAGAACTTGGTATTTCCGGCTACGATCTGCAGGTGCGTCTGTACGAGGAATACCGCGTCAGTACAGAGCTTGCCGACGAGGAGAACGTGGTCTGCGTTATTACCTGGGCAAACAGCGAGGAAGATATCACACGGCTGATCGATGCGCTGGCAGGAATTTCGGCAGCAGAGAGCGGGAAAACGACGGGGCGGACGAAGTTTACAGAAAAGCAGTGGCTGTTCCGCAGCCTGCCGGAGATGGTAAAGACACCGCGCGAGGCATATTTTGCGGAGAAGGAAGCCGTTCCGTTTGCAGAAGCGGAAGGACGAATTGCAGCCGAGATGGCAGCCCCATATCCGCCGGGAATCCCGCTCATCTGCCCGGGCGAGCGGTACAGCAGAGAAATGTTGGAACTGATGCGCCAGTATAAAGCAGACGGCTGCGAATTTCACGGACCGTCGGATGCGTCGCTGGAAGTGCTGTATGTTCTGAAAGAGGAATAAAAGAAAACGGAAGTCGGTTCCCAGCGCTTTGCAACAGAAACCGCAGAGAACAGACTGTCAGGAAAAGGAGATGAATTGCGTATGAAAAAAATGATATCCTGGAACGTAAATGGACTGAGAGCCTGTATGAAGAAAGGCTTTCAGGAATACTTTGAGGCGGCAGATGCCGATATTTTCTGCCTGCAGGAGACAAAGCTGCAGGAAGGACAGATCGACCTTGAGCTGCCCGGCTATCATCAGTATTGGAATTATGCGGAAAAGAAAGGATATTCCGGCACGGCCCTGTTTACCAAAGAGGAGCCGATTTCCGTTCGCTATGGTATCGGAATCGAAGAACATGATATGGAAGGCCGTGTGATTACGGCAGAGTTTCCGGAATACTTTGTTGTAACCGTCTACACACCGAATTCGCAGGATGAATTAAAACGCCTTGCCTACCGGATGGAGTGGGAGGATGCGTTTCTTTCTTATTTAAAAGGACTGGAGCAGGAAAAACCGGTGATTTTCTGCGGAGATCTGAACGTCGCAGCGACCGAGATGGATATCAAAAATGCAAAGGCAAATGAGAAAAACGCCGGCTTTACGAAAGAGGAGCGCGAAAAATTTGCTGTGATCAAAGAAAAAGGCTTTGTTGATTCCTTCCGTATGCTGTATCCGGACACCGTGACGTATTCCTGGTGGTCATACCGCTTTCAGGCACGCCAGCGGAATGCAGGATGGCGGCTTGATTACTTTATGATATCAGAGTCCTTAAAAGATGCAGTTGCAGATGCCAAAATCCATACCGAAATTCTCGGTTCCGACCATTGCCCGGTGGAACTGGATTTAGAGGTATAACAATTGGTAACATTGGTCAATTGACAATTTTATTCAAATGATTTACATTAATAGTATGACAATTGCAACAAATTATAAAAAATAAGGGCGGAAATTATGATACAGACAAAAAACAGAGGAAAATATCGAATTTTACCGGGAAATCCGGAGAAAATGGGCGCATCGGCGACGAAAGACGGATACAATTTTGCCGTAGAAGTATCAGATGGAAAAAAAGCAGAGCTTCTGCTGTACCGGAAAGGTCACCAGAAACCGTTTCTTACCGTGCCGCTTCCGGAAGAGGAGCGCACTGGCGTGATCAGTTCCGTGGAAATCACAGGCCTGACGGTAGGAAAGTTTTCGTATGCCTACCGGATGGACGAAGCTTTCTGCTTGGATCCGTATGCGGGAGCAGTAGAAGGAAGAGAAACCTTCGGTGCACCGATGGAAAAAGAAGAGGGCGCCTGCTGCTGCCTTCTCCCGGAGTACCCGGTAATGCGCACCACCTCACTGCACCGGCCGTATGAGGAGACGATTCTGTATAAGCTCCATGTGCGCGGTTTCACCAAAGACGGAAGCTCCCGTGTAAAGAACAAGGGAACGTTCCGCGGCGTGATCGAAAAAATTCCATACTTAAAAGAACTCGGTATCAATGCAGTAGAACTGATGCCGTCCTACGAGTTTTTTGAGTGGACCTCCCTTACGGAGCCGGCCTATGTATATCCGGCGCCGGCGGAAGAGAAGCGCGTGAATTATTGGGGATACGGCACAAAGGCCCTGTATTTTGCTCCGAAAGCTTCGTATGCTGCATCCGCAGATGCCGTCGCAGAGTTCGCAGAGATGGTCGATGCCCTGCATGAGAATGGTATCGAATGCCTGATGGAATTCTGTTTTGCCCCGGGAACGCCTTCTGGTTTTGCCCTGCAGGTTCTGCACCACTGGCAGCTCCGCTACCAGATCGACGGTTTCCATCTGGTCGGCGATGCATCGCTGGCAGAAGAAGCGTCCAAAGATGCACTCCTTCGGAAGACGAAACTGATTTTCCTCGGTTTTGACGGCGCACGGATCTATCAGGGAAAACGCCCGTGGTTCCGGAATTTAGGGGAACACAATCAGGGCTACCAGTACCATATCCGCCGCTTCTTAAAAGGCGATGAGGGCAGCCTTTCCGACTTCACCTATTATCTGAGAAGAAGCCCGGAGACACACGGTGTGATCAATTATCTTGCGGATCACGACGGTTTTACCCTGTATGACAGCGTTTCCTACGAACAGAAACACAATCTGGACAATGGCGAAGACAATATGGATGGTTCCAACGAAAACCTGACCTGGAACTGCGGCGCAGAAGGCGTGACCCGGAAACCGGCTGTGCGCGCGCTGCGTCTCCGCCAGCTGAAAAATGCCGTTCTCATGCTGATGACAAGCCAGGGAACACCGCTGATTTACGGCGGTGATGAATTCGGCAACAGCCAGAAGGGCAACAACAACGCCTGGTGCCAGGACAACAAAACCGGCTGGATCGACTGGAAAGCAGCCGCCCGGAATCCGGAGTTTGCCGCCTTTGTAAAAGCAGCAATCGCCTTCCGGAAAGCGCATCCGGCGCTGCACGGCGAACGCGAGCCGCGCCTCATCGACTACAAATCCTACGGCTGCCCGGATATGTCCTTCCACAGCCAGAGAGCCTGGTTCTCCCAGATGGAAAATACGTGCCGTTTTATCGGCGTCATGTACTGCGGAAGCTATTTCCAGGATAAAGACGGCAACAAGGACGACGATCTTTATATTGCCTACAACATGCACTGGAATCCGCATGAGCTGGCACTGCCGTCCCTCCCGGAACAGAAGGTCTGGTATCTGACGGCCGACACCAACACACCGGAAGTCTTCCTGACAGAAGAAAATCAGAAAAAAGTCAGCGCAAAAACGGTCATCGTGCCGCCGCGCAGTATCATAATTTTAACAGGAAAGCAGGAGAAGAGGCAGAATGATGAAAGCATGGCAGCACTTTAAAACCATTACCACACACAAAATGTGGGTCATGCGGTACTGCTTCAAAATAGGACTGTACTGGCAGGGACTGACCCACGACCTCTCGAAATATTCGCCGACGGAATTTCTGGTCGGCATGAAATACTATCAGGGCGACCGGAGTCCCAATAACGCCGAGCGCGAAGACACCGGCATGTCAAAATCCTGGATGCACCATAAAGGGCGCAACAAACATCATTTTGAATACTGGATTGATTACGGTATCAATTGTGACACCATCATCAAAGGCGTCCCAATGCCGCGCCGTTACGTCGCCGAGATGATTATGGACCGCATCAGCGCGTCCCGCGTCTACCTCGGAGACGCTTATACCGATCAGGCGCCGTACCAGTATCTCAAAAAAGGAATCGGCCACCTCTGGTTCGTCCATCCCGAGACACTCTCGCAGCTCGAATTTCTGCTGCGCATGCTCTCGGAACGCGGCGAAGACGATACCCTCTATTACATCCGCTACCACTTCCTAAAAGGTGACCCCGTCCCGCGAATGCACTGTCCTCAAGAATGCACCGTCTACGAAGAGGCCATCCGCAAGAAAGTGTCCCCGTCCACTCATTAAGGTATTGGACCCACCCGCCCTCCCGATACTCCTGAGCGTCCCTTTCTCACAACAAAAATACAACTTGTCACGACAACCGTACAAG
>NZ_QUGQ01000002.1:43648-235646 GCF_003479155.1 Blautia sp. AF19-1
CTTGTCACGACAACCGTACAAGTTGTATTATAAATTCCAGAAAGGGGAATCACCAATCACATGGAACCAACCACCGGCAAAGCCAAATACTACACCCTGATGGAAGCCCTAAAAGAGCAGATTCTCTCCGGAACCATAAAACCCGGCCAGAAGCTTCCCTCCGAAAACGAACTGACCCGGGAATACGCCCTATCACGCCACACTGTCCGAAAGGCCCTCGCTCTTCTCGAAAATGAAGGCTACATTACCGCCCAGCACGGCAAAGGAACCTTCTGCTCCGAGCGCGTAATCCAGCGTCATAATTCAAAAAACATCGCCGTCACCACCACCTACCTGTCCGACTACATCTTCCCCCGCCTCATCCAGGGAATGGATCGAGTGCTGAGCGAAAACGGCTACAGCATTATCTTAAAGAACACCTGCAACAGCCGCTCCAAAGAAGAAAAAGTCTTAAAAGAACTCCTCGACAAGCCCATCGACGGCCTCATCATCGAGCCGAGCAAAAGCCAGATCCTCTGCCGCCACATCAACTTGTACGAAATGCTGGACAAGTACCAGATCCCGTATGTCTTCATCCAGGGCTGCTACCCCCAAATGGCAGACAAGCCCTGCATTCTGATGGATGACTGCAAAGGCGGCTATCTGCTGACCCGGCACCTTTTAGAGACCGGCCGACGAAACATCATCGGCATCTTCAAGGCCGACGACAGCCAGGGCGCCCAGCGCCATAAAGGCTACGTGCAGGCGCTGCAGGAAAGCGGAATCCCGTATGATCCCGAAAACGTCATCTGGTTTCACACCGAGGACCGGAAAACCAAACCGTCCCTGATGCTTTCCATGCTGCTCGACAGCAAAAAGTCCGTCGATGCCGCCGTCTGCTACAACGACCAGATCGCGCTCGCCGTCATCTCCATGCTGGAAGAAAAGGGAATCTCCGTGCCGGAAGACATCGCCGTCACCGGATACGACAACTCGCTGATCGGCCAGAGCAGTCCGATCGGGATCACGACCATTGCCCATCCGCAGGAAAAACTCGGTGAGATGGCAGCAGAGCTCATTCTCGAAAAAATCAGAAAAGTCCCGGAAGAAGAAAGCAGCGTCAAACGCCTGATTTCCCCGGAACTCATCGTAAGAGAATCCACCGCAGGAAAAAATCTGTCAACAGAGACGAAAAAATAGAAAAGAACCCAAGGGAGGAAAAAACAATGGGAATGGATGCAAAAACAGCAATCCTCGAACAGAAAACAGCACTTGGTATTGAGCTCGGCTCAACCAGAATCAAAGCCGTCCTGATCGGCGCAGACAACGCCCCGATCGCATCCGGAGATCACGAGTGGGAAAACCGCTACGACAACGGCGTGTGGACCTACACCCTCGAGGACATCTGGACGGGCCTGCAGGATGCCTATACCAAAATGGCAGCTGATGTTAAAGAAAAATACGACATCACCCTGACCCGCGTCGGAGCCATCGGCTTCAGTGCCATGATGCACGGCTATATGGCATTTGACAAAGCAGGAAACCTCCTCGTGCCGTTCCGCACCTGGAGAAACAATATCACAGAAGAAGCAAGCGAGAAGCTGACCGATCTTTTCGGATTCCACATCCCGCAGAGATGGACTATCGCCCATCTGTATCAGGCAATCTTAAACGGTGAGCCGCATGTGGCAGATATCGACTACGTGACAACCCTTGCCGGATACATTCAGTGGAAAATGACCGGCGAGCGTGTCGTTGGTGTCGGCGAGGCATCTGGAATCTTTCCAATCGATTCTGAAACCAACACTTACTTTGCCGACATGATCGCCAAATTTGACGAGGCAGTCGCAGACAAAGCATATTCATGGAAAGCACTCGATGTTCTGCCGCACGTTCTGACCGCAGGTGACAATGCCGGTGTTCTGACAAAAGAAGGTGCCGCACTTCTCGACATGTCCGGAAATCTGGAAGCAGGCATTCCGCTCTGCCCGCCGGAGGGAGATGCCGGAACAGGTATGGCAGCAACAAACAGCGTCCGCGTCAGAACCGGAAACGTGTCTGCCGGAACTTCCGTTTTTGCTATGATCGTTCTGGAGAAGAACCTTTCCAAAGTATACCCGGAGATCGATATGGTAACAACCCCGTCCGGTCATCCGGTTGCCATGGTGCACTGCCAGAACTGTACTTCTGATCTGAATGCATGGGTCAATCTCTTCCGTGAATTTGCGCAGACCTTCGGCATGGAAATCAGCACGAATGATCTGTTCGGCAAGCTGTACAACAAAGCCCTGGAGGGCGACGCAGACTGCGGCGGACTCCTTGCCTACAACTACTTCTCCGGCGAGCACGTAACCGGCTTCAACGAGGGCCGTCCTGTCTTCGCACGTACTCCGGATGCGAAATTCAATCTGGCAAACTTTATGAGAGTCAACCTGTTTACTTCCCTTGGCGCCTTGAAAGTCGGCCTTGATATCCTGATGAAAGAGGAGCATGTGCAGGTCGACCAGATTCTCGGCCACGGCGGTCTCTTCAAGACAAAAGGTGTCGGCCAGAAGATCCTCGCAGGTGCCATCGACGCACCGGTTTCCGTCATGGAGACAGCAGGAGAGGGCGGAGCCTGGGGCATCGCACTGCTGGCTTCTTATATGATCAACAAAGAAGAGAATGAAACACTCGAGGATTACCTCGATGCAAAAGTCTTCGCAGGAAATGCCGGAACCAAGATGGATCCGGACCCGGCAGACGTCGCTGGATTTGAAGTATTCACCGAGCGCTACAAAAAAGGCCTGCCGATTGAGCGTGCAGCAGTAGAGAGCTTAAAATGAACCATCGTTTGGGAAAGACAGAAAGGACAACACAATGTTAGAAGAACTGAAAAAAAGAGTATACGAAGCCAACATGCTTCTTCCAAAATACGGACTGGTTACCTTTACCTGGGGAAATGTCAGCGAGATTGACCGGGAAAGCGGTCTGTTCGTCATCAAACCAAGCGGCGTGGATTACGACCTGCTGACACCGGACGATATGGTTGTCATGGATCTGAACGGAAACAAAGTAGAAGGACGCTACCGTCCGTCTTCTGACACCCCGACCCATCTGGAGCTGTACAAAGCATTTCCGGAGATCGGCGGCATTGTTCACACCCATTCCTCCTATGCGACAAGCTGGGCACAGGCGGGAAGAAGCATTCCGTGCTACGGAACAACCCATGCAGACTACATCTACGGTGAAGTACCGTGCCTGCGCTGCCTGACAAAAGAAGAGATTGACGAGGCATACGAGGAAAACACCGGCCATCTGATCGTCAATGAGTTCAAACGGATGGGAAAAGATGTAAAAGCCGTTCCGGCCGTTCTTTGCAAGAACCACGGACCGTTCACCTGGGGCAAAGATGCGCATGAGGCTGTTCACAATGCTGTTGTCCTCGAAGAGGTTGCCAAAATGGCATACCGTGCCGAGACCATCAACCCGAGAATCCAGCCGGCACCGCAGGAGCTGCAGGATAAACACTATTACCGTAAGCATGGTGCAAATGCTTATTACGGACAGAACTAAAAAAGAGTAAGAAGATAAGAAAAGTGTCATCCACAAGCTGCAGGGCACACAGCCCGCAGGTGGATGACACTTTTTTGATAAAAACATTTTTATGATAGAAATCTGCTTTTAAAATCAAGTGGTCGTCTGACGCCGGATCAGAAGCGGCGGAACGGTCTTGTGAACCGGCTCGGCAAGCGGCACCGGGTGGCGTTTTTTCCGTTCCTGCATCTGGGAGACCAGAAGGGAAACAGCCTCGTCTGCAATCTGGTCAATCTGCTGGCCGACAGTGCTGATCGGATAGATAGCCTGCTCGGAAATCGGCGCACCGTCGAAGCCGATGAGTTCGTAATCGTTCGGCAGGGTATGGTACTTGCGGATCAGAAGATTTAAAAGAATATTGGCATGATCATCGTTGGAGAGGAAGATGCCCTTTTTCTGACCGGCATATTTTTGTTCGATGTTGTCAAAGATTTCCTGCAGCGGTGCTGCGGCTTCCTGATAGGAGAGTCCAAAATCCCGAATGATAACCTTGTGCGGTACACCGGCCTTTATACAGGCATCCTGGAAACCGGCGAGACGGCGGTAGGCAGGAACATTTTCTTTGGTCGGTGAGTTCAGATGAATCAGGACATCACAGTGGTTATGAATCAGAAGCGAAGTCGCTTCGTACGCGCCGAGGTAGTTGTCTGTATTGACACTGCTGACGAACTGGTCTTCGCGCTCAATTGCAACGACCGGGATCTGCAGATCGGAGAGTTCGCGGGAGGAGAGTGTATGGGAGAGGACGATGAGGCCCTCGATTTTGTACGACATCAGCTCCTGAATGTAGCGGTGCTCCGTCTCGTCGTGGCCGTTTCCGGCGAAGACGAGGAATTTATAGCCATATTTCTCATAAGAAGCAAGAATCTGATTCAGCATCTCGGAATAGTAGTTCATGGAGAGACTCGGGATCAGGACGCCGACAAATTCGGTCTGTCCGTTCGCGAGAATTTTTGCCACTTTGTTTTCTTTATAGTTCAGTTTATCCAGTGCATCGGAAATGATCTGCTGATTTTCCGGTGTCAGGGAATCCGGGTTGTTGAAATACCGGGAAATGGTTGTTTTGGAAAAATGCGTGTACTGTGCAATATCATTAAAGGTTACATTTTTTTTTCGTGCCATAAGTTCAAGTGTCCTTCCCTTCAAAAGTGTTGCGTGAATCATGTAAGCTTTCAGAAAAAAACAAATAATATATGAAGATAGTATAACATTTCTCGCCCGCCGGAACAAGCGGGAATCGGTTAAGTAACCGGTTTTGTAAAAGTTCCACAAAAGCCAAAAACAAAATTATGGAAAATCACGAAAAGTAAAGAAAATATTGACGAAACCCACTGTCAATGCTATGATAAAGACAATGAAAGTAACCGGTTACTTGACCGGTTACACAAAACGAAGGACAGGACCAGCTGTCCAGAGATAACAGGAGGAATTGTGATGAGAAAGAAATTTAGTGCCAGGGCGGCAGCTCTTGGAATGTCTGGCGTGCTTCTTACTTCTGCACTGACCGGATGCACCTTCGGCTTCGCAAGCGATCCGGATGACCCGAACGCAGTAAAAGAAGAAGTGCCGATCGACATGACCACCGATACCTTCCAGTACGATACGTCGCTTTCCGGAACGAGTATCGTCATCATGAACACAAAAGCAGAAATCCAGACAGCACTGGAAGAGATTGCAAAAGTGTTCGAGGAGAAAGCAGGCGTACATATTGAGATCATGCCGGTAACGGACGGCGATTCTCCTTATACCAAAGTAGTCAGCCTCTACAACTCCGGAAACCCGCCGACACTTTCCATTCTGGATACGACCGATGTCATTGCACTGGCAGAAGAAAAAGCAGCCGACTTAAGCAATGAAGCATGGACCGGCGAGGCAGAAGAGTACCTGACCAAAATCAACGGAAAGGTTTACAGCTTCCCGCTTTGTATCGAGGGCCGCGGTATTATCTACAACAAGAGCGTGATTGAAGATACCTTAGGTACCGAGTTCGATCCATCCGATATCAAAACCCAGGACGATTTCGCAGCACTTCTCCAGAGCCTGCGGGACAACGGAATGAAGAATCCGATCTCCATGGCAAAAGAAGACTGGTCCCTTGGAGCACACCAGCTGCAGTACATCTACGAGACATACAACGGAACCTCCGACGGTGCAGCAGAAGTCATCAACGAGCTGAAGGACGGAACCTTATATCTGCCGGACTACACCCGCATGAACGAGTTCCTGAATACCTTTGACCTGTTAAAAGAGTACAACGTAGCAAAGGGCGATCCACTCGGCGCAGATTACGATGAGATGGCAATTGACCTGGCAGACGGAAAAACCGCTTTCTGGTTCAACGGAAACTGGGCATGGCCGAACCTTGAGGAGGCAGGAGCCGAGACGACCGACGAGTACGGTTTCCTTCCATACTTCCTGAACAATGATCCGGACGACTTCGTCAACAGCAAAATCCAGGCATCCCCGTCCAAACAGATCATGCTGGATGATATCGTGGCTACCGACGAGCAGAAAGCAGCAGCAAAAGAGTTCCTGAACTGGCTGGTTTACAGTGAGATCGGACAGCAGATGGTTGTAAAGACCTGCAGCCTGATCCCTCCGTTTAAAAACAACCCGAACGAGCCAAGCGATCCGTTAAGCCGCGACATTTACGAAAAAGTACAGAACGGCGGAGCATTCAACGCATCTGCGATCGTGCCGAACGATCACTGGTCTGTCCTTGGTGCGGCAATGCAGAAATATCTGGCCGGAAGAAGTGACCGCGAGGAACTGATAGATTCCATCCAGGCATACTGGGATGAGCAGTAAGCCGGAGGATATGAAGGAGGAACGAAAATGAAATCAAGCAACAAGGGAAAAGATTTCTGTGTATTTGCGCTGCCGGGCCTGTTCTGCTTCCTGGCAGTCGTCATGGTACCGTTTATCTACGGTATTTACCTGACCTTAACCGACTGGAACGGTGTTTCCAGCGTGAAAAACTTTGTAGGACTTTCCAACTTCGCAGCCGTTATGCGCGACGCGCAGTTCTGGAAATCCCTGCTGTTAACCTTTAAATATGTCATTGCGGTTGTTGTTCTCGTCAATGTGATCGCCTTTTTACTGGCTTATATTCTGACCCGCGGCATCAAAGGTCAGAACTTCTTCCGCGCCGGATTTTTCACCCCGAACCTGATCGGCGGTATCGTACTTGGATACATCTGGCAGTTCGTATTCTCCCGTGTTTTCGTCAGCATCGGTGAGACCACAGGATGGAGCCTGTTTGAAATTTCCTGGCTTTCTACCCCGAACAAAGCATTTGCAGCGCTGGTGCTCGTTTCAGTATGGCAGCTGGCAGGCTATATGATCCTGATCTACGTCGCCGGCTTTATGGGACTTTCCGAGGACGTGCTCGAGGCGGCAAGCATCGACGGTGCATCCGGCTGGGTAAAAATGAAAAACATTATCCTTCCGCTGATGATGTCCTCCGTTACTATCTGCCTCTTCCTGACCCTGTCCCGTGCGTTCATGGTATACGATGTCAACCTGTCCTTAACCGGCGGTGCTCCGTACGGAACCACCGAGATGGCAGCCATGCACGTATATGAGAAAGCATTCACATCGAGACAGTTCGGTGTCGGCCAGGCAGAAGCCTTTATCCTGTTTATCATTGTAGCCTGCATCAGCGGTATTCAGGTATACACCACCAAGAAGAGGGAGGTTGAAGCATAATGAATCAGAAGAAAATTGGCGGAACAAAGAAAAAAGTAACTGACGCGCTGGCTATGCTCCTTATGATCATCGTTTTCTGTGCGTTCATGTTCCCGTTTGTCATGGTTATCATCAACTCCTTAAAACAGAAACGTGATATCATCAAGAGCCCGTTCTCCTGGCTGTTTACGATCAAAGGTCTTTCGTTTGACAACTTTGTAAAAGCATTCAATCAGATGAACTTCCTGAATGCCTTCAAGAACTCTCTGGTTGTAACCGTAACAGCAACCGTACTGGTTACGGTACTCGCAGCTATGCTGGCTTACTACATCGTGCGTAATGTCAACGTATTTTCCAATATCATCTTTGCACTGATGGTTGCATCCATGATCATTCCATTCCAGGCAATCATGATCCCGCTTGTCAGTGTATACGGCGGAACCTTAAACATTCTGAACCACAGACTGACCCTGATCTTCATGCACACCGGATTTTCCATGGCGATGTCCGTGTTCATGTTCCACGGATTCATCCGCGGAAGTATCCCGCTGGCGCTGGAGGAGGCCGCTTACATCGACGGCTGTACCCACACCCAGACCTTCTTCCGCATCGTGTTCCCGCTGTTAAAGCCGATCATTTCCACCATGGTAATCATGAATGCGATGGCATTCTGGAATGACTTCCTGCTGCCGTCCCTGGTGCTGACCGACAAAAAGCTGCTGACTCTGCCGCTTTCCACCTACAGCTTCTACGGAACTTACTCCGCAGATTACGGAACCATCATGGCAGGTCTTCTGCTCTGCGTCATCCCGATCCTGATTCTGTACGTGGCACTGCAGAAACAGATCATCAACGGTGTCGTAGCCGGAGCAGTCAAATAAGTAAATCATAGAAATCAAGAACAAGCCGGGCAAAGGAGGGCGGAATTAAAAATGCTTTCTTTTTCCGGCTTTTCTTATCAGAGACAACAAGAAAGAGACAGAAAGGAAATCAAACACATGAAAAACAGATTACACGTAAAAGCGCCGGGCAACTGGGTGAATGACCCGAACGGCATGATTTATTATAAGGGACAGTATCATCTTTTTTATCAGCATTTTCCGTACGCGCCGCGCTGGGGCACCATGCACTGGGGCCATGCGGTGAGTCCGGATCTGATTCACTGGGAGCATGTCGGCGTTGCCCTGTTCCCGAGTCTTTCCGAGGACCAGAACGGCTGCTTTTCCGGAAGCGCAGTAGAAGAGAACGGCGTGATGCATCTCTTTTACACGGGTGTTCACTATAATCAGGTAAATCCGAAGGATATTCATCAGTGCCTTGATCAGGATTTTACCTCGGCGCAGCTTCACCTTACTTCGAAGGACGGTATGCATTTTGATGTCTTCGGGGATAAGGAGGTTGTTATCCCGGCACTCACCGATCCGGAAATCGGCGACAATACGCACACGCGTGACCCGAAAGTCTGGAAGGGAAGCGACGCATGGTATATGGTGCTTGGAAGCACGACGAAGGATCACAAGGGCGAGGCATTATTCTATAAGAGTGAGGATCTTTCCCACTGGCATCTGGCCGGACAGGCGACGACGAAACAGAAGCTCGGCTGGATGTGGGAGTGCCCGGATCTCTTTAACGTAAACGGACGCAGCGTCTTTGTATTCTCCCCGATGGAACTGATCGAGGACCCCGACGGCTATGCGGATCGGGCGATCTGTATGCTGCCTGAGTTTGATGAAAAAACCTGCACAATGAAATTTCCGGAGAACTGGCAGCTTCTGGACTGCGGCGGTGACCTCTATGCACCGCAGACCATGACGGATGCGGACGGAAACCGGATTTCCATCGCATGGCTTCGGATGCCGGAACCGGTAGATGGTATATGGCAAGGCATGTTCTGCCTGCCGCGTGTGGTGGATGTACAGAACGATCATATTTACTTCCGTGTTCTGCCTGCCATCCGCGACGGATTCTGCAAAAAGACGGATTCCCTCGTTTCGGCATGCGGAGAGTGTGCCATGATCCGCGCCGAATTAAAAGAGGGTGAGAGCCTGGAAATCGGCGGCTATAAGATCTGGCGGCAGAGCGGAAAAGTCTGCGCAGACCGCACGGATGTCTATCCATCCGGTGCAAAAGGATGGCTTCATGCCGAGACGCCGCAGTTAAAAGAGGGCGATCTTCTTGAGATTTTCGTGGATCCGAATATGATCGAAATCTATGCAAACAACGGCGAGTACGTATTAAGCCAGGCAGTTTACGGGCTTGGAGAGACATTCTCCTATGAAATGGAGAAAAAACCGGAAATTTATCTGTGGAATGAATAAATCAGCCCAAAAAGTTCTTGACGCATACGGGATTTTGTTCTAATCTAGTACGTAACAGCTTTCTAACGTTAAAGTGACGGGCTGAAAAACGAGATTTCGAAAGATATCCGAAAAGAACGCAAGGAGAGATTATTATGAAGAAAGTAGTAAAATTCGGCGGCAGTTCCCTCGCGAGCGCAGAGCAGTTTAAGAAGGTCGGAGACATCATCCGCGCAGATGAGGGAAGAAGATACGTGGTACCTTCCGCTCCTGGAAAACGAAATTCTGCTGATACGAAAGTAACCGATATGCTGTATGACTGCTATCGCACTGCAGTTGCTGGAAGAGATTTCAAGAAGAAACTGCAGAACATCAAAGCGAGATATCAGGAGATCATCGACGGTCTGAACCTCAGCCTGGATCTTTCCCCGGAATTTGAAAAAATCGCAGAAAACTTTGCCGCAGCAGCCGGAGAGGACTACGCCGCATCCCGCGGAGAGTACCTGAACGGTATCGTGATGGCAAATTATCTGGGATATACGTATATTGATTCTGCAGAAGTGATCTGCTTCGATGAGAACGGAAACTTCCTTGCAGACAAGACTGACGAAGTGCTCTCCGAGCGTTTAAAAGATCTGGATAACGCAGTCGTTCCTGGATTCTACGGCGCAAAACCGGACGGAAGCGTAAAAACCTTCTCCCGCGGCGGATCCGATATCACTGGTTCCATCGTGGCAAAGGCCGTACACGCTGACATCTACGAGAACTGGACCGATGTTTCCGGTTTCCTGGTAACCGATCCGCGTATCGTCAAGGATCCGGAAGTCATTTCCACCATTACCTACCGTGAGCTGCGTGAGCTTTCCTACATGGGAGCTACCGTCCTTCATGAGGACTCCATCTTCCCACTCCGTCAGGAGGGAATCCCGATCCACGTGCTGAACACCAACGCACCGCAGGATCCGGGAACCATGATCGTGGAGAATACCTGCAGCAAACCGAAATTCACCATCACCGGTATCGCCGGAAAGAAAGGCTTTGCATCCATCACGGTTGAGAAGAGCATGATGAATACCGAGATCGGCTTTGGCAGAAAAGTGCTCGGTGTTTTTGAGGACAACAATCTTTCCTTTGAGCATATGCCGTCCGGCATCGATACCATGACGGTATTTGTTCATCAGAGTGAGTTTGCAGCAAAAGAACAGCAGGTTATCGCAGGACTGCATCGTGCCGTACAGCCGGATTCTATTGATCTTGAATCCGATCTGGCGCTGATCGCTGTTGTAGGCCGCGGCATGAGAAGAACGAGAGGCACAGCCGGAAGGATTTTCTCTGCACTGGCGCATGCACACGTCAACGTTAAGATGATCGATCAGGGTTCCAGCGAGCTCAACATCATCATTGGCGTTGAAAACCGCGACTTTGAAACAGCAATCAAAGCAATTTATGATATCTTTGTCGTAGCGCAGATCTAAAATGAATCTATAAAAAATCTCTGTCAGGAGTCTGAACTTCCGACAGAGATTTTTTTATGGTTTTTATGCCGCCGTATCGCGGAATTCTTTTCGAATGGTGAATGTAAAAATACAGATTACCACACAACAGATGATCCAGGTCGTCGGTTCGCAGAAGCAGCCGGCGCGGTATCCGATCGACGGGACGAGAAACAGGGCGAAGAGTATAAATGCACATCAAAGAGATGATGTCCTGGGTGGAAAACCATCTGACGGAGCCGCTCACTTTAAAAGAAATCGCCGCAAGCGTTCACCTCTCTCCACGGGAATGTCAGCGGATTTTCAAAGCGTATCTGCACCGGACGCCGACGGAATATCTGCAGTGGAGACGGATTCTCGCAGCGGCAGACAATCTGCGGAACACAAACGAATTTTGCCCTTGTCGTTTTTGGGAACAGATGGTATAATCATTTCATAAATGCAAGACATTTGTGAAAAAATATCATAAAGGAACGAGGATGCAAGATGAAACGACGAGTATTACTGAAATTGAGCGGAGAAGCTCTTGCAGGAGAGAAACACACCGGTTTTGACGAGCCGACCGTCACAAAAGTGGCAAAACAGGTAAAAACTCTGGTAGACCAGGGGATTGAAGTCGGCATCGTAATCGGAGGAGGAAACTTCTGGAGAGGACGCAGTTCCGAAAATATCGACCGTACCAAAGCAGACCAGATCGGTATGCTGGCAACCGTTATGAACTGTATCTATGTATCAGAAATCTTCCGTTCCCAGGGAATGATGACCGCAGTTCTGACTCCATTTCCATGCGGAGAGTTCACAAAAGGATTTTCCAAAGACCGTGCAAACAAATATTTCCAGCACAACATGGTTGTATTCTTTGCCGGCGGTACAGGCCATCCATATTTCTCAACCGATACGGCAACCGTACTTCGCGCGATTGAGATCGAGGCAGACGAGATTCTGCTTGCAAAAGCAGTAGACGGTGTCTACGACAGCGATCCGAAAACAAACCCGGATGCAAAGAAATTTGACGAGATTTCCATTCAGGAAGTCATTGAAAAGGATCTGAAAGTGGTAGATATGACCGCATCCATCCTTTGCAAGGAAAACAAAATGCCGATGCTGGTATTTGGTTTAAATGAAGAGAACAGCATTGTAAATGCTGCAAACGGAAAAATTAACGGCACAAGAGTAACGGTATAATTAATAAAAATTCAGCAGTAAAACACTTGCTGTTTTACTGCGTAAGAAAATGATTCAGGTGTGAGCAGCTCTCCTTTTGCGAAGCAAAACTTTAAATGAGAGCTGCGAATGTCACAGTTCGCAGAACTGTGACCGTATAAGAGATAGCAGGAGGACAAATTTAATATGGCAAATCAGATCGACGAGAGAGTAAAACCGTTTGAGGTAAAAATGGGCAAATCCATTGCAAGCCTCGATTCCGAATTCGGAACCATCCGCGCAGGCCGTGCAAACCCGCACGTACTGGACCGCATTACTGTAGATTACTATGGAACACCGACTCCGCTGCAGCAGGTGGCAAACATCTCTGTTCCGGAAGCACGTATGATCCAGATCCAGCCGTGGGAAGCATCCCTGGTAAAAGAGATCGAGAAAGCGATCATGATGTCTGACCTTGGCATCAACCCGTCCGATGACGGAAGAGTCATCCGTCTGGTATTCCCGGAGCTTACCGAGGACCGTCGTAAAGAGCTGGTAAAAGAGGTAAAGAAAAAAGCAGAGGGCGCAAAGGTAGCCATCCGCAACATCCGCCGCGATGCCAATGATGCGTTCAAGAAACTTGCCAAAGAGGACGTTTCCGAGGACGAAATCAAAGAGCTCGAGGAGCAGACCCAGAAATTAACAGACAAATATATCAAAGAAGTAGATCAGATGGTGGACGTAAAATCCAAAGAAATTATGACCGTGTAATACAAAGAAAACGAGGGGCTGCCTGTCATTTGCAGGCAGCCTGTTATCGTTTACGGAGGAAAAAAGTATGGATAATGAATTAAAAGTGCCGAATCACATCGCCATCATCCTGGACGGAAACGGCAGATGGGCGAAAAAACGCAATATGCCGCGCGGCTACGGCCATATCGTCGGATGCGACAATCTGGAAAAAATGTGTGACGTGATTAAAGACATGGGTGTCAAATATCTGACCGTCTATGCGTTCTCAACCGAGAACTGGAAACGCTCCCGCGCCGAGGTGGAGGGCCTCTTAAAGCTGTTCCGCCAGTATCTGAAACGATGCATCAAAAAAGCACATAAAAATCAGATGCGCGTCAAAATCATCGGAGATCCGAGCGCATTCCCGCAGGATATTCAGGACAGCATTCATGAACTGGAGGAGTGCTCCAAAGATTACGATCACATGTACTTCCAGATCGCAATGAACTACGGTTCCCGCGATGAGATTCTGCGCGGCATGACCCGCATGATCGAGGATGTGAAAAACGGAACTCTCGCAGAGAATGCGTTTGATGAGAACGGAAAACTGACGGAGCAGTGTTTTGAGAGCTACCTCGACACCGCCGGAATCCCGGATCCAGATCTTCTGATCCGTACAAGCGGCGAGCAGCGCCTTTCCAACTACCTGATGTGGCAGCTGGCCTACACGGAATTTTACTTTACCGAGGTTCCGTGGCCGGATTTCCACGAAGAGGAATTGAGAAAAGCCATCGAACAATATAATAACAGAGACCGGCGTTACGGCGGCGTGAAGGAGGAATAAAAAAGATGTTTAAGACAAGACTGTTAAGCGGCATCGTGCTCGTCCTTGTGGCGCTGCTTACGATCTGCAGCGGCGGAACTGTGCTCTATATGACGGTTCTGTGCCTGTCGTTGATCGGCGCAGGAGAGCTGTTCCGCGTGATGAAGGTAAGAGAAGATAAATGGAATCTGTTGGAAATTACGGGCTATGCGGGCGTTGTGATTTTCTATCTGTCCCTGCTGCTTCATGACCCGATGTACCAGATGCTCGCGCTGATCCTGGATCTCGTGCTTCTGATGGCAGTATACGTATTTACTTATCCGAAATACAACGCCAATCAGGTGATGCCGGCGTTCTTTGCGATTGTCTATGTCGGCGTAATGCTTTCCTATGTATATCAGACCCGTATGCTGGACGGCGGAAAATTCCATGTATGGCTGATTTTCCTGTGCTCCTGGGGCTGCGATACGTGTGCATACTGTGTCGGCGTACTCTTTGGAAAACATAAAATGGCGCCGGTTTTAAGCCCGAAAAAATCCGTAGAAGGAGCTGTCGGCGGTGTCGTCGGAGCGATTCTGCTCGGCATCATCTATGCGGCTGCGACAAAGGGCGGCATGGTGGAATACGCCATCATCTGCGGTGTCGGCGCGCTGATCTCCATGGTCGGAGACCTTGCGGCATCCGCAATCAAACGAAATCAGGGCATCAAGGATTACGGAAAGCTGATTCCGGGCCACGGCGGTATTCTTGACCGCTTCGACAGCGTGATCTTTACCGCACCGATCATCTATTTCCTGTCGGTGCTTCTGATTCATTAAAAAAGCTTCCCCTACAGCATAAACGGGAAGCAGATGGGAGAAACTGGAATATGAAGAAAATAGCAATTCTTGGTTCAACCGGTTCGATCGGAACCCAGACCCTCGATGTCGTGCGTGCCAACGGCGATCTTGAGGTGGTCGGCATCAGCGCCGGAAGTAATATTACACTGCTCGAGCAGCAGATCCGGGAATTTCATCCGAAGTTTGCGGCAGTCGGCGATGAGGCGAAAGCGGCAGAACTCCGTGACAGAGTGAAGGATCTTCCTGTAAAAATCGGCAGCGGCATGGACGGCATGATCGAGCTTGCCACGATGCCGGAGAGCGAAATCCTTGTGACAGCGATCGTCGGCATGATCGGCATCCGCCCGACGGTTGCGGCGATGAAGGCAGGAAAAGACATTGCACTGGCAAACAAAGAGACACTGGTAACGGCGGGACACATTATTATGCCGCTGGCAGAGGAATGCGGTGTGCAGATCCTTCCGGTGGACAGTGAGCACTCGGCGATTTTTCAGTGTCTGCACGGGGAAAACAGAAAAGAAATTGAAAAACTTCTGATTACTGCATCCGGCGGTCCGTTCCGCGGAAAAACAAGAGCGGAGCTCGAAAACGTAACGGTAGAGCAGGCGCTCCGTCATCCGAACTGGTCGATGGGGCACAAGATCACGATTGATTCCGCGACACTCGTTAACAAAGGACTGGAAGTCATGGAAGCAAAATGGCTGTTCGGTGTTGATCTCGACCACATCCAGGTTGTGGTACAGCCAAAGAGCATTATCCATTCCATGGTAGAATTTAAAGACGGCGCTGTCATGGCACAGCTTGGCACACCGGATATGAAACTGCCGATCCAGTACGCACTGTATTACCCGGAGCGCCGCTTCCTTGCAGGCGACCGCCTCGACTTTGCGGCGCTGACACAGATCACGTTTGAAAAACCGGATATGGATACCTTCCTCGGCCTTCCGATGGCAATGCAGGCGTCCCGGACGGGCGGCTCCATGCCGACGGTCTTCAATGCGGCAAATGAACGCGCCGTTGCACTGTTCCTCGCGAAGAAGATCCGTTTCCTCGAGATTTACGACGTGATCGCCGGTGCAATGGAAGCACACAAAACGATTGCCGATCCGACGCTGGAGCAGATTCTCGCGGCGGAGCAGGAGACGTATGAATGGATTGCGAACAGATATAAGATGGGAGAATAAGACAGCATGATTGTAAAAATCCTGATAGCCGTACTCATTTTCGGAATCACCGTCATTATCCATGAGCTGGGGCATTTTCTTTTGGCGAAAGCGAATGGTATTACCGTGACGGAATTTTCGATCGGCTTTGGCCCGACGGTGGTAAAGACAGAAAAAGGAGGAACGGTCTATTCCTTAAAACTTCTGCCTTTCGGCGGTGCGTGCCAGATGCTCGGCGAGGACGGTGAAGAGGAGGGGGAAGGAACCTTTAACAGCAAATCCGTGTGGGCAAGAATTTCCGTCGTTGCGGCGGGACCGGTGTTCAACATGATTCTGGCATTTTTCTGCGCAATCTTTGTGATCAGTTACGCGGGAAGTTCCCCGGCGCGCGTCACAGAAGTGGCAGACGGTTCGCCGGAGGCAGAGGCAGGCCTGGAAGCGGGAGATATCATCACTTCCTATGAAGGAAGACATATTTCCATCGGAAAAGAGCTGAACTCTGTGATGACGGTACGGGGTGTGCCGACGGATGAGATTACGCTGGAGGTTAAAAAGGCCGACGGGGAAAAGAAAACGATCACATATGAACCGACGGTGACAACGCGGTATATGATGGGCTTTAACTACGATGACTGTGACCGCGGCATGGAATTCACGTATGTGCAGCAGAATATGCCGCTTGCCGCTGCGGGTGTTGTCGCGGGCGACCTGCTCGTATCGATCAACGGAGCGCCGATCACCTGTGTGGCAGATTTTACTGCTTACCAGACAGAGCATCCTTTCGATGGAAGCGCTGTGACGCTGGAGTATGAGCACAGCGGAAAGACGAAAGAGATTACGGTGACACCGGTTGAAAATACGTATGCGAATGTACAGTTTTCGTATCAGCTCCGGGAGAAACAGTCCCCGATCGGCGTGCTGAAATACAGCGTGCTGGAGATCAAATACTGGGTGCGCACCGTCATTGACAGCGTCAGTATGCTGATCACCGGACAGTATTCTGTGAACGATCTTTCCGGCCCGGTCGGCGTGGTGGATGCGATCGGAACCGCCTATGATGATGTAAAATCGCAGGGCGTTCTGGTTACGGTGATGACGATGCTGAACATGGTGATTCTGCTGTCATCAAACCTTGGCGTCATGAACCTGCTGCCGCTCCCGGCACTCGACGGCGGACGGCTTGTCTTTCTGATCATAGAAGCCATCCGCAGAAAACCAATCCGGCGAGACCTGGAGGGTATGGTTCACTTCGCGGGCCTGGTGCTTCTGATGGCGTTGATGGTCTACGTCATGATCCACGACGTCCAGCGGATCCTGTAAATCGAAAAATGAAAAGCAACAAAGCCTCATATTCTGCATACCATAAAAGGAGTGCAGGATATGGGGCTTTTTTATGAAAAATTTGCGTATGCAGCAGGAAATGACTGACCGCGGGCGGCTGGAAATCCGGGTAAATACAAGAATCCAGGCGCGGCCTGTTTCCGGGGCGCGGGTGACGGTTTCGTATACGGGAGATCCGCAGAATGTGATCGAGGAGCTGATTACCGACGGGGACGGCAGAACGGAGACGCTGGATCTGGCGACGCCGCCGCTCGAGTACAGTCTGGAACCGAATGTGAATCAGCCGTATTCCGAATATACGGTGAAAGTGGAGGCGGAAGGGTATGAACTGGTTGAAGTGACGGGCTCCGAGCTTCTTTCAGGAGAACAGTCCGTCCAGCAGGTGGACCTCAAACTGGCAGAGGGCGCAGCGTTTGCGGATGTGACGATCCCGGACCATACGTTGTTCGGCGAATATCCGGCGAAAATTCCGGAAAGTGAGATCAAGCCGACGAGGGAGAGCGGTGAGATTGTGCTGTCCCGTGTCGTGATCCCGGAGTATATCATCGTCCACGACGGAGCGCCGACCGACAGCACGGCACGCGACTATTATGTGCGGTACCGCGACTACATCAAAAACGTGGCGTGCTCGGAAATCTATGCAACATGGCCGGATGCGGCGATCCGGGCGAATATCCTCGCAATCATGTCATTTACGCTGAACCGTGTCTATACAGAATGGTACCGCAACAAGGGATACGATTTTACGATCACTTCGTCGACGGCCTACGATCACAAATGGATTTACGGCAGGAATATTTTCGACAGCATTTCCCTTGTGGTCGATGAGATTTTTGCTGATTACCTGTCGCGCCCGAATGTGAAACAGCCGATTCTGACGCAGTACTGTGACGGAAACCGTGTGAGCTGCCCGAACTGGATGAGCCAGTGGGGGTCCAAAAACCTGGCGGACCAAGGGTATTCAACGATTCAGATTCTCCGCAATTATTATGGAGACAATATGTATATCAACACGGCGGAGGAGATTTCCGGCATCCCGTCCTCCTGGCCGGGGTATGACCTCACCATCGGCTCGTCCGGGAACAAGGTACTGCAGATGCAGGAGCAGCTGAACGTGATTGCGGAGGTGTATTCATCGATTCCGACGGTCTATGAAAATGGCTATTTCGATGAAGAGACGCAGGACGCCGTCGAAGCGTTCCAGCGGCTGTTCGGCCTGCCGGTTTCCGGCATTGTGGATTATCCGACATGGTACAAAATTCAGTCGATTTATGTGGCTGTGACGAGGATTGCGGAGCTGCAGTAGGTATACAAAAGTCTTTATAAGGGGCGTGTTTTCTGCGAAAAAACGCGGAAAATGCGCCCTTTCTGCGGCTTTTGAAACGGATCAGAAAAATTTTAAAACTGTCAAGAAAAAATACTTGACACCCTGCGCCTTTTCGTGTATGATAACCAAGGTGATCGCAATGGAAAAAATATTGGAACAGACATTACTGTATGATTTTTACGGCGAACTTCTGACTGAACATCAGCGTCAGGTATATGAGGACGTGGTGCTCAACGATTTTTCCCTGAGCGAGGTTGCGGCAGCGCGGGGCATTTCCCGCCAGGGAGTTCACGATCTGGTCAGACGCTGCAACAAGACACTGGAAGAGTATGAAGAAAAGCTTCATCTGGTACAACGCTTTGTGCAGATCCGGGAGAATGTAAACGAGATCCGAAAGCTGACAGACCCATCCGGTGATACCCCGAAAGAAGATGTGATGCAGCGGATTGCAGCAATTGCATCGGATATATTAGAGGAGCTTTGAGCATGGCATTTGAAAGTTTAACCGAGAAACTCCAGAATGTTTTCAAAAATCTCAGAAGCAAGGGCCGCCTGACCGAGGCGGATGTAAAGACTGCGCTGAAGGAAGTAAAAATGGCACTTCTCGAGGCGGATGTCAGCTTCAAAGTAGTAAAACAGTTTATCAAATCCGTACAGGAGCAGGCAGTCGGACAGGACGTCATGAACGGACTGAATCCGGGTCAGATGGTCATTAAAATCGTAAATGACGAGCTGGTCAAGCTGATGGGTTCCGAGACAACGGAAATCGCACTGCGCCCGGCGAGTGAAGTTACCATTATTATGATGGCAGGTCTTCAGGGAGCCGGTAAAACAACCACAACCGCAAAAATTGCAGGAAAGTTAAAAGCCAAGGGAAGAAAACCTCTCCTTGCCGCCTGTGACGTCTATCGCCCGGCAGCGATCAAACAGCTGCAGGTCAACGGAGAAAAGCAGGGTGTGGAAGTGTTCGCTATGGGAGATAAAAACCGTCCGGTGGATATCGCAAAGGCAGCGCTGGTGCATGCAAAGACAAACGGCTTTAACGTATTGATTCTGGATACGGCAGGCCGTCTGCACATCGACGAAGAGATGATGCAGGAATTACAGGATATCAAAGCGGCTGTTCCTGTGGATCAGGCCCTTTTGGTAGTAGATGCTATGACCGGACAGGACGCAGTCAATGTGGCCGAGATGTTCAGCAATAAAGTCGGCATCGACGGTGTAGTACTTACAAAATTAGATGGTGACACCAGAGGCGGTGCGGCACTTTCAATCCGTGCAGTTTCCGGCAAACCAATTCTCTATGTCGGCATGGGCGAAAAGCTTTCGGATCTGGAGCAGTTTTATCCGGACCGTATGGCGTCCCGTATCCTCGGCATGGGCGATGTGATGAGCCTGATTGAAAAAGCGCAGGCAAACATCGACGAAGAAAAAGCAAAAGCCATGGAACAGAAGATGAAGAAGGCGCAGTTCGACTTCAACGATTATCTGGATTCCATGGAGCAGATGCGCAATATGGGCGGCATCTCCAGCATCCTGAATATGCTTCCGGGCGTCGGCGCGAAAATGAAGGGCCAGGATCTTGAGAGCATGGTGGATGAAAAAGACATGGCAAGAAAGGAAGCTATTGTACTTTCTATGACGCCAAAGGAAAGAGAAAACCCGGATCTCATCAATCCGTCGAGAAAGCAGAGAATTGCAAAAGGCGCCGGTGTTGACATCGCGGAGGTAAACCGTTTCATCAAACAGTTTGAACAGTCAAGAAAAATGATGAAACAGATGACCGGAATGGTCGGTAAGGGTGGTAAAAGAGGAGGATTCAAACTTCCCTTTTAGCATAAAAGAAAAAATATAAATAAATACATGAATTTACAATGGAGGTAAAGAAAAATGGCAGTAAAAATGAGATTAAGAAGAATGGGACAGAAGAAAGCTCCTTTTTATAGAATCGTTGTAGCAGATTCCAGATCCCCAAGAGACGGACGTTTCATCGAGGAGATCGGAACTTACGATCCGAACCGCGAGCCGAGCGCAATCAGCTTCAACGAGGAGGCTGCTAAAAAATGGCTGGCTAACGGCGCACAGCCGACCGAAATCGTTGCCAAACTCTTAAAACAGGCTGGTATCGAGAAATAATTCATACGGGGGTATCTTGTAATGAAAGAACTTATCGAAGTAATTGCAAAATCTCTGGTTGATCATCCATCTGAGGTAGTTGTGACAGAAACCGTCAGCGGTGATGACCTTCTGCTGGAACTCAAAGTAGATCCGTCAGATATGGGAAAAGTCATCGGACGTCAGGGACGCATTGCGAAAGCAATCCGTACGGTTGTAAAAGCAGCTTCCTCAAAGAGCGACAGAAAAGTTGTCGTAGAAATTTTACAGTAAGTAAAAGATAGGAAAAGGAACCGACAGTTGTTGCCGGTTCCTTTCTTTACGCGGGCAACGAGACAAAGTCCGTGCTTGCACGGGACCTTGGCGACTGCCGCGATAACTTGAGAAACTCGCAAAGCGTGTTTCTCAAGTCGCAATACACAGTAGAACTGGTTGGAAAGGGTTTTTGAATGGAAGAATATTTGCAGATTGGCGTAATTACCACAACCCACGGCGTACGCGGTGAGGTAAAGGTATACCCGACGACAGATCCGGAGCGTTTTCTTTCTCTGGACCGCGTTTTTCTCGATACAGGAAAAGAAAAAAAAGAACTCCATGTAACTGGCGTGCGTTTTTTCAAACAGCTTGCCATTGTAAAATTCAAAGGAATTGACAACATCAACGATATCGAACGGTATAAAGGCTGCAGCCTCTATGTGACGAGAGAGGATGCCATTCCGCTGGAAGAGGACGAATACTATATCGCAGACCTGCAGGGAATGCAGATGTACACCGAGGACGGCGAACTGTTCGGCACGCTCCGCGATGTGATGGAGACCGGTGCGAACGACGTCTATATTGTAGATTCGAAAGAGCACGGAGAGGTTCTGATTCCGGCGATCCATGACTGCATTCTGGATGTGGACCTGGATGAACAGAAGATGACGATTCACCTTCTTCCGGGCCTGATTGACTGATAAAGAGAGTAAAGAACGATGAAATATCATATTCTGACGCTGTTTCCGGAGATGATCGAGCAGGGGCTGCACACCAGCATCCTCGGAAGAGCCATCAACAACGGCTATATTTCCCTCGAGACGACGAATATCCGGGATTTTTCAGCAAATAAATTCAACCGCGTGGACGATTACCCGTACGGCGGCGGTGCGGGCATGGTCATGGAGGCGGAGCCGGTGTTCCGCGCCTACCAGTCGGTAGCCGAAAAGATCGGGAAAAAGCCGCGCACGGTCTATCTGACACCGCAGGGAAAAGTACTGAACCAGACGATGGTGGAAGAGCTGGCGCTTGAGGACGATCTTGTGCTGCTCTGTGGCCACTATGAGGGCATCGATGACCGCGTACTGCAGGAAGTGGTAACGGACTATATCTCGATCGGGGATTATGTTTTAACAGGCGGAGAACTCGGTGCAATGGTGCTGGTGGATGCGGTATCGCGGTTTGTGCCGGGTGTCTTAAGCAACGAGGAATCTTCGCAGTTTGAGTCGCTGCAGGACAATCTGCTTGAGTATCCGCATTACACAAGACCGGAGACATGGCACGAGAAAAAAGTTCCGGAGGTGCTTCTTTCCGGTGACCACAAAAAGATCGAAGCGTGGCGTCATGAG
The DNA here is from genome assembly GCF_003479155.1 of Blautia sp. AF19-1. NCBI lineage: Bacteria > Bacillati > Bacillota > Clostridia > Lachnospirales > Lachnospiraceae > Blautia > Blautia sp. AF19-1. The sequence goes on from NZ_QUGQ01000002.1 coordinate 65,768, forward strand.
GCATCCCTGGTGCGGACAGCCGAGCGGCGGCCGGACCTTCTGGAAAATGCATTCCAGATTTCCTGCGCATGCAATGAAAAAGAGGAATCGTCTGCCTGGGCGCACGATCTTTTGGCAGGCATGACACGCTATGGTGTAAGCCTTGATCTCGGACGAAAGAAGATCCGGAAACAGAAAAATCTGTTTGATGACCATGATCTGCTGATTCTGCAGCTTCCGGGAACGCTTGAGGAGGGTATGAAAGCAAAGAGCGAGTATATCCGCAGCTTTGCCGGAAAAGAAACACCGCTGGTGTTTTTGTGCCCGGACGGATTCTCAGAAGAGGAAGAAAAACTCGAAGAGCAGCTGGAAAAAAACGGTTTCCGTCTGGTCGCACGGCTTACCGGCATACCGTCCGCGGACGGCCTGCAGCGGTTTTCTTTCGCGCTTCGCAGTCTGCTGTACAGCGGCGAATGGAAAGTGAAAAAAATACTTGCATCTGCGGATGCATTATAGTATAATATATCTTGTTGTGAGTAAAGAGATGGTCCGCTGTTGCAAAAAGGCATTAAGAACATCCAGGGTAAAAAAAGGAGATAAAGAAATGAACGACATTATTAAGAAAATCGAAGATGCACAGTTAAAAGCAGAAGCACCGGAGTTCCGCGTTGGTGATACCGTTAAAGTTTACGGTAAAATCAAAGAGGGTAACCGCGAGCGTATCCAGGTATTCGAAGGCGTTGTCCTGAAAAGACAGGGCGGCGGAAGCAAAGAGACCTTCACTGTTCGTAAGAGCTCTAACGGCGTAGGCGTTGAGAAAACATGGCCGGTACACTCTCCGAACGTTGAAAAAGTAGAAGTTATCAGACGTGGTAAAGTAAGACGTGCGAAACTGAACTACTTAAGAGACCGTGTTGGTAAAGCAGCGAAAGTGAAAGAGCTGGTAAAATAATAAGTCGTTAAAAGGATGGCCGGAGGAACATGAGCAATTGTGTTTCTCCGGTTTTGTCTTACGGAGAATTACACTATGGGTATGAATACCAGATATGTAAAAGAATATTTCTACAAGAAAAAGATCCGTTCCATGTTTGTATGGAATCTGGAAATCATCGCAGTGATTCTTCTTGCGGCGGCATTTTCCTGGTTTTTCTGCAGAAGTGTCGTGGTGCAGGAGGGCTCGATGGAGCCGACTCTCGTGCCGGGGGAGCGTGTGCTGATGGACTCCGCCTGGTACCGCTTAAGTTCTCCGAAACGCGGGGATATCATCGCGTTCCGGACGAGTGAGGACAAGAAGGCGAGCATCCACATCAAGCGTGTGATTGCGTTGCCGGGCGAGACGGTACAGATCAAAGACGGACAGATCCTCATCAACGGGGAAGTCTATAATGAAAAAGATGAATTTCCGGCCATCACAAACGCGGGACTTGCCTCCGAGCCGATCACGGTCGGGAAGGGACAGTACTTTGTGCTCGGCGACAACCGGAACAACAGCGAGGACAGCCGCCACAACGGCATGGGACTCGTGGATTCGGACCGCATTGTCGGAAAGCTCTGGTTTACGATTTCGCCGTGGAAGAAAATCGGTTTCGTGTAAACGCAGCATAGAAGGAGAAGAAACATGAATTATCAGTGGTACCCGGGTCATATGACGAAGGCCCGCAGACAGATGCAGGAAGACTTAAAGCTCATCGACCTGATGATTGAGCTGGTCGATGCGAGAGTTCCTGCAGCGAGCCGCAACCCGGATATAGATGAACTTGGAAAGAACAAAGCACGGCTGATCCTGCTGAACAAATCGGACCTTGCCGATGAGCGCGGAAACGATGCCTGGATGGAATATTTCAAGGGAAAGGGATATTCTGTTGTGAAGGTCAATTCCCGTTCCGGAGCCGGCATGAAAGCGATTAACAGCGCCGTACAGGAGGCCTGCAAAGAGAAAATCGAGCGCGACCGCAAACGCGGCATCCTGAACCGTCCGGTCCGCGCGATGGTTGTCGGTATTCCGAACGTCGGAAAATCGACATTTATCAATGCGTATGCGGGCAGAGCCTGTGCGAAAACCGGAAACAAACCGGGCGTCACGAAGGGAAAACAATGGATCCGTCTGAGCAAACAGCTGGAGCTTCTGGACACACCTGGTATCCTGTGGCCGAAGTTTGAGGACCAGCAGGTGGGACTGCATCTTGCGATGATCGGTTCCATCAACGATGAGATCCTGAACGTGGAGGAGCTGGCGCTGTCCGTCATCGATTATCTGACGGCAGAGTATCCGGGAACGCTGGAGAAACGCTTTGGCTTTGAAGGCATGACGGATCGTGTGGAAATCCTGGGTGAGATTGCGCGTGTGCGCGGCTGCCTGAAAAAGGGAAATGAGCTCGATTACGAAAAAGCAGCACGGCTTCTGATGGATGATTTCCGGAGCGGAAAGCTCGGCAGAATCACGCTGGAAAAACCGGAATAAATGGATTTATCAAAATAAAAAATGCGGAGAACAACGATGACAGAGAAAAAACAATCGATATCCGCCATACGGGAAATTTTTGCGGCAGCTTCGGAGACGGAGCTGCCCGCCCTTTATCTGGAATATGAAGAGGATTCCCGTGCCGGCGTACAAAATCTGATTCAAAAATACCAGAAACAGGAAGAGGCCTTAAAAAAAGAGCGCGAGCGCACGGAACAGATGAAGATCTACGAGCACAAATATGAGGATCTTGGCTGGATCTGCGGCATCGACGAGGTCGGAAGAGGCCCTCTGGCGGGCCCTGTGGTCGCAGGTGCGGTCATTCTGCCGCGCGACAGTAAAATCCTGTATCTGAACGATTCCAAGCAGCTGACGGCCAAAAAACGCGACGAGCTGTACGATGTGATCATGCGCGAGGCAGTGGCCGTCGGCATCGGCTATGCCTCCCCGGCGCGGATCGACGAGATCAATATTTTACAGGCAACGTACGAGGCGATGCGGGAGGCGATCAGCAAGCTTTCCGTGAAGCCGGATGTGCTCTTAAACGATGCGGTGAAAATCCCGCAGGTGGACATCCGCCAGGTGCCGATCATCAAGGGAGATGCCAAGAGTGTTTCGATTGCGGCGGCAAGTATTGTTGCGAAGGTGACAAGGGACCGCCTGATGGAAGAGTACGACAAGGTGCTTCCGGGCTACGGTTTTGCATCGAACAAGGGCTACGGTTCGGCAGAGCATATCGCTGCTTTAAAAGAAATCGGCCCGTCACCGATCCACCGGCAGTCGTTTATCGGCCATTTTGTGTAAAGGCACCGCATCAAAAAAAGGAGAGGGTATCGCATTTGAACCAGCGGGAAGTAGGAACGAGACAGGAGAGCCGTGCGGCAGAATATCTGGAAAGTCTGGGATATCACATCCTGGTGCGGAATTTCCGGTGCCGCTTCGGTGAGATCGACCTGATCGCAAAACAGGACGACACATACATTTTTATCGAAGTAAAATACCGCACCGGCCGGACAGCCGGAGACCCGACAAGCGCCGTGGATGGAAAGAAACAGAAGAAAATTTCAAAAACAGCAGATTACTACCGCATGCTCCACCAGATCCCGATGGATGTGCCCTGCCGCTTCGACGTCGTGGCAGAGACACCGGAGGAGATCCGCGTCTATGCGAACGCGTTTTATTATCAGGGGAGCGGCTGGTAGGAAGGGAGTTTTTATGATACCAATTCAATGGAAACAAAACGATAAAAAAACGATGCATGTCAACGAGGCGGAAAACGGCGTGGTCTATCTGACCTGGCCGGCGATTGAGAAAATTGAGGGCATCCGCCATGCATTTTCCACACGGATCGGCGGGGTGAGTAAGGAACATCTTTCCAGCATGAATCTCAGCTTTTCGCGCGGCGACGATCCGGCGAATGTGCGGGAGAATTACAGAAGATTCTGTGAGGCGGCGGGGTTTGAAGTGGAAAACATTGTTACCTCCGATCAGGCACACACAACGAAGGTCCGTTATGTGACGAAAGCAGACTGCGGCAGCGGCGTGACAAGAGACCGCGATTTTCATGATATTGACGGTATGATCACTGACGAGCCGGGCGTCGTACTTGCGACATTCTATGCGGACTGCGTGCCGCTCTACTTTGTCGACCCGGTGCACCGTGCAATTGGACTTTCACATTCCGGCTGGCGTGGAACGGTCCACAAGATGGGACAGGCAACGCTCGATGCGATGCACGAACGGTTTGGAACAGAAGCAAAAGATGTGATCGCAGCCGTCGGCCCGTCGATCTGCCAGGAATGCTACGAGGTGAGCGGTGACGTGATCGAAGAGTTCCGGGCAGCATTCCCGGAAACACTGCATGAGAAACTGTTCTACGGAAAACCAGATGGAAAATACCAGTTAAATCTCTGGGAGGCGAATCATCAGATCCTTCTTGCGGCAGGAGTGCCGGAGAAGCAGATTCATCTGCCGAACCTCTGCACCTGCTGCAACCCGGATTTCCTGTATTCCCACCGTGCATCGAAGGGAAAAAGAGGAAACCTCGCGGCATTCCTTTCCCTGGTCTGAAAACAGGATCGAAAACAGAATAGAAAGCATCAAAAAACGGACCTGGAAAAAACAGATCCGTTTTTTGCTGTATGCATCCGGCGGACACAAAATCGACTATCTGTGTTTTGCCAGCAGCTTATTGATTTTCTCTGTCGTAGACTGTACTTTTGCAACGGATACGTCGTGGTTAAGCGTATCGATGATGCTTGCCATATATTTGCTCATCTCAGCCGGCTCATACCAAGGACGGGAAACGAGTTCCGGTGTACGGTAGGTCAGGTCGGTGGTGATGACTTTGCTGATATAGCCTTTCTCATAGTAAGCATCGAATTTCTCCAGACCATCGGTGAAGAGGCCGAAGGTGGTGCAGACAAAGACGTGGTCAGCGCCGCGCTCTTTGACCTGTTTTGCAACGTCGAGCATACTCTCACCGGAGGAGATCATATCGTCGATGATGACAACATCTTTTCCTGCTACGGAATCGCCGAGGAACTCATGTGCCACGATCGGGTTCTTTCCGTTTACGATGGTGGAGTAATCTCTTCTCTTATAGAACATACCCATATCGACGCCGAGCACGTTGGAGAAGTATACGGCACGCGCCATCGCTCCCTCGTCCGGGCTGATGATCATCAGATGATCGTTGTCGATCGTCAGATCCGGAACGGAACGAAGAAGGGCTTTTAAAAACTGGTAGGTTGGCATGAAGTTGTCAAAGCCGCCGAGCGGAATTGCGTTCATGACACGAGGATCGTGTGCGTCGAAGGTGATAAAGTTGGAAACACCCATGTTCATCAGCTCCTGCAGAGCAAGTGCGCAGTCGAGAGACTCACGTTTGGTGCGCTTATGCTGTCTTCCTTCATAAATGAAAGGCATGATTACGTTGATCCGGTGTGCTTTTCCCGTTGCAGCAGCGATGATACGTTTCAGATCCTGATAATGGTCATCCGGTGACATGTGGTTCTCGTAGCCGCAGACCTTGTAGGTGATGCTGTAGTTGCAGACATCAACCAGGATGTAAAGATCGGCACCGCGGACGGATTCGTTGATCTTTCCTTTTGCTTCGCCGGAACCGAAACGCGGGCACTCGCAGTCAATCAGAAAAGAATCCTCGGAATATCCGGAAAAGGAAACCCCGTTGCGGCGCTCGGCGAGCTCTTTACGGAACTGAACCAGATACGCATCAACTTTTTTTGCCATTTCCATACTGCCCGGCAGAGCTGCGAGCTTTAACGGAGCAACCGGAATGGAATTTTCAAGTAAATCTAAATTAGCCATACAAACCTCCAGTAATCGACATTTTTTACAAACCATTTACTTCCTATTTATATCATCTTGGGAAAGGGCGCGTCAAGCAAAAAACGAAAGAATCCTTGCTTTTTGTGCAGGTTGTTGTTATTATAATGAATGAATGTCCGCTGGCTATGCAGAGTTCTGCTGCCTTTCGGACAGAAAATGAAGGAAAAGGAAAGGCCATAACGTAATATCTGTGAAAAACAAAACGAAACACATCATAAAGAAAATAGAACCGGGCAGTATTGCCGAAGAGCTTGAACTGGAACCGGGAGACGAACTGCTTCGTGTCAACGGGGAAGAAATCGAGGACGTTTTTGATTACCATTTCCAGACCAACGACTCCTATCTGGAACTCACGATCCGGAAGAAAAACGGGGAAGAATGGGATCTGGAGATTGAAAAAGAGTACGACGAGGAAATCGGCATCACATTCGAGAACGAGTTCATGGATCAGTACCGTTCCTGCAGCAACAACTGCATTTTCTGCTTCATCGATCAGATGCCGCCGGGAATGCGTCCCACCTTGTATTTTAAGGATGACGATTCGCGTCTGTCCTTCCTGCAGGGAAACTATATTACACTGACCAACATGAGCGACCACGATATCGACCGGATTATCCGCTACCATCTGGCACCGATCAATATTTCGTTCCAGACAACGAACCCGGAGCTCCGCTGCAAAATGCTGCACAACCGTTTTGCGGGCAATATCTTTCCGAAGGTCCAGCGCCTTTACGAGGCGGGAATCGAGATGAATGGACAGATTGTGCTCTGCAAGGGATACAACGACGGCGCAGAGCTGGAGCGCAGTATTTCGGATCTGTCAAAATATCTGCCGCATCTGAAAAGTGTTTCGGTTGTCCCGGTCGGACTTTCGAAGTACCGCGACGGACTGGCGCCTCTGGAACCGTTTACCAGGGAGGATGCAAAAGAAGTTCTTGCCACGATTCACAAATGGCAGAAAAAGCTGTATGAACAGTGGGGACTTCACTTTATCCATGCTGGTGATGAATGGTATCTGCTGGCGGGAGAGCCGATCCCGGAGGAGGAAAATTACGATGGCTATATCCAGCTGGAAAACGGAGTGGGAATGCTCCGGCTTCTGGAAGACGAGGTTGCGGAAGAACTTTCGAAACGAGAAGGGGACGACCGTCACCGCCATGTAACGATTGCGACCGGAAAAGCTGCGGCGCCGTCGTTGGAAAAACACATGCAGAAAATTCGTGAAAAATATCCGAATGTACAGGCGGAGGTTGTCACGATTATCAACTATTTCTTTGGAGAATCCATTACCGTATCCGGTCTGATTACCGGAAAGGATCTGATGGAGCAGTTAGAGGGAAGAGATCTTGGCGACTGCCTGCTGCTTCCGTGCAACATGCTCCGTTCGGGAAAAAACGTCTTTCTCGACGATGTGACGGTGGAAGAGGTGGAAGAGCGCCTGAAAACACCGGTACAGATTATCGATGAGCCGGGCAGCGACCTGGTGAAAGCCGTTGTGGAGGAAAACCAGGAGACGATACACAGAAGGAGAACAATGTATGAGCAAGCCGATTGTAGCAATTGTGGGCCGGCCGAACGTGGGTAAATCCACCCTGTTTAATGTATTAGCCGGAGACAATATTTCGATTGTAAAAGACACACCGGGTGTAACCCGTGACCGTATTTATGCCGACGTGGAGTGGCTGAACCACAAATTTACGCTGGTAGACACCGGCGGTATTGAGCCGGAATCCAAAGATATCATTCTCTCCCAGATGAGAGACCAGGCGCAGATCGCCATTGATACCGCAAATGTCATCATCTTCATCACTGACGTCCGTCAGGGCCTTGTAGATGCCGATGCAAAAGTAGCTGATATGCTCAGAAGAAGCCGCAAGCCGGTTGTGCTGGTGGTCAACAAAGTCGACAACTTCGACCGTCAGATGATGGATGTTTATGAATTCTATAACCTCGGCATCGGAGAGCCGCACGCCATTTCCGCATCCGGAAAGCTCGGCATCGGCGATATGCTCGATGAGGTGACAGGATACTTTGAACCGGAGATGGAAAACGAGGAGGAGAGCGAGATTCCGCGCATCGCCATTGTTGGAAAACCGAACGTCGGAAAATCCTCCCTGGTCAACAAACTGCTGGGCTCGAACCGTGTCATCGTATCCGACATCGCCGGAACGACGCGCGATGCGATCGATACCACGATCATGCACAATGGAAATGAATATATTTTCATCGATACCGCAGGTCTTCGAAAGAAAAACAAGATCAAAGAGGAGCTGGAGCGGTACAGCATCATCCGTACAGTATCTGCCGTAGAGCGCGCAGATGTCGTCGTTCTTCTGATCGATGCAACCGAGGGTGTCACCGAGCAGGATGCCAAAATTGCCGGTATCGCCCATGAGCGTGGAAAAGGTATGATCATTGCGGTAAATAAATGGGATGCCTTGGAAAAAGATGACAAGACGATCTACCGCTTTACCGAAAAAGTAAGAAATACACTGGCTTACATGCCGTACGCAGAGCTTCTTTTTATCTCTGCGAAGACAGGACAGCGTCTTCCGAAGCTGTTCGAGACGATCGACATGGTTCTGCAGTACCAGAACCTGCGCGTACAGACCGGTGTCCTGAACGAGATTCTGACCGAGGCAATGGCAATGCAGCAGCCGCCGTCAGACCGTGGAAAACGACTGAAAATCTACTACATGACACAGGTTTCGGTCAAACCGCCGACATTTGTTATTTTCGTCAACGACAAAGAACTGATGCATTTCTCCTATGTTCGATATCTGGAGAATAAAATCAGAGAGTCGTTCGGCTTCCGCGGCACACCGCTGAAATTCATCATCAGAGAACGAAAAGAGAAGGAGCAGTAAAGAGTTATGGTACGGATCATATGCCTTTTGATCGGATACGCATTTGGCCTTTTTCAGACCTCATATATTTATGGAAGGACGAAGGGAATTGATATCCGGGAACACGGCAGCGGAAACGCAGGAACGACCAACGCGCTCCGGACTTTAGGGAAAAAAGCAGGCGCCATCACGCTTGCCGGCGACTGCATCAAATGCATTCTGGCGGTCCTGACGGTACGCCTGATCTTCGGTGCATCGCACCCGGAACTGCTGAAACTGCTGACGGTGTATGCTGCGGCCGGAACGATTCTCGGCCACAACTTCCCGTTTTACTTAGGCTTCCGCGGCGGAAAAGGAATCGCTGCGACCGCGGGTCTGATTATCTCGTTTGACTGGAGAATCACGCTGGTCTGTGCAGCGCTGTTTTTCCTGAATCTTGCAGTAACACACTATGTTTCCCTCGGTTCCATGATGGTTTACGTTGTCTTTTTTGCAATGGCCGTTATCATGGGACAGGCGGGCTGCTTTGCGCTGGAACCGCCGTATCTCTATGAGATGTACGTGGTGATCGCACTTCTTGCCGTGCTTGCCTTTTGGGAGCACCGTGCAAACATCAAGCGTCTCATCGCGGGAACAGAGCGGAAAACGTATTTATCCAAAAAGTCGGAGAAATAAAATATGGCAAAGATTAGCATCATCGGAGCAGGAAGCTGGGGAACCGCCCTCGGCCTCCTGCTCTGCAACAACGGGCATGACGTGACGATCTGCTCGGAAAATGAAAAGGAAATTAAGAGCTTAAAGGAACACAGAGAGCATCTGACGAAGCTTCCGGGCGTAAAACTGCCGGATGAAATGAAATTCACCTGCGATGTGCGCGGCTCCCTTTCCGGACAGGACATCCTTGTAATGGCAAAAGCATCCCCGTACGTGCGAACCACATGTAAAAAGTATGCGGCGGATATTCCGGACGGCCAGCTCATCGTCAATGTGGCAAAAGGCGTGGAAGCCGATACCCTGATGACGATGTCTCAGATCATCGAGGAGGAAGTGCCGGGAGCGAATGTCGTTGTTCTCTCCGGACCAAGCCACGCAGAGGAAGTCGGCCGCGGCCTGCCGACCACGATCGTTGTCGGCGCGCATGACCGCGAGAGCGCACTGTATGTGCAGAATGTGTTCATGAGTCCGGTCTTCCGCGTTTACACAAGCCCGGACATCACGGGAATTGAACTTGGCGGAGCTCTGAAAAATGTCATCGCACTGGCAGCCGGAACGGCGGATGGTCTTGGCTACGGCGACAATACGAAAGCGGCTCTGATTACCCGCGGGATCGCGGAAATTGCACGGCTCGGCACGGCGATGGGTGCCCATGCGGAAACCTTCTACGGTCTTTCCGGTATCGGCGACCTGATTGTAACGTGTGCTTCCGTTCACAGCCGGAACCGGAAAGCCGGATACCTGATCGGCCAGGGCAGAACGATGCAGCAGGCGATGGATGAGGTTCAGATGATCGTCGAGGGCGTCTATTCCGCAAAAGCGGGTCTTACCCTGTCGAAAAAATTCGGAATCGAAACGCCGATCATTCAGGCCGTCAATCAGGTTCTGTTTGAAAACAAAAACCCGAAACAGGCTGTGGATGAACTGATGCAGCGTATGAAAAAAGACGAACTCGCCCCGGATCTCTGGGAGCGGTAAAAATAAGAAACCTGTCACTTCTGTGAAATGATACAGAGACGGCAGGTTCTTTTTTGTGCAGACCGAAATTTTTCAGCAAAAATACGGGAAAAAGATGACAATACTTTCGAAATCAAGTATAGTAATAGAAAGCGGAATAATTTTAACTGAAAAGATGCGGAGGAAAATACAGCAGGAGGAAGAAAGAATGAGAGGAGTAGAAACAAGAATTCAGGAAATCCGCCATGCCATTTTTACGGAAGTTGCAAAAATGGCGTATGACGTGGACTCTCCGGTGGAAAAGACGATCGAGGAAATTCCTTACCGTGTAATTCCCGGTGAGGTCGGAAATTTTAGAAATGATGTGTTTCTGGAGCGGGCGATTGTAGGAGAGCGGCTTCGCCTTGCAATGGGACTTCCGTGCAGAAGCGCGGCAGAGCACGCCCCGATCTCGGACAATATCAAACTGGCGGACCAGGCGGAGACGTATTATACACCGCCGCTCATTAATGTCATCAAATTTGCATGCAACGCCTGTCATGAAAAACGGGTTCTGATCACGGAGGGATGTCAGGGGTGTCTTGCACATCCGTGCGTGGAAGTCTGTCCGAAAAAGGCCATTACGCTGGACCGCACCAATGGACGATCCTATATTGATCAGGATAAATGCGTCAAATGTGGTCAGTGTGCCAAGGTATGCGGATACCAGGCTATTATTATTCAGGAGCGTCCGTGTGCGAGAGCCTGCGGAATGGATGCCATCGGTTCAGACGAGAACGGAAAAGCGGATATCGATTACGAGAAATGTGTATCCTGCGGCCAGTGTCTCGTCAACTGCCCGTTCGGCGCTATTTCGGACAAATCCCAGATCTTCCAGGTAATCCGTGCGATCCAGTCGGGAGAGCGCGTCTATGCAGCGCTGGCACCGGCGTTTGTCGGCCAGTTCGGACCGAAAGTAACGCCTGGAAAACTGCGTGCGGCGATGAAAAAGCTCGGTTTTGCGGATGTCTTTGAAGTTGCGATCGGAGCGGATCTCTGTGCGGCACAGGAGGCAGAGGATTTTGTGAACGAAGTTCCGGAGAAACTGCCGTTTATGGCGACATCCTGCTGTCCGGCCTGGTCTGTAATGGCGAAGAAACTGTTCCCGGATTACGCAAGCTGTATCTCGATGGCACTGACCCCGATGACGCTGACGGCGCGTCTGATCAAGAAACACAATCCGAATGCGAAGGTTGTCTTTGTCGGACCGTGTGCGGCGAAAAAACTGGAGGCCATGCGCCAGTCTGTCCGCAGTGAGGTGGACTTCGTTCTGACGTTTGAAGAGATGTCGGGCATTTTCGATGCGCGCCAGGTAGATGTGAGTGCACTTGAGGAAGATCCGGACGGCGTCAGCGATGCATCGGTGGACGGAAGAAACTTTGCTGTCTCCGGCGGCGTTGCAAAATCTGTGGAAAATGTAATCCGTGAAAAATACCCGGACCGCGAAATCAAGATGGCAAATGCAGAAGGTCTGAAGGAATGCCGGAAACTGCTGACAATGGCGAAGGCCGGAAAGTACAACGGTTATCTTCTCGAAGGCATGGCCTGTCCGGGCGGATGCGTGGCAGGAGCCGGCACGATGCAGTCGATCAAAAAGTCACAGGCGGCAGTCAACAAATATGCGGCGCAGGCAAAACACAAGATTTCCAGCCAGACAGAATATGTAAAAGAACTGGACAAGCTGGTAGACTAAAAAGAACAGCAAGGTGGAGAAAAAAGTGAAAAAGAAAAGAAAGATGGGCTTTGCGGCAGCGATTCTTGCAATGGTACTTCTGTTTGCAGGATGCGGCCAGACAGAGACAAAGTCGGAGAGCAGCGGGACAAAAAGCACAGGATCAGAAAGTACAGTATCAGAAAGTACGCAGACAGAGAGCAGCACAGTGGCATCGGAAACAGAAGATGAGACACTGGTCCATGTGCTTGCATTAAAAGGACCGACCAGCATGGGAATGGTAAAAATGATGAGCGATAACGACAGCAAAGAGTCACCTGCGGACACGTTTGAACTTGCCGCTGCCCCGGATGAGGTCAGCGCAAAACTGGTACAGGGAGAGGTGGATATCGCCGCGGTTCCTGCGAACCTTGCAAGCGTACTCTACAACAAGACAAACGGCGGCGTGCAGGTGCTCGCAGTCAATACGCTCGGTGTCCTTTATATCGTCGAGGACGGCGATACCGTACATTCCATTGCGGATCTGAAAGGCAGAACCATTTATGCGGGCGGCAAAGGTGCAACTCCGGAGTATGCTTTGAATTATATCCTCGAAAAGAACGGCCTCGTACCGGGTGAGGACGTAACGATCGAGTGGAAGAGCGAACACGCCGAGTGCGTGGCAGCACTTGCAGAAGATGCCGATGGAATCGCCATGCTGCCGCAGCCGTTTGTAACGACGGCACAGACGAAAAAAGAAACGCTGCGCACCGCACTTGACCTGACCGAAGAATGGAACAAAATCCAGGAGTCCGAAGGAACAGTGAGCACACTGGTGACAGGTGTTACCGTTGTGCGCACTGCCTTTGCCAAGGAGCATCCGGAAGCAGTTGCAGACTTCATGGAAGCTTACCAGGCATCCGTATCCTACGTAACCGAAAACACGGATGAGGCGGCAAAACTGATCGGGGATTATGACATTGTTCCGGAGGCAGTCGCAAAGAAAGCGCTTCCGGCGTGCAACATTGTCTGCATCACCGGTGATGAGATGAAAGAGAAGCTTTCCGGTTATCTCGGTGTACTCAAAGACCAGAACCCGGAGGCAGTCGGAGGAGAACTTCCAGGAGATGACTTCTATTATTCCGAATAAAGACAAAAAAGAGAAACAGAGAAAAACGAAGCGCTGGCCGATCGTGTTCTGGCTTATGATCTGGCAGGCGGCAAGTGTTTTTGTCGGGCAGGAGATCCTTCTGGCATCTCCTGCCGCTGTTTTGAAACGCCTTTTTACGCTTGTAACAGAACCGTTCTTCTGGCAGTCCCTGCTGTTTTCCGGAGCACGCATCGGAGCCGGATTCCTTCTTGGTGCGGCGGCGGGAATTGCAGGAGCTGCACTTGCCGGTCGGTTTTCCATTGCAGAAGAACTCCTGACGCCGCTGGTTGCAGCAGTGAAAGCAGTGCCGGTCGCTTCTTTTGTGATTCTGATCCTGATATGGGTTTCGTCGAAGAATCTTTCGGTTGTGATTTCGTTTCTGATGGTATTTCCGATCCTGTATACAAACACGCGGAACGGCCTGCGGGAACTGGACACAGCGCTTTTGGAGATGACAGACGTTTTTCAGGTTCCGCGGCCGGTGCGGCTGCGCTGGGTGATCCTGCCGCAGCTGTACCCATATATCCGGACGGGATGTTCACTTTCCCTCGGCCTTTGCTGGAAGGCCGGAACGGCAGCAGAAGTAATCGGCATTCCGAACCGATCCATCGGAGAGCATCTGTATCAGGCAAAAATATATCTCGACACACCGGGACTCTTTGCCTGGACGGCAGCGATCGTGTACGTCAGCTTCTGTCTCGAAAAAGCTGTTTTAAAAGGAATGGATCTTGCGGAAAAAAGAATGCTGGTGATGAAATGAGAGAAGATACGATTGAAATCTGCCATCTGAAAAAAGCGTATGGAGAACACGTTATTTTTTCGAATCTTACGATGGAACTGAAAAAAGGAGCAGTGACCTGTCTGATGGCTCCTTCCGGGGCGGGAAAGACAACCCTGCTGCGGATTCTGGCAGGCCTGGAGCAGGCGGACGGCGGAAAAATCGGGGGACTGGAAGCCTTAAGAAAAAGTATGGTTTTTCAGGAACCGCGGCTGGCAGAAGAACTGACAGCTGCAGCCAATATCCAGCTCTCGGTAAGGCGCCGCATGTTTGGAAAAGAAAAAAGAAGCTTCCGTCATCTTGTGGAGGAGATGGAGGAACTCGGCCTTTCGGGCTGTGAAAACCAGGCTGTATCGGAACTGTCGGGCGGCATGCGCCAGCGGGTGGCGGTTCTGCGGGCCATGCGCATGGACGCAGATTTCCTCCTTTTGGATGAGCCGTTCCGGGGACTGGATGCGGGGACGAAAAAGAAAACGATGAACTATATCCGCAGAAAAGGAAAAGAAAAAACGATACTTCTGGTCACGCATGATTTAGAAGAAGCCGAAGCAATGGGGGACTGGATCTGCACCTGCAGCAGACTGGATGGTATCCTCGAAATAAAGAGAAACAGAAAAAGCAGCACAGAAATCTGAAACGGAAAGAAACAGATTTTCTGTGCTGCTTTTTCTGTGAATCCGCAGTTACAGCAGGTCATCCGGTATGGAAGCGGAGCGGAGCTGTTCGTCCATCGTGTCGATGAGCGCCATGTCGGCTTCAGAAAGTTCGAAGTCGAAGACATCCGCGTTGGCAAAAATGCGGTCCGGCTGTGTCGATTTCGGGATGACACTGATGCCCTGCTGGACGAGGTAGCGGAGGCCGATCTGCGCTTCAGTGCGTACATACTTTTCTGCCAGCTGCTGCATAATCTCACGGTTCAGATAAAGACCTCTTGCGAGCGGCGCATACGCTTGAACGGCGATTCCATGTGAACGGCAGAAAGCGATGAGCGGTTTCCGGTTCCAGAGCGGATGGCATTCGATCTGGTTGACGGCCGGGATGATGCCGGAAAATTCAAAGAGGGCGGTAAGGTGCGGCTCCTCGAAGTTGCTGACGCCGATCGATTTTGCACGCCCGGATTCGCGGATTTTTTCGAGTGCGCGCCATGTCTCCGGGTAGCAGCCCGGCACCGGCCAGTGAATCAGGTAAAGATCAACGTAGTCGAGACGGAGACGGTCGAGGCTGCGGTTGAAGGCACCTTCGATATCACCGACCCGCTGCGCGGTATTCCATACCTTTGTGGTAATAAAAAAGTTTTCCCGCGGAATCCCGCTTGCGCGGATCCCGCGGCCGATGCTGTCCTCATTTTTATAGGAGGAGGCGGTATCGATCAGACGGTAGCCGTATTTTGCCGCGGTGACAATTGCTTTTTCTGCCTCTTTTTCTGTCGATTTGTAAGTGCCAAGCCCCAGAAGCGGCATCGCTCTGCCGTCGTTCAATGTGATGGTTGGAATAGAAAGTGCCATAAAAACCCTCCGTATCTTGAATCAAAAAAAGATTCTGCCGTATTTCTCTCATAATTATGTTTAGTATAACATGAAAATTTAAAGAAATCAGACCAAATATATTAAAAAAGTTTAACACAATCGGGAAATGAAAAAAATAACAAGCCACGCAAGAAAAAAGAAGGATGCCAGGACGGCCTGTACGGCGAATTGTACAGAAATTTTGTGGAGGCCGTATTGATTTTGTGCATGAAATAGAGTATAATAAGTTTGAATTGATATTTATTTATCATTCCCTGTACAATCTGCAGGACGTTTCAGGAAAACAAAAGCGGACGAAACGGACGGCAGAGCAGAAAAACGGGGACAGAGGAGGCCATATTATGCATTTATTATATGACGAGAATGGAAATCCCATTCCGCACGGAGCTCACGACGAGCACCATCATCACCATGACCATCATCACGAGGGAGAAGACTGCGGACATGCCTGCAATGCATGCGGTTCCGAAGAAAAATGCAAGGACGAGAATCTTGCCCTTTTAACCTATATGCTGCAGCACAATGAACATCACGCAGCAGAACTCGACGAGATGGCCGACAAACTGGAAAAAGCCGGAATGGCGGACGCCGCAAAACAGATCAGGGAGGGAGTATCCGATTTCCAGAAAGGCAATATGCGCCTGTCCCTTGCACTGACGCTTGTAAAAGAGCATTTGAAAGAAGTTAAGTAGAGGAGGCGTAAGCTATGTGCCTTGCAACGGTATACAAAAATCCGGAGAACACAGTTGTCTGTAAAAATGTAAGCCGCATCGATGTCGATGGAGAATACGTTCTCATCCGCGACATCCTGGGCGAAGAGATCAGACTGCAGGGTAAGATCAAAATGGTAGATCTTGCAAACAGCATCGTAGAGCTGGACTGTGAATGATAATTGGTTGACGGAACCAGTTATTCTATAAAAGCGGTTTTAAGACCCCGGGGTCTGCGAATCGGAACAAACAGAACAGGCGAACCGGGACTTAGAATAGGAATATATTATATTAAAGCGGAGGTAAATTGAATTATGAAACTTTCAGAAGAGATGAAAAACAAGACCCTTCTGTCTTTTGAGCTGTTCCCGCCAAAGACAGAGAAGGGACTGCAGAATCTGCCGGGTACCATCGACCACCTGATGAAGTACAACCCGTCTTACATTTCCTGTACATACGGAGCAGGCGGCGGAAACGTCGGAGCAAACCGTGAAGTATGTCAGATGATCAAAAATGCCGGAACCACACCGGTTACTCATTTCACCGTTATCAAAAACACAAAAGAAGGAATTAAAGAACAGCTGGATCAGTATCTGGCTGACGGCGTAGACCACATGCTGGCACTGCGCGGTGATATTCCGCTTGGCGAGACCACAACCTGCGGTGACTTTGACTACGCTACGGATCTTGTAAAATTCGTACGTGATACCTACGGCGACAAATTTGAAATCGCTGTTGCAGGTTCACCGGAAGGCCACATCTCCTGCAGAAGTCTGGAGTCTGATATCGCAGTTCTGAAACAGAAACAGGACAACGGAGCTGACTACATCATGACACAGCTCTGCTGGGATATGGAGCAGTTCAAATACTGGCTCGATGCAATCCGTAAAGCAGGAATCACCATGCCGGTAGACGTTGGAGTTATGCCGATCCTGGATCAGGCAGCTACCATCAACATGGCACTTTCCAGAAACGGCTGTGTTATGGACAGAGAGCTTTCCAGAATGATCTCCAGACACTGGCTGTTCCCGAACCCATTTGCAGCAAAAGATGCAGAGGGCAAACCGTTCGACGTATTCTACGACAAGAAAGTTGCAGAGTTCAAAGAAGAGGGTATCGAATATACCGTAAAACAGATTGATGCATACCGTGCACTCGGTGTCAATGGAATTCATCTGTATGCACTGAATAAATGGAAAGACGTATCTGAAATCATCGACAGATCCGGCCTTTGCACACTGGTTTAATGAATTAATTACTTGAATTTGGGAGGCATCCGATTTTTATGGCACACGTAATAGCTGTCGCCGGAAAAGGCGGCGTTGGAAAAACAACATTATGCGGCTTGCTGATCCAGTATCTCTGCGAGTCAGGAAAAGGTCCTGTTCTTGCAGTTGATGCGGACGCAAACTCAAACCTGAATGAGGTACTCGGTGTAGAAGTAGAAGCTACCCTTGGAGATATCCGGGAGGAGATTGCCCGTGCAGAGATGGCATCCAAAAACCCGATTCCGGCAGGTATGAGCAAGGCAGATTATGCGGAATTTAAATTTGCAGGCGCTCTGACTGAGGAAGATGATTTTGACCTGCTTGTGATGGGAAGAACACAGGGAAAAGGCTGCTACTGCTTCGTCAATGGACTTCTGCAGAATCAGCTTGCAAAGCTGTATCCGAATTACCCCTTCATGGTTGTGGATAACGAGGCAGGCATGGAGCATATCAGCCGTGGTATACTTCCGGGAATGGATACAGCTATTTTGGTCAGTGACTGCTCAAGAAGAGGAGTACAGGCCGCTGCGAGAATCGCGGAGCTGATCAAAGAATGCGATATGAAGCCGAAGCAGGTAGGACTGATCGTAAACCGTGCGCCGAATGGCGTGTTAAATGAGGGAACCCGTGAGGAAATTGAAAAACAGGGATTAACTCTCCTTGGCGTTGTTCCGCACGATGATCAGGTTTATGAATATGACTGTGACGGAAAACCAACCGTACGTCTGCCGGAAGACTCTCCGGTACGCGCGGCATTAAAGAAAATCGTAGAAAACCTTGATTTATAAAAACAGAGAATCTGCCCTCCGCTTTGTACACGCTGCAGACGGAGGGATATTTCAAAAGTAAAATATCCCCCATGGGAGGATGTTTTTACCATAAAAATATTAAAATACAATCTTGAGGAGGACAAGATGAGCGAATTCAAATTAACAAGCGTAGAAGAATTCGAACAGGCCACGAATGAGCTCCTGGAAAATGGTGCAAAGGTTGGCGCTGACGCATGGCAGTTTCGTGTAAAAAACCAGACCCCGCACTGTAAATTCGGTGAGCAGGGAACCTGCTGCCGTATCTGTACGATGGGACCTTGCCGTATTACACCAAAGGCACCGAGAGGAATCTGCGGATGCGATGTACACGGTATTGTAGGACGTAACTTCCTGCGCTTTACAGCAGGCGGTTCCGCAACACATTCCGATCATGGCCGTGAGATCTGCCACACACTGCATGAGGCTGATCCAAACGGAAACTACAAAGTAAAAGATCCGGAGAAACTGATCCGTATTGCAAAAGAGTGGGGCGTAGAGACAGAAGGAAAAGATATCTATGATCTGGCACATGAGATGTCCGAGCTGGCTCTTTTAGAGTATGGTAAACCGTTCGGAACACAGAGATTCCTGAAACGTGCTCCGCAGCATACACAGGAAATCTGGGAGAGAGAAGAAATCGCACCGCGTGCGATTGACCGTGAGGTTGCATGTTCTCTTCATATGACCCATATGGGATGTTCTTCCCTTCCGGAAGCACTCGTTCGCCAGTCCCTTCGTTCCGGACTTTCCGATGGATGGGGCGGCTCCATGATGGGTACCGAGTTCTCTGACGTACTGTTCGGAACTCCAAAGCCGATCGAAACCGAGGCAAACCTTGGTGTTATGAAAGAAGATGAAGTAAATATCATCGTTCATGGCCATGATCCGTCACTTTCCGAGATGATCTGCGAATACGCAGACGATCCGGAGATGATCGCATATGCAAAAGAAATGGGAGCAAAGGGAATCAACGTAGCAGGTGTCTGCTGTACTTCCAATGAAGTAGCAATGCGCCGCGGCGTGCCGATGGCAGGTAACTTCCTGCAGCAGGAAAACGTGGTACTGACCGGTGCCTGCGAGGCCATCGTTGTTGACGTACAGTGTATTTTCCCGGCCCTTGGACCTTTAAGCAAATGTTTCCATACTAAATTCGTTACCACCAGCCCGATTGCGCAGATGCCGGATGCAGAATACATTCGTTTCAACGCAAAAACAGCAGGTGAGAATGCAAAAGCCATCGTAAAAATGGCAATTGAAAACTTTAAAAACCGGAAACCGGAGCTGGTACATATCCCGCATATGAAGCAGAAAGCAACCGTGGGATACTCTTTTGAGTCCATCATTAAGACTCTGGATAAAGTAACCAATTCCCAGGTTGACCAGACCGGAACTCTGATGCCGCTGTGGCAGTGTGTGGCATCCGGCGTTATCCGCGGTGCAGTTGCCATGGTAGGATGCAACAACCCGAAAGTCCGTCCGGACACCGCTCACATCGAGCTGATGAAGAAGCTGATCGCGCACGACGTTATCATCGTTGCTTCCGGATGCTCTGCACAGGCAGCAGCAAGAGCAGGTCTGATGGACAAACGTGCTAAAGATCTCTGCGGTGCAGGCCTGAAACGTGTCTGCGAGCTGGCTGATATCCCGCCGGTACTCCACATGGGATCCTGCGTTGATATCTCCCGTATGATGGTTCTTGTAGCAGAACTTGCTAAAATCGGTAATGTCAATATTTCCCAGCTTCCGGTTGTCGGATGTGCTCCGGAGTGGATGTCTGAGAAAGCAGTTTCCATCGGAAACTATGTTGTAGCAACCGGTATCGATACTTACCTTGGCGTAGAGCCGTACGTATCCGGATCCACTGAGGTAACAGGACTTCTGACCAACGGTGTCCGCGACTGGGTTGAGGCAGCTTACACAGTAGAAAAAGACATCGACAAGCTGGGCGATGCAATGCTCGCACGAATCGAAGAGAAACGTGCCGCACTCGGCGTATAAAAAGGACAGGGCGGTCCCTGACGTAAAAAGAGACCGCCCTTTTTGAAGTGAAAAGGTGTAAAATGAAAATAGCAGTAACTGGAAAGGGTGGCGTAGGAAAAACAACCATCGCAGCGACCCTTGCAAGACTTTATGCAGAAGAAGGCCATCCGGTTCTGGCTGCAGATGTCGATCCGGATGCCAATCTGGGCCTTGCGCTTGGATTTCCGGAAGAAATCCTCGATTCGATCGTTCCGATTACCAAAATGAGAAAACTGATCGAAGAGCGCACCGAGGCAAGTGCAGACAACCGGTTTTACAAAATAAATCCGAGAGTAAGTGATATTCCCGATAAATACAGCAAAGAGTACAACGGAGTCAAACTCCTGACGCTTGGCACCGTGGAGACGGCCGGAAGCGGCTGTGTCTGCCCGGAGCATGTGATGCTGCGGAGAATCATCAACAGCCTGGTCCTTCACAGAGGGGATGTTGTCATCCTCGACATGGAAGCAGGCCTTGAGCATCTGGGAAGAGGAACGACGGAGGGCATGGATATGTTCATCGTAGTCATCGAGCCGGGTGCAAGAAGTATTCAGACCTATAAGAATGTCAAACGTCTGGCCGAAGAGCTTGGCGTTCATCAGGTTCATGTCGTGGCAAACAAAGTACGCGACGAAAAAGATGAGGCATTCATACAGGACCGTATCCCCCCGGAGGATCTTCTGGGCATGGTCCACTACAACCCGGAAATTATGGAAGCGGACAGGGAAGGTTCGTCTCCATATGATTACAGCGCGGCTGCAGTAGAAGAGATACGGAAAATAAAAACAAAAATCGATAAGTCAAACATGCCTGGCATGGAAAAAGTGTGATAGGAGGAAAAACACATGACATTATTCGAGAGAGTATTTGGCGGAAATGATGCAGTATACGGTCTTACCGAAGCTGCCGTTGATGCCGCAATCGCAGCAAACGGAGAGGAAAAAGCAGTCAGCTTCCCGGACACTGCTTACGCACTTCCGTGTTACTATGCTGTAACAGGAGTAAAGGTTACCAACTTAAAAGAGATGAAAGAGGCTCTTGGCGTGGTAAAATCTCTGATGACAAGAGAAAATCAGCTGAATGATGTATTTATGTCCGGTGTTGCAACTGCACTCTGCGCAGAGTTCATCGAGGCAATTAAATACATCGACGGTGCAAAACCATATGATGAGCCGTGCTACGGCCATTTAAGCGATGCCATCATCCGTGAGCTTGGTGTGCCGCTTGTAACAGGCGATATCCCGGGCGTAGCTGTTATCCTTGGAAGCGCTCCGACCGCACAGGAAGGCGTGGATCTGGTTAAGAGCTATCAGGCACAGGGTATTCTTGTAACACTGGTTGGCGGAATCATTGATCAGTGTCAGGAACTGGGATACAAGACCGGCGCAAACGTACGTGTCATCCCGCTTGGAAAAGACGTAACATCTGTTATCCATGCTGTATCCGTAGCAATCCGTGCAGCCCTGATCTTCGGTAACGTAACTGCAGGCGATGCAGGCGCACTGATGACCTACACCAAAGACCGTGTACCGGCATTCGTAAATGCTTTTGCTCCTCTGGATGATGTGATCGTTGCATGCGGCGCTGGTGCGATTGCACTTGGCTTTCCGGTTATCACAAACGATGACAAAGACGTTCCGGCTATTCCGAAGAGCCTTATTATCCAGAAGGACGTTTCCAAATTCAACGCAACTTCTCTGGAAGCACGCGATATCAAGATCAAAATCACCAACATTGATATCCCGGTTGCATTCGCATCTGCATTCGAGGGTGAAATCATCCGCCGTGGTGATATGCAGGTTGAGTTTGACGGTTCCCGCGTAGACTGCTGCGAGCTGGTTCAGACAAAAGATGCTTCCGAAGTAGAAGATCACAAGATCGAGCTGATCGGACCGGACATCGACGAGTTCGAAGTAGGTTCCAAGCACAGCATTGCATACGTTGTTGAGGTTGCCGGAAAGAGCATGCAGCCGGATTTCGAGCCTGTATTTGAGCGTAAATTCCACAGCTACCTGAACTGCATCGAAGGTGTGATGCATACCGGACAGCGTGATATGATCCGTATCCGTGTCAGCAAAGAAGCTTTCAACGCAGGCTTCCGTGCAAAACACTTCGGAGAAGTTCTGTACGCACAGGTGAAGAACGAGTTCGAGGCTGTTGTTGACAAATGCCAGGTTAAGATCTACACCAATCCGGAAGACTGTACCAAGATCCGCCACGAAATTGCAATCCCGGTATTCGACAAACGTGACGAGCGTCTGTCTACCATGACAGATGAATCCGTACCGGTATACTACAGCTGTATCATGTGCCAGGCATTCTCCCCGAGCCATGTATGTGTTGTTACACCAGAGCGTCTCGGACTTTGCGGTGCTGTTTCATGGCTGGATGCAAAAGCTACCAACGAGCTGGATCCGAACGGACCTTGCCAGGTTATCACAAAAGAAAAAGTAATCGATGAGAGAATCGGTGAGTACGAGGATGTTAACGAGGCTGTTCGTAAACTTTCCCAGGGTGCTCTTGATGATGTATCTCTGTACTCCATCATGGAAAAACCAATGACATCCTGCGGATGCTTCGAGTGTATCTGTGGTATCGAGCCGTTCTCCAACGGTGTCTGCATCGCAAACCGTGAGTACGCAGGCATGACTCCTCTGGGAATGACTTTCTCCGAGCTGGCTTCCATGACAGGCGGCGGTGTTCAGACTCCTGGATTCATGGGACACGGCAAACACTTTATCGCTTCCAAGAAGTTTATGAAAGCAGAAGGCGGTGTTGCCCGTATCGTATGGATGCCGAAAGAGCTGAAAGAGCAGGTTGCAGAGAAACTGAATGAAACAGCAAAAGAGCTGTACGGTATCGACAACTTTACCGATATGATCGGTGATGAGACCATCGCAGAAGATCCGGAGACACTGGTTGCATTCCTGACCGAGAAAGGTCATCCGGCACTTGGCATGGATCCAATGATGTAATTCGTATTTTACAGGCTTATCCTGTGAAAGAATAAGCAGACCGGCATGGCTTGGGAGGGGATTCCAAAGCGGAGGAGGAAGCCCTTTCCGGCACATGCCGGCAGCTGTAAAGTGATTTTCTGGGAAAAAACGGCTGACGAAAAGAAAACGGATACTTTTTGTCAGAAAATCTTGGAAAATATCCTGGTAAATCTTGCATTCTCCGGGAAAAAACGTTAAAATAATAACAGGTGTGTCCATGAAGCGGAATCATGGAGATATGCCTGTATGGAATTTTATTTTTAAGGAGGCTTTTTTTATGCCGTTTAATCGCAAACCACAAAAGTTTAATGCAGCAATTAAATCCGTTGTAATCGGCAGCGGAGACAAAACCGTAACTCTTGGCGGAGAAAACGTATTACCATTCTATGCTTTCGACGGTGAAATCAAAAACGGACCGAAGGTCGGCGTTGAAATCACAGACCTTGGTATGGAAGGAGAACCGGAAAGCGTAAAAGCATACTATGAAGGTGCAGCTACCATGGGCGAGATTGCAAAAAAAGCAGCAGCTATGGAAGGTGCAGATTTCCTCTGCCTTCGTCTGGCAGGCGGAGACCCGAACGGTCTGAACAAATCGGTAGAAGAACTCATTGAGACAGTCAAAGAGGTTGCTGATGCCGTTGACGTGCCGCTTGTTGTAGAAGGATGTAAAAACGTTGAGAAGGATTCCGAACTGCTCACAAAAGTAGCAGAGGTCCTTCAGGGAAGAAACGTTCTTGTTATGTCCGCAAGAGAAGAAGATTACAAGGCAGTTGGTGCAGCCGCAGGTCTGGCATACAACCAGAAAGTCGGCGCTGAGTCCGCTGTAGATATCAACCTTGCAAAACAGCTGAATGTTGTTATGACCCAGCTCGGTGTCAGCGCAGACAGCATTGTTATGAACGTAGGTTCTGCAGCAGTCGGATACGGATATGAGTACGTAGTATCTACACTGGACCGTATCAAAGCAGCAGCATTATCCCAGGACGATAAAATGCTGCAGATGCCAATTATTACTCCAATCGCTTCTGAGACATGGAATGTAAAAGAGGCAATGGCAACAGAAGAGGAATCTCCGGAATGGGGAAATCAGGAAGTACGAGGAGTCTCTATGGAGATTCAGACAGCAGCCGCATCTCTGGCTTCTGGTTCTGATGCAGTTATCCTCAAACATCCACAGTCTGTTGCAACCATTTCCAAAATGATTCAGGAACTGATGTAATCAGTACGTAAGGAAGAGATTAGGAGGATAAAGAATTATGGCATTATCAGGTATTCAGATTTTTAAAATGACCCCAAAGAAAAACTGTAAGGAGTGCGGATGTCCGACCTGTATGGCATTCTCCATGAAGGTTGCACAGGGCGCTATGGATATTTCAGCGTGCCCATATATGTCTGACGACGCTATGGCACAGCTTTCCGAAGCTACCGCACCGCCAATGAAGACGATCAAAGTCGGAACCGGCGACAGTGAGTACACTCTTGGCGGAGAGACGGTCCTCTATCGTCATGAGAAAACATTTGTAAGCAAAACCCGTTATGCGGTATCTCTCTGCAGCTGCATGTCTGACGAAGAGATCGATGCAAAACTGGAAGAAGACAAAAAAGTTGATTACGACCGTATCGGTGAGCGTATGTGCGCAGAGATGCTGTATGTAAACTATGCCGGAAATGGCGTAGACAAATACGTATCTCTTGTAACGAAAGCAGCAGCAACCGGAAAAGTTCTGGTACTTGGCTGTGAAGACGCAGATGCTGCAAAAGCTGCTCTGGAAGTATGCAAAGCAGGCAAACCGATCCTGAATGGTGCAAATGCATCCAACTATGAAGAGATGAGCAAACTTGCCACAGAGGCAGGCGTTGTTCTCGGCGTTAGCGGCGCAAACATTGATGAGCTTCACGACACCGTAGAAGCAATCGAGAAACTCGGCAACAAGAACCTTGTTCTTGATACCACAGAAGCGACCATCAAAGAGACTTTCGCTACTACCGTACAGGTAAGACGTGCATCCTTAAAGGATACAGACCGTACCTTCGGTTATCCGTCTATTGTAAATCTGGCAAAAATCGCACAGGGCGACAGATATATGCAGCAGGCACTGCTTTCCCTGTTCACCATGAAATACGGTTCCATCATCGTTCTTGAGGAGATGGGATACGCAGAGGCACTTCCGGTATTCGGACTTCGCCAGAACGTATTTACCGATCCGCAGAAACCGATGAAAGTAGAGCCGGGCATCTACCCGCTGAACGGCGCAGATGAAAATTCGATCTGCCTGACCACAGTAGACTTTGCCCTGACCTATTTCCTGGTATCCGGAGAGCTCGAGAGATCCGGAGTTCCGGTTAACCTTGTAATCAACGATGCCGGCGGACTTTCCGTACTGACTTCCTGGGCAGCAGGTAAATTCTCCGGTAACTCTATCTCCAAATTCTTCAAAGAGAATGTAGAAGATAAAGTAAAATCCAGAAAAGTTATCATTCCTGGTAAAGTAGCCGTATTAAAGGGCGACATTGAGTCCAAACTTCCTGGATGGGAAGTAATCGTTGCTCCGCTTGAGGCAGTTCAGCTTGTGAAATTCATGAAAGATCTGCAGGCAAACGGAGAACTGTAATACATAAAAAATCCGGGAGGAACTCCGGTATCCGGAAGTTTCTCCCGTGAAAAAATAATTATGGGGGATTCCCAAAAGAAAAGGAGAAGAGATATGGCAAAATTTGTAACCATCGGCGAAAGACTTTCTGTTACAGCTCCTACTGTAAACAAAGCATTCGCAGCAAGAGATGAAGAGCCAATTTTAAAGAGAGCAAAACAGCAGTTGGATGCTGGTGCCGTTTACCTTGATGTAAACATCGGACCGGCTGAAAATGATGGAGAGGACATTATGAAGTGGGCTGTTGAGCTGCTGCAGAGCAATTTTGACAATGTTCCGCTGGCTCTGGATACATCCAACAAAAAAGCAATTGAGGCTGGTATCTCTGTATACAATCGTTCCAAAGGAAAACCGATCGTAAACTCTGCAGATGCTGCAGGAAGAATCGAGTACGTTGACCTTGCGGCTGCAAACGATGCAATCGTTATTGCACTTTGCAACGGTGAAGGAATTGCAAAAGACAACGACGAGCGTATGATGTACTGCCAGACCCTTCTGGAAAGAGGTATGGAGCATGGTATGGAGCCGACCGATCTGTGGTTTGACCCGCTGTTTCTGGTTGTAAAAGGAATGCAGGACAAACAGATGGAAGTTCTTGAGTGCATCAAGATGTTCAGCGATATGGGACTGAATTCTACCGGCGGACTTTCCAACAACTCCAACGGTATGCCGAAAAACATCCGTCCGATCATGGATTCCGCACTTGTAGCTATGGCTATGATGCAGGGTCTGACCAGCGCCATCGTTAACCCGAATGACCTGAGACTGATGGAGACCATTAAATCCTGTGACGTATTCAAAGGCAACACTCTGTATGCAGATTCTTATCTGGAGCTTTAATCTTTAAATCTCGCAGGTTTTCCCCTGATGGTGCCGCAGCGTTTGCGAAAACCTGAGGCACCATCAGGGGTTTTTCTATCTAAAAGCGGAAAAATAAAAAAAGCGGAGAATATATACGACTGGGGGATTTACAGATTATGGCAAAAGTAACCTTTCGATTTGAAGAAGGAGAACCGGTAGTCACCTACGCAACCGAGGGTGAGCGCCTTCTTGAAGTAGCGCAGAAGAGCAATGTGCCGATCGATGCACCGTGTTCCGGAAACGCATCGTGCGGTAAATGCCGCGTTCGTCTTGTGAGCGGTGAGCTGGATTCCAAAATAACCCGCCATATTTCTGAGGAAGAATATCAGAATGGCTGGAGACTGGCGTGCGTCAGCACCGTCAAAGGCGATGTTGAAGTGGAAGTGCCGGACATTGCATCCGCTTACCGGAGCCGCATGAAAGTGGCAGACCTTAGTTCACCGAGTGAAATTGCAATTTTTGAAGATACGAAAAAGAAAATTACAGACGCCGGCCTGGAATTGAAAAACAGCATGCAGGTGATTACAATCTCAATGGAAGAGCCTACTCTGGATGATACGATGCCGGATAACGAGAGAGTAACCTGGGCTGTACAGGCAGCGACGGGGCTTGAACGGGTACGGATTCCGTACTCTGTACTGAAAAAAATGCCGGATGTCCTTCGGGAATCCCATTTTCAGGCACAGTGTGTCGTCCGGGTTACGGC
This sequence comes from Blautia sp. AF19-1, assembly GCF_003479155.1. Classification (NCBI taxonomy): domain Bacteria; kingdom Bacillati; phylum Bacillota; class Clostridia; order Lachnospirales; family Lachnospiraceae; genus Blautia; species Blautia sp. AF19-1. The sequence continues at coordinate 93,240 of NZ_QUGQ01000002.1, forward strand.
AAATGACGTCTTTTTATACGATATGCTTCCAATGGAAGCAAAAGCAGTGGTCGGTGGTCTCGTTGTCGACATCGGAACAACGACAGTTTCTGCACTGATCGTGGATATGCTGAGCGGAGAAATCCTGGCAAAAGCCTCTTCCGGAAACGGACAGATCCGGTATGGTGCGGATGTTATCAACCGTATCATTGAATCCCAGAAACCGGGAGGCCATGAAAGACTGCAGAATGCAATCATCAAAGAAACCTTAAACCCGATGATTTCCAACATGTGCCGCGCAGCGAAAATCAGCAGTCAGCAGATTTACCGTGCGGCGATTGCCGGAAACACTACCATGGAGCATCTGATGATGGGCATCAATGCAGATCCGCTTCGGATGGAGCCGTATATTCCTGCCTTCTTTAAAACAAACTCACTGTTTGCATCGGACGTCAATCTTGCGATTCATCCGGACGCCCATATCATTCTGGCACCGAACATCGGAAGCTATGTGGGCGGAGATATTACTGCCGGCGCGTTGGTCAGCATGATCTGGAACCGGCCGGAGATGAGTCTTTTTATTGACCTTGGTACCAATGGCGAGCTTGCATTTGGAAACTCTGACTTTATGGTAAGCTGTGCCTGCTCGGCCGGACCGGCCTTTGAGGGCGGCGATATCAGCTGTGGTATGCGTGCGACCGACGGTGCGATTGAAAAATGTACGATCGATCCGGAGACGATGGAACCTTCGTACCATGTTATCGGAGATGAGGGAACGAAGCCGATTGGTCTTTGCGGTTCCGGAATCATCGATGTAATTGCAGCGCTGTTCCGTGCGAAAATGGTTAATCCGAAGGGAAAATTTATCCGGGAAGGCAGACGGATCTGCCACGACAAATATGGCATGGGAAGCTATGTCATCGCCTTTGAAGAGGAAGCCGGAAGCGTCCGCGACGTTGAGATTACAGAAGTAGATATCGACAACTTTATCCGTGCCAAGGGCGCGATTTTCTCAGCGATCCGTACGATGCTGAACTATCTGGATATGGATGTTTCCATGATCGAGGAGGTTTACGTAGCGGGCGGTATCGGAAGCGGCATCAACATGAAAAATGCCGTTACCATCGGTATGTTTCCGGACATCCCGCTGGAAAAATTCCATTACATTGGTAACTCTTCCCTGACCGGTGCGTACTCAATGCTTTTATCGACAGCAGCAGAGAAGAAAACGTATGAGGTTGCCCGGAACATGACATATCTGGAACTCTCTACGGTACCAACCTATATGGATGAATTTGTAGCGGCGTGCTTCCTGCCGCACACAGACACGACGATGTTCCCGTCTGTGGAAGCATAAAACGGAAGCAGAACTTGCTGTTACGATTCAAGGTGAAACACATGTGGTTTTGCTTTGAATTGTGGCGAACCTTTTTGAGAGGAATTGGATTTACATGGCAGTAGACTTAAATTACGAAAAAGACAGCAAAGAGCGTATTCCGTATGAGCATTATCTGGAAGTGTATCAGAATGCAGATCCAAAAGAGATTTCCAGCCGGTGCGACGTTCCGTATGATGCGGAAAAACAGGAGTTTACCGTTTCCCTGATGGGTGTTTCCTACCGGATTTCGTGGCCGGAGTACAACGTATTTCATATTGGAGATGATGGAAGCGTTTCGCCGATAATTGGCTGGTATCCACTCGAGAAAAAACCGAATGCAAAAATTTTGGTATTGCGTTATCTGACAGAGGGCGGAGCTGCTCCGTCTACCGGAAAATTTTTGACGTACCGGGAGATTCCGTGGGGAGAAGTTTATTTTAAACAGTTCCAGGGAAGATGCCTGTTCCGTCTTGCGTTTGGCTTTGGCGGAAAGCTGGATGCATTCCGTGAAATCATGGAACGTGTCGGCGCTCAGGCGATTTCATCCGGTGATGTCGGATATGAGCTGGAGTTTATGAAAGGGCTTTTTGTACGACTGATTTTATGGGCAGGAGATGATGAGTTTCCGCCGTCCGCGCAGATCCTCTTTTCGGACAATTTCCCGGCTGCATTTACGCAGGGAGAGGATATGGCGGTTGTGGGAGATGTCACAATTGATATGCTGAAGGCTCTGGCTGCAAAATAGTTATGGTTTGAGGCCATCAGGATGGCTTCTGGATCGAAAAAAATAAGCGGAGGAAAATAACATGGGATTTTCAACAGTACCTTGCAATGAGTTTGTAGAAGTGCTCGGTTCCAAAGCACCGGTTCCGGGCGGTGGCGGAGCTTCTGCACTGGTTGGCGCTGTCGGCACAGCGCTTGGCAACATGGTTGGTGCGCTGACAGTAGGTAAAAAGAAATATGCGGATGTCGAAGAGGAAATGAAAGAGCTGATGGCGAAAGCAACCACGCTTCAGGACGAACTGCTTCACCTGATCGAGCGCGATGCAGAAGTGTTCGAACCGCTCTCCAAAGCATACGGCATGCCGCGCGAGACAGAGGAGGAGAAGGCAGAAAAAGCAAGAGTCATGGAGATTGTGCTGAAGGATGCCTGCTCTGTTCCAATGGAAATTATGGAAAAATGCTGCGAAGCAATCGACCTGATCGTAGAATTTGCAGCAAAAGGTTCTGCACTTGCGATCAGTGACGCAGGTGTTGGCGCAGCATTCTGCAAAGCAGCCTTAGAGGGTGCTTCCCTGAATGTATATATCAACACGAAATCTATGAAAAACCGGGAATATGCAGAAGAACTGAATCGAAAATGCGATGAAATGCTTGCGGTCTATACCGTAAAAGCAGACGAGATTTTCCGGAACGTACTGGGAAGACTGAAAGCCTGAAAACAAACGGCCAGAGAAGCTTCCCGGCAGCAAGCGGGTTGCAAAAGGAGTTCTCTTTGACCGAAAAGAAAAGCGGAGGATAAAAAAATGGCAAAACAGTTATTAGGAAAAGAAGTAACAGCAGCATTAAATGAGAAGATCAAAGCAAATGTAGCAGAGCTGGAAGCAAAAGGAGTAAAACCGACTCTCGGAATCATCCGTGTCGGAGAGAGAGAGGATGACCTTTCCTACGAAAGAGGAGCAACCAAACGCTGTGAGACCTTAGGCGTTGCATACGAGAAATTCCTTCTCCCGGCAGACGTTACCCAGGAAGAGCTGATGGCTACCATCGATAAAGTAAACAAAGACGATTCCATCCACGGCGTTCTGATTTTCCGTCCGCTTCCGAAACATCTCGATGAGGCAGCAGTCATCAAAGCACTCTCCCCGGAGAAGGACGTAGACGGTATCACAGACGGTTCCATGGTAGGCGTATTCGCCGGAACAAAACAGGGCTTCCCGCCATGTACTCCGCAGGCCTGCATGGAGATCCTCGACCACTACGGCATCGACTGCACCGGTAAAAAAGCCGTTGTCGTAGGCCGCAGCCTCGTTGTAGGAAAACCGGCAGCCATGATGCTGTTAAAGAAAAACGCAACCGTAACCATCTGCCATACCAGAACGAAAGACATGCCGTCTGTAGTTAAAGAGGCAGATATCGTGATCGTAGCAGCAGGCCGTGCAGGTGTTGTAGATGATACTTACCTGTGTGCAGGCCAGACCGTTATTGATGTCGGAATCAACGTAAACGAAGAAGGAAAACTCTGCGGAGACGTTGCATACGCAAAAGCTGAGCCGATCGTTGAGGCAATCACACCGGTTCCAGGCGGCGTAGGATCCGTTACCACATCTGTTCTGGTCGGCCATGTGGTAGAGGCTGCCATGAGAAAAAACAGCTGATCATAGGCTGAAGATAAGAAAGTGACAGAAAAAAGGCACTGTGCGTCCGAAAAAAGGGCGGCGGTGCCTTTTTTGCGTGCGCGGCAGTGCAGTTTTGGTGATAGGAGAGGGGGCCGGCTCATAGAATATAACAGTACATAGCAACAAAGATCAAAAGGGGGACAATAGCGCATGGATGCATATTCAGTATACCGCGATATTCAGAAACGAACGAAGGGCCAGTTCCTGATCGGAGTGGTGGGGCCTGTACGGACGGGAAAGTCCACCCTGATCCGCCGTTTCCTGGAGGTGCTGGCACTGCCGTATCTTTCGGAAAAGGAACAGGCGGAGGTACGGGATGCCCTGCCTTTAAGCGGGGAGGGAAAGACGATCACAACGGTGGAGCCGAAATTTGTGCCGAAAGACGCCGTGGAGCTGCAGCTTGGGGAGGGCGATCCGATCCGGCTGCGACTGATCGACTGCGTCGGCTTTCTGGTGCCGGACGCGGCGGGAAATCTGGAAAATGAGAAGGAGCGGATGGTGAAAACACCGTGGTCCGAGCAGGCGATTCCGTTCCGGGAGGCGGCGGAGATCGGTACGAAGAAGGTGATCGCAGAACATTCCACGATCGGTCTTATGGTGACGTGCGACGGATCGTTCGGCGAGCTGCCGCGGGAGAATTTTCTGCAGGCGGAGGAACGGACCGTTGCGGAGCTCAAAAAGCAGGGAAAGCCCTTCCTGATTCTTGTGAATGCGAAAAAACCGTACCGGGAGGAGACACAGCGGCAGGTAAAGGAGCTTGAAACAAAATTCGGCGTGGCAGCGATGGCGGTGAACTGCGACCAGCTCCGCAAAGAAGATATTCTGCATATGCTCGAAAAGGTGCTGTATGAGTTTCCGCTTCAGCAGATGGAATTTTATATTCCAAAATGGGTGGAGCTTCTTGCCGATGACCATCCGCTGAAGGCAGAGCTGCTGCAGAAGATCCGTGAGATGTGCAGGGAAAAGACGCGCCTGAAGGATGCAGTGGGCGGAAAAACAGCGATTGCCAGTCAGTATGTCAGCCAGACACTGCTGCAGTCGATGGATCTTGCGAGCGGTACGGTGAAGGTGCGGATTGAGGTGAAAGAGCAGTATTATTATGAAATGCTGAGTGTACTTGCCGGCGTGGAGATCAAAGGCGAGTATGATCTGGTGCAGACGATCCGCGAGCTGTCGGCACAGCGGGAAGAGTACCGCAAGGTAGAGGACGCGATTCATGCGGTGCGCGGATGCGGCTACGGCGTCGTGATTCCGGGGAGGGAGGAGATTCAGCTGGAGGAGCCAGCCGTGATCCATCAGGGAAACAAATACGGCGTGAAAATTAAATCGGTGAGCCCGTCGATTCATATGATCAAGGCCAACATCGAGACGGAGATTGCGCCGATCGTCGGAAGTGAGCAGCAGGCGGAGGATCTGATCGCCTATATCAAAGAGAGCGCAAAGAGCCCGGAGGGAATCTGGAATACCAACATTTTCGGCAAATCCGTCGAGCAGCTCGTTGACGACGGCATCCGCAGCAAAATCGCCCAGATCACCGAGGATGGCCAGGCAAAACTCCAGGATTCCATGCAGAAAATTGTCAACGACAGCCGGGGCGGAATGGTGTGTATTATCATTTAATACAAAAGCTGTTCGAATATTTTTGAGTAATTGTGCAATAATACTTGAAAAGCGAACCAAAATAGCGTATAATCCGAATTGTGAAAAGAAAAGAAGAAAAATGTAACTTCCTGGAATGTTCGATGATCTCATTATTTTGAACCTACATTTACTTTAAACGGGAGGCTTATTATTGTCATGTGGATGTCAGGCCACCCTGGAAACAGACGTCAGTGGAAGGCAGAAATGGTGACTGCGGCTACCCACCTAGCTTGCGTTGCTAGGAGTCAAAGTATGGGAAACGGCATTCCGGGGTTACAAAAGAGAAAAAAGAGAATCATGAAAATGGTTCTCTTTTATACGTTACATACAACCAAAAGGAGAAGGAACATGAAAAAACAGGGTTTTGGAACAACAAAAGACGGAAAAGAAGCATTGCTCTACACGCTCTCCAATAAAAACGGAATGGAAATCAGTGTAACCGATTACGGCGCACATCTGGTATCGGTTCTCGTTCCGGATAAGGATGGAAAGAAGAGAGACGTTGTCCTTGGATTTGACTCCGTAACCGGCTATGAGACCGACGGAAGCCATTTTGGAGCCACCATCGGAAGAAACGGAAACCGTATCGCGGGAGCAGCATTTGAACTGCACGGAAAAACATACCAGCTGGCAAAAAATGAGAACAACAACAACCTGCACAGCGGCCCGGACGGATACGATTACCGCCTCTGGAACGTAGAAGAGGCGGATGACAGCGCCGTTACCTTCGTTCTGATGAGCCCGGACGGAGACCAGGGATTCCCGGGAAACTTTGAAGTGTCCGTTACGTATACCCTGACCGATGAGAACGCCGTAGAAATCCACTATGAGGGAAGCTGCGATCAGGATACCGTTGTCAACATGACAAACCACAGCTACTTCAACCTGGCAGGCCACGATGCCGGATCTATTGAGAACCAGACACTTGTCTTAAAAGCGGAGCAGTTCAGCCCGGTGATCGATTCTGCATCCATCCCGACCGGCGAGCATGCACCGGTACAGGGAACCCCGATGGATTTCACCAGCGAGAAAGCAATCGGAGCAGAGATCGAAGCAGATTTCGAACAGCTCAAACTGACCGGCGGCTACGACCACAACTTTATCCTGGACAAGGCTGTCGAGGGAAGCATTGAGCTGATGGCAGTCGCATCCTGCAAAGAGAGCGGCATCACCATGGAAGCCTTCACGGATCTGCCATGCGTTCAGTTCTACGCCGGAAATTTCATTGCTCCGGTTACCGGAAAGAATGGGGTATTCTATGACAAACGCAACGGCTTCTGCCTGGAATCTCAGTATGTGCCGAATGCCATCAACCAGGAGGGTGAGGAGAAACCGATCCTCGAGGCAGGCGATACTTACGACACCACAACCGTATACAAATTCATTTTCTAAGATCCTATTTTATAGCAATCCTCGAAAATAATGCAAAAAATTCAGCACCGCAGAGCGTGAATTACTGCGTCACAGATTTTCGTCGTACCCCGGTACGCCTTCAAATCTGTTCCTTGCAATTCGCGCTCTGCAGCACTGCCTTTTTTGCATTATTTTCGGGTCTTGCTATAGAAACAGCATAAAAAAGCTCCCTTCCTGCAGCGTCCTGTGAAAACAGGAGCGCAGGCGGGGAGCCTTTTTATGGGAAAATATGCAGAAAACGAATTCTGAAAAAACAGAAAAAGAAAAGACCCTGTTTTCGAATCCAACAGAATCTTACCAGTTATGTCATATTCTTTTCAGAGGTGGGTAACCGCTTCGCCATCTGAATCAACCTGCAAGCGGAATAGCAGACACCTTTAAGCGGAGGATGGCGCCTGACTAAGAACAGGCGAAACCAGAATCTGAAACGGTTTACCCGGCCGTTTAATGCAATGCATAAATCTCGCTCGAAGGTTTCTAAAAATCTAATCGAAAATTTTCAGACATTCCATATCCCATAATAGTCTTTGAATGGAAGCTTTCATCGGAAGCATCAACCCTATGCATACAGAGCAGGTTTCCTGACTTACAGATCATCGTTCCACATTCCTTCTCATATGTTGCGGACATACAATGGATTTGTTATGCTTCACTCCCTGATTACAGTGACCGGATCGCCCAGGAATCTCACCTGAATTCCCTCTCTCACCAAAAGACGGATCTTCTTTTGATGCACTCTGGATGTTGATATGAAATTTATACACAACCATACTATATACCATAGGGCGGTATTTGTCAAGGAAAAATCGCAAAAAGAAAAGGAATCAGACAAAAAGCCGTGTGCATAGAATGAGATATGAAGAGAAAAAATGATAAATTGGAACTGATACTGTTAGGAGTGGGGATTCTCCTGCTGCTGTTATTGTTTGTTGTGAAGCGCCGTCTGGATGCGCCGGAAGAGACAGCGACAGCAGAAAGCAGGACGGAGACGATGGAAGGCAAAAAGCAGGAGGAGACGATACAGAACATGGAACAGGAAAACGCGGCTTTTCTGAACAGTAAAAAGGAAGAACAAAAAGAAACAACGGCAGCCGGACCGGTGCAGATCCGTGTCCTTCTGACAGACTGCGGAAAGCTGGGATACGCACAGAAACAGGTGTCCCTGCGTGGAAACGCAAGCCTTTCCATGAACGACGGCGCATACATAGCTTCCCCGCAGGAGACGATCTGTGTGACGGAACAGGAATGCGGGGAAGTTGTGCATGTGGTGCCGGCCGATGAGACGGCGGGAACGGCGGTTTCCCTTACGGGAAAGCCGGAGGACGAGACGGTTTATCCGGGAAGTTTTGTCATCTATAAAAGCGAAGAGGGACTTCTCGTTGTAAATGAACTTGATCTGGAAATGTATCTTCGGTATGTCGTGCCGAGTGAGATGCCGTCCTCCTATGAAAAGGAGGCATTAAAAGCACAGGCGGTCTGTGCGAGAACGTATGCGTGTGCCAGGATTCGTGAAAAAACGTGGGAGAACTACCACGCGGATGTAGACGACAGCGTGGAAAGCCAGGTCTACCACAATATGGAAGCGCAGCCGGAGACAGACGCTGCGGTGGCGGAGACAGAAGGAAAAATCATCACCTGCGGCGGGGAACCAATTCAGGCGTATTTTTTCTCAACCTCCTGCGGGAAGACGAGTACGGATGAAGTGTGGAATACGGCGGAGACGGCAGAATATCTGAAGAGCGTGACGGTAGGCGGGGAGAAGCAGGAACCGGAGACGGAGGAGGCGTTTGCATCGTTTATCACCAAAAGGGACAGCACAAGTCTGGAAGTGGAGGACGGCTGGTACCGCTGGCAGGTGACGATTCCGGCGGATGTGCTGTCAGAACGGGCAGCGGATCAGAAAATCGGGGAGATCACGGGGATTGAGGTGCGGCGGCGGTCAGAGGGAGGTGCGGCAGAAACCGTCCTTATCGAGGGGGAAAAAGGATCCATGGAAATCGAGGGAGAGTATCAGATCCGAAAGTTCCTCTCGGCGAAAGGCTGGCCGATTCAGAAAAATGACGGAACTGTAAGCTGTGAGATGGAGCTGCTTCCGAGTGCCTGCTTTATCGTGGTTCCGGAAAAAGAAGGGGAAACGGTTGTCTCCTTTACATTTTACGGCGGCGGCTACGGCCACGGCGTCGGCATGTCACAGAACGGTGCGAAACATCTGGCGGAGCAGGGAAAATCGTATGAGGAGATTCTCCGCTATTTTTACCAGAACATCGAAATCGGCGACTGCCGTTCCCTTTTTTAAAAAAATCACCGAAAACAGATTTTTTGTGCTATAATGGGCGAAAGTGAAAAACAGTTAGAAAATGACGAGGAGAGAAACATGGCGACAATCAAGGACATAGCGGCACGCGCCGGCGTTACGGCGACGACGGTTTCCCGTGTGATCAACAACCGCGGATACATCAGTGAAGAGACAAGAAAAAAAGTAACGCAGGCGATGCAGGAGATGAATTACCAGCCGAATGAGCTGGCGCGTTCCCTGGCAAAAGCGCATTCCAATACGATCGGGGTTATCGTTCCGCACATCTCGCACCCGTTTTTCAGTAAAATGATCAGTGCACTCGAGAGCGCGGCGGCAAAGCGGGGCTACAAGATTCTGCTCTGCAACTCGAAAGATCAGCCGGAGAAAGAAACCGAATATCTCGATATGTTCATCTCCAACCGTGTAACCGGCGTTGTGATGGCAAGCCGCGATGTGCAGATTGAAAAGTTTCATGATCTGAAAATTCCGATCGTCAATTTCGAGCGAGAGGAAAATACGGAGGCCATTACAATCCAGTGTGACAACGAGCAGGGAGGAGCGCTTGCAGCATCGCATCTTGCGGACTGCGGCTGCCGCCATCTGCTTCATTTCGGCGGAATCGTCGGAAGAGATATGCCGGCGGACCGGCGTGCGGATGGATTCCTGCGCGTCTGCCGGGAGCGGGGGATTGAAGGGGAAGTTCTTTTGAGTGACCGCTTAAGCTACGGCTCCATGCACTATGAATCCTATATTGAAAAGGGCCTTCTGGAGCACCCGGAGACGGACGGCATTTTTGCAAGCAGTGACCTGATTGCCGCACAGGTACTCCAGCGCCTTTACGCCATGGGAAAACGGGTGCCGGAGGATATTAAAGTTGTCGGGTTTGATGACACTGTGATCGCCGGGATTACCACGCCTTCCATCACGACGATCCATCAGCCGATTGAGGAAATGTCGGAGCTTTCCATTGCGTATATCGACCGGAGAAGAAAGGGAGAGATGGTGCCGAGTGTGACGACCATGCCGGTGAGCCTTGTGGTGCGCGATTCGGCGTGAAACAAAAACGAAAAGAAAACTCTGCGGAAAAAAGAAACCGCGGAGTTTTTTTCTGCCCTGCGGTAAACGATAGACAGAAAAATAGCAAAAAAGACAAAGAAGAAGCCGGAAATTTGTTGAAAAATATGGTATGTAAACGGTTGACATATAATTCACACAACGGTATACTGCAAGAGAAGAAACGTAACACAGAATTACCGTTACCGGAATGATGTGACAAAATAAAGAATAAGATAAAGGAGAATAAACAACATGACAGTGGAATATCAGAGAAGACTCGAAAAACACTACGACGAGCTGAAATGGCTCTACTGTGAGCTGTATCCAAACGGCCAGGGACGCTTTGAGGAACTCTGTGCAGCCATGGAGCAGTGGTACAAAGAGCGGAATAAAAAATGGAAAGCGCTGGATCGGAAAAGAGAAAAACAGAAAGACTGGTACAAGAGCCAGAAAATGCTCGGTATGATGCTGTACATCGACGCATTCGCAGATAACATCAGCGGCCTTGAGAAAAAACTGGATTATTTAAAAGAGTGCAACGTCAACTACCTGCATCTGATGCCGTTCCTTGCAACGCCGAAGGGAAAAAGCGACGGCGGCTATGCGGTTGCCGATTACCGCACGGTACAGCCGTCCCTTGGAACGATGGAAGATCTGGCTGCCCTCTCTGAAAAATGCCATGACCAGGGCATGAGCCTTTGTATGGATTTCGTTATGAACCACACTTCCGAGGATCATGAATGGGCAAAACGTGCACTTGCCGGTGAAAAAGAGTACCAGGACCGTTACTTTTTCTTCGACAACTACGATATTCCGTCCGAATATGAAAAGACCTGTCCGCAGGTATTCCCGACAACGGCACCGGGCAACTTTACCTGGAGAGAGGACTGCCATAAATTTGTCATGACGACGTTCTATCCATACCAGTGGGATCTGAACTATGCGAACCCGGTTGTCTTTAACGAGATGGTAAACAATATGCTCTATCTCGTCAACCAGGGAATCGATATCGTCCGCATTGATGCCGTTCCATACATCTGGAAACAGCTCGGCACCACCTGCCGTAACCTGCCGCAGGTACATACCATTGTCCGCATGATGCGTATGATCACCGAGATCGTCTGCCCGGGCGTTCTGCTGCTCGGCGAGGTTGTCATGGAGCCGGAAAAGGTTGTTCCGTACTTCGGAACACTCGAGAAACCGGAATGCCATATGCTGTACAACGTAACGACGATGGCATCCACCTGGCACACGGTTGCAACGGCGGATACCCGCCTGCTGAAACATCAGATGGATATTGTGACGAGACTGCCGAAGGACTATGTCTTCCTGAACTATCTGAGATGCCACGATGATATCGGCTGGGGCCTCGATTACGAATGGCTGAAACAGTTCGGCATCGCCGAGGCACCGCATAAGAAATATCTGAATGACTATTTCCGCGGTTATGTGGAGGGAAGCGACGCAAGAGGAGAGCTCTATAACGACGATCCGGTGCTGCAGGATGCGCGTCTCTGCGGAACAACCGCTTCCCTGTGTGGACTTGAGGCGGCAGGCTTTGAGCAGAATGAGGCGAAGACCGAACAGGCGATCCAGAGAATTGAGATGCTGAACGCATACCTTTTCATCCAGTCTGGTATTCCGGTTATCTACAGCGGCGATGAGATCGGCCAGGTCAACGATTATTCCTACAAAGAGAGTGAAGATTCTGACCGCGCAGCCGACAGCCGTTATCTGCACCGCGGCCACTTCCGCTGGGATCTGGAGCCCCAGAAGGAGAAAAAAGGAACGGTTCAGAATCAGATTTTTGCTTCGATGAAAAAGATGGAGGAGCTGAAATTCAAATACCGTCCGTTTGAGGGTGAGGCGGATGTCTGGACCGAGGAAACGTATGATACGGCGCTTCTCTGTGTCTGCAGAAAATCCGGCAATGAGATGGTAACGGGTCTCTTTAACTTCAGCAATGAAGACCGCACGGCCTGGATCGATATGGGTGAGTTCACCTGGAAGGATCTGTTTACCGGCGAGAAACGTGTTCTGCGCGGCGTTCCGGTTCCGGCACGCGGTTACGCATGGTATTACCGGAAATGGAATTAAATCCCTTGCGAAGGAAAGAAAAGTATGATATGCTTTGTAGGCTATCCTGAAGTACGATATATGTGCAAGAATGGGATAGATTCACGAAAACAAAGAAAAGGCGGTTTTGCCAGATGATAAAAACAATCCGCGGTTTTATGAAGCGCCTGAATGAGGACCATGTCGGTGCTTATGCAGCGCAGAGTGCGTATTTCATTCTTCTTTCCTTTATTCCGTTTGTTCTTCTGGTTGTTACGCTTGTAAAATATACGCCGCTGACGCGCGACGATGTTTACAGCGTTCTGATCAATATGCTGCCCACGGAGTTTCAGAGCTACGTGGGCGGTATTGTAAATGAGATCTTTTATCAGTCCGTTGCTTATATGCCGATTACGATCATCACAACGCTGTGGTCGGCGGGAAAGGGCATTGCGGCGCTGACAAATGGGCTGAACAGCATTTATCACGTAACAGAGACACGTAATTACATCATCAACCGGCTGCGGGGCATGGCATATACCTTGATATTTGTCGTTGCATTCCTCACCAGTCTGGTGCTTCTGGTCTTCGGAACCCGCATTCAGAATAAGCTGACGGAACATCTGCCGATGGTGGCGCGTGTGACATCCTCTATCATGGGAATGCGTACCCTGATCACGACAGGCGTGCTGGCTCTTCTGTTTCTTGTACTGTATAAATGTATTCCAAACCGGAAGGCGAGCTTTAAGAGCCAGTGCCCGGGCGCACTGATCTCATCCCTTGCCTGGTCTATTTTTTCCCTTGCATTTTCCATGTACCTCGACATCGCGCTTGCGGCGTCCAATATGTACGGCAGTCTGACGATGATCGTGTTTATCATGATCTGGATGTATTTCTGCATGTGGATCCTTCTGATCGGCGCGGAGATCAACGCGTATTTTGAGGATAAACTGCGGAAACTGCAGAACGCGGCGATCGAGCATTTTATGGAAAATAAAGAGACGAATAAAGAAGCGGGAAAATAATGGCTTGACATCCGGGGGTCAAGACGGTACAATAAATATTGTTTATGAAAGTTTTATAAATAATCTAACAGGAAAAATGCTGTGAAGATGTTCAGAGAAATATTTTTTCCGCCAGAGAGAGGGAGTCATCGGCTGCAAGCTCCTTCAGGTTCAGGAATATTTCAAATTTCGCATTGGAGCAGATGTCCGGAACGTATAGCAGGATACTGGAAATGCAAGTAGGGACAGACGTTTGGTGTACGTTACAGCACCGGTTATGAGTGTCTGCAGGAAGTATCTGCAGAAATCAGGGTGGTACCGCGAAATTTCAGATCTCGTCCCTTTGTGGGGCGGGGTCTTTTTTTGTGAGCAACGAGCCAGACAGCCATGCTTGCATGGATATTTGGCGACTGCCACGAAAATCAGATGCTCCGCTGTTTGCAGCGGGGTATCTGACTGTTTTTCACATTTACCATCAAACAAGCAAGAAAAAGAAAGTAGGAGAGTCAAATGCAGGAAAAAAGTGTATTAACCGGCCATCTGTCTGAATTAAAACAGAAGATTGAAAATGGACTGGAAGAGCTGAAAAGCTCCAAAGAACTGTATGAATTTAAGAGCGAGTATCTGGAAGGAAAGAAAAGTAAGATCAGCGGGCTGATGAAAGAAATGAAAAACATTGCCCCGGAAGAGCGCGCAAACTACGGTAAATCCGTCAATGAGTTAAAAGAGTGGGCGCTTGGCCGCTTCCAGAAAGTGGAAGAGGAGATGAAAGAGCGCGAGCTGCAGAAGAAATATGAGTCCGAGAAAATCGACCTGACCCTTCCGGCAGAAGAGACAGCGATCGGAAACCTTCATCCGGTTACCTTGATCCGCAAACAGCTCATCGACATCTTTGCAGGCATGGGCTTTGAGGTATACGAGGGAAGAGAAATCGAGACCGATTACTACAACTTTACTGCACTGAATACACCACAGGATCACCCGGCAAGAGATATGCAGGATACCTTCTATCTCTCCCCGGAATTCCTGCTTCGTACCCAGACATCGGCAGGCCAGATTCATGTCATGGAAAACAAAAAGCCGCCGATCAAGATCCTTTCCCCGGGACGTGTTTTTCGGTCTGATGACGACGCAACCCATTCTCCGATGTTCCATCAGATGGAGGGACTCGTTGTCGACAAAAACATCACCCTCTGCGACCTGAAAGGAATGCTCGACGTACTCGTACAGAAGATCTACGGCGAGGGAACGACAACACGTCTTCGTCCATCTTACTTCCCGTTCACGGAGCCGTCCGTTGAGGTAGACTGCAGCTGCTTCGCCTGCGGCGGAAAAGGATGCAGCCTCTGCAAGGGAACCGGCTGGATCGAGGTCCTTGGAGCAGGTATCGTAAACAAACGCGTGCTGGAGAACTGCGGCATTGATTCAGAAGAGTACAGCGGCTTCGCTTTTGGCATCGGCCTGGAGCGTATCGCCATGCTGAAATACGGAATCAACAACATCAAACTGTTATTCGGTTCCGATCTGCGGGTTTTAAATCAGATTAACGAGAAATAAAGACGAAACAGTTTGAATTTGGAGGTTTAATATGTTAGTACCGTTAAGTTGGCTGAAAGAATATGTAGATATCGATGTTACCCCGGAAGAACTGGAGAAAAAACTGTTCGACGGCGGTTTTGAAGTAGAAGAGCGTTATCAGGTGGGAAAAGACATCAGCAACGTTGTTGTCGGTCTGGTGGAGGGCTGCGAGCCGATCCCGGAGACCCATCTTCATGTGTGCCAGGTAAATGCAGGAGAACACGGCACCATGCAGATCTGCTGCGGCGCAGACAACGTGCACACCGGCGGAAAATTCCCGGTTGCCCTTCCTGGCGCTTCTGTTTATGCAACAGCAAAAGATCATAAGACCATCGAGGGTGTTATGACCATCAAAAAAGGAAAATTAAGAGGATATGAGTCCTGCGGAATGCTCTGCTCCGGCGTGGAGCTCGGCCTTACCGAGGATCTGTACCCGGGCGCAGGCTACAACGGACTGCTTGTTCTGCCGGAAGATGCCGAGCTTGGCGCAGATGTCAAAGAGCTGACAGGTCTTGACGACTGGATCTTTGATATCTCCCTGACTGCAAACAGACCGGACTGCCAGAGTATCCTCGGTATCGCAAGAGAAGTATCGGCGATGCTGGAAAAACCTTTAAAAATGCCGGCAACCGATTACACCGAGACGGATGTGGAAAAAGAAGGCTTCTCTGTCCGCGTGGAAGCTCCGGAACTCTGCCCGCGTTACAGCGCTCATTACGTATATGATGTAAAAATCGGAGAGTCCCCGGCATGGATGAAACGCCGTCTGGCACTCGTCGGCATGTCCGCAATCTCCAACGTGGTTGATATCACAAACTACGTCTTAAAAGAGATCGGTCAGCCGATGCATGCCTTTGACTGCTCTTATCTGGAAGGCAATGAAATCTGTGTCAGAAGAGCAAAAGAAAATGAAAAGATTGTGACCCTCGATGAGCAGGAATACACAATGAATGAGAACAACCTCGTGATCTGCGACGGCGTAAAACCGGTTGCACTTGCCGGTGTCATGGGAGGCTTAAACTCCGAGATCCGCGACACGACAGAGGCTGTTATGTTTGAGTCCGCAAAATTCGCACGCGACAACGTCAGAAAGACAGCCCGTGCGCTTGGAAAAGCGACGGATGCCAGTGCAAGATATGAGAAAGGCGTGGACGAGTATTCAACCGTACTTGGTATGAAACGTGCGCTGCATCTGATGGAAGAGCTTGGCTGCGGTAAAGTTTCCCGTACCCATTTCGATGTGAACACCGGAAACTCCATCGATCCGACTCCGATGACCGTCAGTGTCAGCAAAGTAAACGGCGTACTCGGTATCGAAGTTCCGGAAGCAGAGATTCTCCGCATTATGAAAAACCTGAACTTTGCACCGGAAATCAACGGCGATGAGCTGACCATCCAGGTTCCGGCTTACCGTGAGGATATGCTGCCGGAGGGAGAGAACGATGTCGAGCGCTATCCGGACGTGGCAGAGGAAGTCATCCGTATGTACGGCTACGATCACGTAACCGATACCTTCCTTTCCGCTGCACAGGTAACGATGGGCGGCTACAATGAAGAGCAGAAAGGCGAGCTGGCACTGAAGAATACCTTATGCACCATGGGTATCTACGAGTGCATGCATTACTCCTTCTTCTCCCCTGCAGATCTGGATCTCTTGAAACTGCCGGCAGATGCAAAAGAGAGAAATGCCATCGAGATCATCAACCCGATCAACCAGGATCTGTCCCTGATGCGTACCACACTGGCAGCTTCCATGCTGAATGCCATTTCCAGAAATGAGAAACAGGGCACCCTTGAAGGAAGACTGTTCGAGGTAGCAAGCATCTACATTCCGGAGTCCCTGCCGCTGACATCCTACCCGGATGAGAGAAAAGTTCTCTGCGTCGGAACCTTCGGAAACAACGAGAGCTTCTTCACTATGAAGGGCATCGCCAACACCATCGCCGAGAGCATGGACATTGAGTTCACCTACGAGCCGGTTCAGAAATCCTTCCTGCATCCGTATCAGGCAGTGAAAGTACTCTGCGAGGGTACAGAAATCGGATACTTCGGAAAAGCAGCATACGATATCCAGAACGAGCTGAGCATGCGTACTTCCTCTTACATCATGGAGCTTGACTTAAAAGAGCTCTCCAGATGGTACGGCAAAAAACGCACCTTCCAGCCGATCTCCAAATTCCAGGAGGAGAAACGTGACCTGGCATTTGTCATGGACAAAAACATCAGCTGCGGCGATGTAGAGAACTGTATCCGCGAGGCAAACAAATACGTAAAAGAGATCCGTCTGTTCGATGTTTACGAGGGCGGCCAGATTCCGGAAGGCAAGAAGAGCATGGCGTTCACCGTCACCTTTGCACCGAAGGAAGAAGCATTTGACTTCGAAAAAGTACAGAAATTTGTCGAGAAGATCTGCAAGAAACTGCAGAATGAGTTCAACATCGAACTGAGAGGCTGATTTTTATGAAACTTTATATCATACGCCACGGTGAAACTGCGTGGAACGTAGAAGGCAGACTGCAGGGCCAGACGGACACCGAGCTGAATGAGAATGGTGTCCGTCTGGCGAAAGTGACGGCGGAAGGACTGAAAAATATCCCGTTTGACCTTGGAATTTCCAGTCCACTGCGCCGCGCAAAGCACACGGCAGAGCTCGTCCTTGCGGGCAGAAATGTGCCGCTTACGACCGACGACCGCCTGATGGAGCTTTCCTTTGGCTCCTGGGAAGGGCTTGGATGCCGGGCAAACAATTTTGAGATTCCGTCTGAACACTTCGACGATTTTTACAGAGATCCGTTCCACTTCTGCCCGGCGGGAGACGGAGAGACGATCCAGGAGGTCTGCGACCGGGCAGAAGCGTTCTATCATGAGCTGACTGCAAAACCGGAGCTCCAGGACAAGACGATCCTGATCGCCACCCACGGCTGCTGCATGCGTGCGCTGCTGCGCAATGTCTATGAAGACAAGAACGACTTCTGGCACGGCGGCGTGCCGTACAACTGTGCGGTCAGCATCATCGAAGTACAGAACGGTGTTTCCACGCTGCTTGCGGATAATAAAATCTATTATGATCCGTCGGACTGCGTAAACTTTTATAAAGAAGTAAAATAAAAAATGATATTCAGAGGCAGACATAAAAGGAAAGTATTTCCCTTTGTGCCTGCCTCTTTAAATCGCGTTTGCCGTCTGATAGAAAGTGTGATACTATAGAAATAACGGATTTTAACACCAGTAGACAAGAAGTCCCCCGTTTCTGAAGCGGTGGGATGAATTGCTAAAAGAAACATAACGGCAGTGGCGGGCGGAGAGAAATCGGTATTCTCCACTGACATGAGGCAAGTCACAGTCGAACTATTTTCGACATGTCAGACTCCGTGAAATACCGACTATGAGTTGAAACAATGAAAGCGAAAAAGGAGGAACACAAGTATGTCCATGGTAACACTGGGAAGTACAGGAATCTGTGTAAACAAGAACGGCTTCGGCGCGCTGCCGGTACAGCGTGTCACGAAAGAAGACGCTGTTTATCTGCTGCGCAAAGCGTATGACGGAGGCATCCGCTTTTTTGATACCGCGCGTGCATACAGCGACAGCGAGGAAAAATTAGGCGCAGCGTTTGAGGGAATGCGTGAGAAGGTCTTTATCTCTACGAAGACGATGGCAAAGGATGTGGAGGGCTTCTGGAAGGATCTGGAGACAAGCCTTTCCCTTTTGAAGACGGATTACATCGATATCTATCAGTTCCACAATCCGTCCTTCTGTCCTAAGCCGGGAGATGGAACCGGCCTGTATGAGGCGATGCTGGAAGCAAAAGCACAGGGAAAAATCCGCCACATCGGTATCACGAACCACCGCATGAGCGTGGCAGAGGAGATCATCGAGTCCGGTCTTTACGAGACGCTGCAGTTCCCGTTCTGCTATCTGGCAACGGACCGTGAGAAAGCACTGGTACAGGGATGCAAAGAGAAAAATATCGGCTTTATCGCAATGAAAGCGCTCTCGGGCGGGCTGATCACAAACTCCGCGGCTGCATATGCTTTTGAAGACCAGTACGACAACGTGCTTCCGATCTGGGGCGTCCAGAGAGAAAAAGAGCTGGACGAGTTCTTAAGCTACATTGCCTGTCCGCCTGCCATGACGGATGAAATCAAGACGATCATCGAGAAAGACCAGAAAGAGCTCTCCGGCAACTTCTGCCGCGGCTGCGGTTACTGTATGCCATGTCCGGCAGGCATTGAGATTAACACCTGCGCGCGCATGAGCCTGCTTCTGCGCCGTTCCCCGTCCGCCAACCAGCTCACCGAGCGCGGCCAGGCGATGATGAAGAAAATCGAAGGTTGTCTCCACTGCGGCGCCTGCATGAAGAAATGTCCCTACGGTCTGAATACGCCGAAGCTTCTCGAAGAGAACTACGAAGATTATAAAAATGTACTGGCAGGAAAAACACTGGTATGAGTAATCTGATCTTCAGCCTGAACGCGACGATGCCGATCTTCCTGACAATGATTTTGGGACTTTTCTTTCGAAAGGTTGGTATTCTGGACGAATCGTTCACAAGCAAAATGAACAAATTTGTGTTTAAAATCGCACTCCCGGTGCTGCTGTTCCAGGACCTGTCGGATTCTGATTTCTCCGCTGTGTGGGATATCAAATTCGTTCTGTTCTGCTTCTTTGCAACACTGCTCTCAATTCTTGCGGTATGGGGACTTTCCCATCTCTTAAAAGAGAGAAGTGCAAGAGGCGAATTTATCCAGGCGGCGTACCGGAGCAGTGCGGCGATCCTTGGTATTGCCTTTATCCAGAATATCTACGGAAATTCCGGCATGGCGCCGCTGATGATCATCAGCAGTGTGCCGCTGTATAATATCATGGCGGTTGTCGTTCTTGCAGTATTCCGTCCGGAACGGGAGGAGATCACGGCAGATTTTGTGAAAAAGACGGCGAAAAATATCGTGACAAACCCGATTATCCTCGGGATCGCTGCAGGACTTCTCTGGTCGGTGCTTCGCATTCCAAAGCCGGTGATTCTGCAGAAAACGGTGCAGAATATTGCGGTACTTGCAACGCCGCTCGGCCTGATTGCGATGGGGGCGTCGTTTGAGGCAAAGAGCGCGGCAAAGAATATCCGGCCGTCGATTGCTGCAGCTGCGATTAAGCTGGTCGGTCTTGCAGCTGTCTTTCTGCCGATCGCCGTGATACTTGGCTTCCGTCAGGAAAAATTGGTGGCAATCCTTGTGATGCTGGGTTCCGCAACGACGGTGAGCAGTTTTATCATGGCGAAAAATATGGGTCATGAGGGAAGTCTGACGGCAAACACCGTTATGCTCACAACGTGCGGCAGTGCCTTTACGCTGACGTTCTGGCTGTATCTGATGAAAACGCTGGCGTTTATCTAACCGGATTGTGAATATCCGCTTTGATTTTCAGTACACCAAAAGCGTGTCCGGGATTTTGTACGGGCACGCTTTTATCAATCATAAAAATCAGAAAAAGAGGGAAAAGAATGGACTTCAAAAATGCGGTCAAAGCATTACAGATTGGAAAAAAGGAAGGAAAAAAATTCCGCCTTTCTACGGAATTTGGGAAAAATCCGGAAGAAGAGCTCCCGTTTCCGGAATATCCGCGTCCGCAGATGCGCCGGGAAAACTGGACAAATCTGAACGGATGGTGGGAGTATGCGTTCACGGAAACGCAGAAAATGCCAAAACAGCGGGACGGAAAAATTCTCGTTCCGTTTTCCCCGGAGTGCGATGTGTCCGGCGTGAAGCGGCAGCTGCTTCCAAAAGAATATCTGTGGTACTTCCGCACGATTCAGCTTCCAAAAATTCCTGCCGGAAAACGGCTGCTGCTGCAGTTCGGCGCCGTGGATCAGGATGCGGTAATTTACTGCAACGGAAAGCGTGCCGGAGGCCATCTCGGCGGGTATCTTTCTTTTTCAGTGGATCTTACGCCGTATCTCAAAACGGGAGAGAACGAGCTTGCCGTCAAGGTGCGCGATGAGACGGACACGGACTGGAAGGGCCGCGGAAAGCAGAGCCTTACCCCGGGCGGCATGTTTTACACCGCGCAGAGCGGCATCTGGCAGAGCGTCTGGATGGAATGGGTGCCGGAGACGTATCTGGAACGCATCGTGATCACGCCGGAATATGATACGGCGAGCGTAAAAGTACGGGTTTTCCTCAACGGACCGGATGCGGGACTGACGAAAAAAATTACGGTGCGGGAGAGCGAAGCGCCGGATGCGAAGGTGATCTGCGTCCGGGAGACGAGAGAAAACGAGGCGGAGCTGATTCTCGGTAATTTTGCAGGCTGGAGCCCGGAACATCCGCATCTCTATGGGGTTTCCATTGAAGCGGGAGAAGACCGCATCGAGAGTTATTTCGGCATGCGCAAATTCGGCATTGGAAAAGATGAGAAAGGAATCACGCGTCTTCTCTTAAACGGAAAGCCGTATTTCCAGAACGGTGTCCTCGACCAGGGTTATTGGCCGGAAAGCCTCTACACGCCGCCGTCCGATGAGGCGATGGTTTATGACATTAAGACGGCCAAACGCCTCGGTTTCAATATGATCCGGAAACACCTGAAAGTTGAGTGCGCAAGATGGTATTCCCACTGCGACCATATCGGTATGCTGGTGTGGCAGGATATGATCAACGGCGGCGGCCGGTCGATCCAGACGTTCCTTTTGTACCTTCCGACCGTACTGCCGTTTGTGACAACGGAATTCAGGGATAACTGTTATCCGCTCTTTTCGCGGACCTCAAAAACGGGAAGAGAGTGGTGGAAGCGGGAGTGCCGCGAGACGGTTCATCAGCTTTACAATGCACCGTGCGTGTCGCTCTGGGTTCTGTTCAACGAGGGATGGGGACAGTTTGATGCCAGGGAGATGACAGAAATGGTGCGCGCTCTCGATCTGACGCGGCAGATCGACCACGCGAGCGGCTGGTACGATCAGGGAGCGGGGGACATCAAGAGCCTTCACAATTACTTTCGTCCGTTAAAAGTAAAACCGGAGGAGCGCGCGTTTGCTTTTTCTGAATACGGCGGCTATACGTATCCGGTACAGGAGCATCTCTACTCCGAAAAATCGTTCGGCTACCGCACATACCAGAACCAGGCACAGTACCAGAAAGCGATGGATGCACTGGCAGAAAAGATAAGAGAACTCACAGAACAGGGACTTGCCGCAGCAGTCTACACACAGCTTACCGATGTCGAGGAGGAGTCGAACGGCATCCTTACGTATGACCGGAAGGTGTGCAAATGGGAACCACAGGAGGCAAAAGATTTTTGCCCAAAAGAATAATTTGGTAAAATTTTTGTTGACAAAGCGAGGATAAGTTGCTAATATATTGGATAAGGCGTTGGAAGTTGTAAGAAATTGCTGAAAATCCGCGGCGCCTGCGGATGGAGGAAAGTTGGTGTTTATGGAACAGAAAAGAACATTATCCCTGCTGGTGGATAATACGCCGGGACTTTTAAGCAGAGTAGCTGGTCTTTTCAGCCGACGCGGATACAATATCGAGACGATCACCGCCGGTGTGACAGCAGACCCGCGATACACAAGAATGACTGTTGTTCTGTACTGCAGTGATGAAATGATTCTGGAGCAGATCAAAAAACAGCTGGCAAAACTTGTCGATGTGCGGGATATCAAAGAGCTGAAGCCGGACGAGAGTGTCAGACGAGAGCTGATGCTGGTCAAAATCCGTGTGAATGAAAATGAACGCCGCAATGTCATCGCCATCTCCGATGTCTTCCGTGGAAGAATCGTGGATGTGGGACAGGAAAGCCTGATTGTAGAGCTGACCGGAAACCAGTCAAAGCTCGAAGGGTTCCTGAATCTGGTACAGGGATACGAAATCCTGGAACTGGCCAGAACAGGAGTGACAGGACTCTCCAGAGGAGCCCACGATGTGCGTTACCTCGATTAACGCAGATCACATTACATACGTTTGCTGGAGGAATGAAATTTTTGTATAGAAAAGTTCATTTCCCTGACAAACAGCAAAAGGCAGAAATGCTTTTCGCTGTATAAATTGACCGACCTGCCGCCGGTCAAGACATTCTATATATTATGGAGGAAAATAAAATGGCAGCAAGACTTTTTTATCAGGAAGATTGTAATCTCTCTTTACTGGAAGGCAAAAAAATCGCAATTATCGGCTACGGAAGCCAGGGACATGCTCATGCACTGAACCTGAAAGATTCCGGCTGTGATGTTATTATTGGACTTTATGAAGGCAGCAAATCCTGGGCAAAAGCAGAGGCACAGGGATTCAAAGTATACACCGCTGCTGAGGCTGCAAAACAGGCTGATATCATCATGATCCTGATCAACGATGAGAAACAGGCTGCAATGTACAAAAAAGATATCGAGCCAAACCTGGAAGAGGGCAACATGCTGATGTTCGCTCATGGTTTCGCTATCCACTTCGGACAGATCGTACCTCCGAAGAACGTAGATGTAGCTATGATCGCTCCGAAAGCACCTGGCCACACAGTAAGAAGCGAGTATCAGGCTGGCAAAGGAACTCCTTGCCTGGTTGCTGTTGAGCAGGATTACACCGGAAAAGCTCTGGACAGAGCACTGGCTTACGGCCTTGGAATCGGCGGAGCAAGAGCTGGTCTTCTGGAGACAACCTTCAGAACTGAGACCGAAACAGACCTGTTCGGTGAGCAGGCAGTTCTCTGCGGCGGTGTATGCGCCCTGATGCAGGCTGGATTTGAGACTCTGTGCGAGGCTGGATACGACCCAAGAAACGCATACTTCGAGTGCATCCATGAGATGAAACTGATCGTAGACCTGATCTATCAGTCGGGATTCTCCGGAATGAGATACTCCATCTCCAACACAGCCGAGTACGGCGATTACATCACCGGACCGAAGATCATCACAGAAGAAACCAAGAAGACCATGAAGAAGATCCTTTCCGATATCCAGGATGGTACTTTCGCAAAAGACTTCCTTCTGGATATGTCCCCAGCAGGCGGACAGGCTCACTTCCGTGCAATGAGAAGAAAAGCTGCAGAGCATCCGTCAGAGAAAGTCGGAGAAGAAGTCAGAAAACTGTACAGCTGGAGCAACGAGGACAAACTGATCAATAACTAATCGGTTTGCTGTCAAATGATCCATATCGGGAGGCTGCCTTTGCGGGCAGTCTCCTTTTTTTGTTCTATCGTTTTATCATAGAAAAAACACTTCCGCGCCATGCATATCCCCCAATATGATAGGGCGCGGAAGTGTTATCTTTTCTGTATTCGTTTTTTTATGCCTCCTGACGACAGGCAGGAAAAGCACGGTAGTATTTGATATAAGAACTTAAAATATCAAAAAATTCGGAATTGGTCGGTTTTGTCAGAACCGGATGCACAGAAAGCGAAAAGAGCAGATCACGGTTTCCGCGGGTCCAGCAGACGGAAATAGCGGTGCGGATGTCTCGTTCGACGCAGGAGGACGATACCTGAAACGTTTGCGCGATCTTTGGGTACAGCGTTTTGCTGACCCGAAGGAGATAATCTTCGTCTTCCATGCATAAAGCGATACCATAGGCGAGATAGCGAAATCCGCGGTATTTTGCACCAATTCCTAAAGAGTGTAGTAGAAAGTAAATTTCAGTTTCCATTACGATGTCTCCTTTTATTCAGTTTTTACATAGTCTTTGCAGACGGGCATGCCAGAGGTGAAAGTTTGTATGGCATACGATTTTCCCCTTTCACTTATGATACGTGGAAAACGTCGAAAAATTACATATTCAGAAAGAAAAAGTGACAATATAGTAAAATAAAAGAGAATATGACACGAAATAAAGAAATGAATGTAATGAAACGGGAGAGGGAAAAATAACATTGATTTTTCAGAAGTTCGCTGGTATAATGAAAACATGATTACGGGGTATGGCGTAGCTTGGTAGCGCGCACGGCTGGGGGCCGTGAGGTCGCAGGTTCAAATCCTGTTGCCCCGATCGGTAAGAGTGTCGTTTTACGGCACTTTTTTTCTTACAGACAAAGACGTGTGCGGAAGAAAAATGAATTGCGCAGAAAAAACAGGGAGGAAGTTATGGGGAAAGTAACGATACAGAGTATGGCAAAGGAGCTGGGATTGTCCCGGAATACGGTTGCCATGGCATTAAAGGATGATCCGAAGGTAGCTCCGGTGACGCGGGAGAGAGTTCTTCGGATGGCGAAAAGAAATGGCTATCTGGGCGAAAATGTATATGTGGAAGAAGTTCGGGCACCGCAGGAGAAGCATTACAATATTATGGTTCTGCGTACGCGGGATGCCGCTGTTTATTGGGACCGTGTCGTGAGCGGCATCTCCGAGGAGGCGAGCCTCAATAACTGTCAGACGCGCGTTGCGGTCGTGACGGAGCGGGAGGAGGAGAACGGCATTCTGCCGCTCGGCCTGAATGAAAATATCGATGCGATCTTCTGCATTAAAATGCTGCCGCTGGAATATATGCAGAAACTGGTAAATCTGGGATACCGCATTTTTCAGCTCGACCATTACTGCGGTATCGAACAGCGGCCGATGGGCGATATCGTGCGTGTGGACGGTGTGCAACCGGTGAGTCTTCTGACGTCCCATCTGATCGGGCAGGGCATGACGCGGATCGGTTTCCTAAGTGAGCACAGCAGCACGTATGAGTCGATGCATGACCGGTATGTCGGTTTCCTTGCAGCGATGGAACAGGCGGGCATTCCGCTCGAGGAGGAGCTTGTGCGCCCCAATATGGAGAGCGATCATTTTTATTACCCGGAAAATTTTGACAAGATTGTGGCGAGCTACGATACACTGCCGGAAGCGATTGTCTGCGGCAACGATATGATCGCCAAAAGATTGACAGAATCCTTCCGGAAAATCGGCGTGCGCGTGCCGGAGGATGTGGCACTGACCGGATTTGATGATGATGAGGACCGGATGCTGTATCCGTTCTTCTCAACCGTTCATGTCGATACGAAGTGGCTTGGCCGCCGTATGGTGCATGAATTTTTATGGCGGGAGGAGCACCCGGAAGCGCCGAAAGAACGGATTCTCGTTTCGGGGGAGGTTGTGGTGCGCCGTTCCTCGTGCAAGCGTCAGGGATAGAAAGAAATAGAAAAAACAGGAAAAAGTGAACAAAGAAAGAAAGCTAGGGACGCCCCGGCGGACGAGAAGAAAAACCGTCTGCCGGGGCGTTTCCGGCTCCCTTTTTGCGATGATTCAAATTCGTGCATAAATGCCATGTAGAAAAACACTACCACGGAAAACAGGTAGAGGATTACCAGAAATACCTAGAAGAGTACAACAAATAAAACAACGAAATCATGCGTTAGAGCACTCGCCGGAGCCTCCTTTCCGGCGGGTGTATTTTTACGGAATCCTGCGTTTTGCGCTTGACAGAGATGGAGAAAAATGGTAACATAAGAGCCAAGTTAGGAAAAAGGCAAAGAAGAGGAATACTACATGGAGCTTCCGAATCCAGAAAGCTGTTGGGTGATGCGAAACAGCAGACGAATTCCGTGGAACTGACCTCAGAGCCGCTGCTCCCAAATTTAGAATAAAAAGAGTAGGTGCAGACGGAAACCCACCGTTAGAGGGGCAGGATATGCAGATGTTTCATCCGTATCCGCAGAGTGTACAGAGAAAATCTCTGTAAAACAGGAGTGGTACCGCGTAAGATAGCAAGTCTTTCGTCTCTTGTGTCAGAAGCCGACACAGAAGATGAGAGATTTTTTTATGCTTTCATCCCGAATTTATGTCGGCAGAATAAATTATATTTCACTTTCTGAGAGGAGAAAATCATGATGAATGTAAAGAAGTATCAGAAACAGTACTATATGCCGCCGGTTCCGTGCATGGACTGGGCAAAAAAAGACAGCATCGAGAAAGCACCGGTATGGTGCAGCGTTGACTTGCGTGACGGAAACCAGGCGCTTGTCATTCCGATGAGCTTGGAACAGAAGGTAGAGTTCTTCAAACTTCTTGTGGAAGTTGGTTTCAAAGAGATCGAGGTTGGCTTCCCGGCAGCATCCGAGACCGAATATGAGTTTCTCCGCACCCTGATCGAGCAGGATCTGATCCCGGAAGACGTAACCGTTCAGGTTTTGACCCAGGCGAGAGAGCATATCATCCGCAAGACCTTCAAGGCATTAAAGGGCTGCAAGAATGCTATCGTTCACGTTTACAATTCCACTTCCTATGCACAGCGTCAGCAGGTCTTCAAAAAGTCGAAAGAAGACATCCTGAAAATCGCCGTTGAGGGAGCGAAGCTCTTAAAAGAGCTGACAGAAGAGGCCGGCGAGAAATACCGCTTCGAGTACAGCCCGGAGAGCTTTACCGGAACCGAGCCGGAATATGCGCTTGAGGTGTGCAACGCCGTTCTCGACGTATGGCAGCCGACTGCAGACCGCAAAGCCATCATCAACCTGCCGAGCACCGTGGAGCTTTCCATGCCGCACGTTTATGCAAGCCAGGTGGAATACATGAGCAAAAACCTGAAATACCGCGATAATGTCGTTCTTTCCCTTCATCCGCACAATGACCGCGGCTGCGGCGTTTCCGATGCAGAGATGGGTATCCTTGCCGGAGCAGACCGTATCGAGGGAACGCTGTTCGGAAACGGCGAGAGAACCGGAAACGTGGATATTATCACGGTCGGCATGAACATGTACATGCAGGGCGTCGATCCGGAGCTTGACTTCTCCGATATGCCGAAACTCTGCCATGCATTTGAATCCTTCACCGGTATGAGCATCAACCCGAGAAGCCCGTACTGCGGATCTCTCGTATTTGCAGCCTTCTCCGGTTCCCATCAGGATGCGATCGCAAAAGGCATGCACTGGATCGAGGAGAAAGCACCGGATACCTGGACCGTTCCGTATCTGCCGATCGATCCGACCGATATCGGAAGAAACTACGATGCAGACGTCATCCGCATCAACAGCCAGTCTGGAAAGGGCGGTGTCGGCTATATTCTGGAGACGAAATACGGCCTGAATCTGCCGGCGAAGATGCGCGAGGCTATGAGCTATACCGCAAAATCCGTTTCCGATCATCTGCATAAAGAGCTGCGTCCGGATGAGATCTTTGAACTCTTTAAAGATACCTTCGAGAACGTAACGACACCGTACAACATCAACGGCGTTCACTTTAAACAGCTCGATGAGGGCAGAATTGAAGCACAGGTTACCTCCAATTACGAGGGCGGTGAGTATGCAACTGCATATGCAGAAGGAAACGGCCGTCTGAATGCTGTCAGCAACGCGCTGAAACAGCAGTACAATCTGCAGTATGATCTGGTCAGCTATACGGAGCACGCGCTGGAGCAGAGCTCAAGTGCACAGGCAATTGCCTACGTCGGCATCAAAAAGCCGGACGGAATCCTTTCCTGGGGCGCAGGCGTAGATCCGGATATCATCCGTGCTTCCATCGACGCGCTGGTAACTGCAATCAACAACCGATAAGAAAAGAGAGAGCATATGCTGTTTAAAAACAAAATTGAATACACCAAAGGAATGTTTGTGGAGATTTACGGCACCGAGATAAAAAAAGTACGTCTGGTACTGCGGATCATTACAGGGATTGCTGTTGTGGCTGCGATCGCTTTTATGATCTACGGTGCAGCAGCGCGGGGATTTATCATGCCGGGAGACTTCTTCAATCTTGGAATCTCCATTCTGATGGCACTTCTGTGTACGTTTCTGCCGAATCTGATGGCACGTTCACAGATGAAAAAATGCAAAAAGAGAGGACTCCTTGGAGAACGTACCCTTCGTTTTACTGAGCAGGTGCTCACAATGACATACGAAAAAGAGGGCAGAAGCACTGATATTCCGCTCGAAGAGCTGACAAAGGTGACGGAGTTTGACAACTTTATCCGCATCACCATCGGAGGCAGAAGCACCTTTCTCGATAAGAAACGCTTTGAAATCGGAGACGCGGCAGCGTTTGTGACCTGGGCGGAAGATAAAATCGCAGAGAATGCGGAAAAAGAGGAAGAGGCACTCGCACTCGAGGAGACAGAAAGGGAAGCTCCGGCGTTAGAAGACGGCGAAGCAAAAACGGAGGAGTCCGACGAAAATTAAATCATACATTCTGACAAAAAATATTTTGGCAGAATGGTGGAAAATGGCTGTGCATTTTTGTGCACAGTCATTTTTTGTATATTTTTGTTGTTTTTTCATACTTCATCCATTATAATAAGAGGAAGCGTACAGGTAAAACTAATCTGAAACGTATCCGGCCGGGAGTTAGAGAGGCTCTGCCGGGAGTCAAAGTGAAGGAGAGAAAGAGCATGGAAGTATTATACAAAAGTACCAGAGGCAATGGAGAAACCGTAACTGCATCCCAGGCAATCTTAAAGGGTCTGTCCGACGACGGCGGATTATTTGTACCGACCTCCATTCCAGCACTGGATGTTCCCATGGAAAAACTTGCGGCTATGAGCTATCAAGAAGTGGCATACGAGGTAATGAGCCGTTTTCTTACCGACTTTACAGAAGATGAACTGAAAAACTGTATTGCAAACGCATACGATGCAAAATTTGACACAGAGGAAATTGCACCGCTGACAAAAGCAGACGGTGTTTACTATCTGGAGCTGTTCCACGGCGCAACGATCGCGTTCAAGGACATGGCACTTTCCATTCTGCCGCATCTGATGACGACCGCCGCAAAGAAAAACGGCGTGAAAAATGAGATCGTCATCTTAACTGCTACATCTGGAGATACTGGAAAAGCAGCAATGGCAGGCTTTGCAGATGTGCCGGGCACCAGAATTATTGTATTTTACCCGAAGAACGGCGTAAGCCCGATTCAGGAAAAACAGATGGTAACACAGAAGGGCAAAAATACCCACGTTGTTGCCATCCACGGAAACTTCGACGACGCACAGACCGGCGTGAAGAAAATGTTTAACGACAAAGAGCTTGGAAAAGAGCTGGCAGATAAAGGCTTCCAGTTCAGCTCTGCAAACTCGATCAACATCGGAAGACTCGTTCCGCAGGTCGTCTACTACGTATATGCTTACGCAAACCTGGTGAAAAACGGAGAGATTGCAGACGGAGAAAAGATCAATGTAACCGTTCCGACCGGAAACTTCGGAAATATTCTCGCTGCATTCTATGCAAAACAGATGGGACTGCCGATCGCAAAACTGATCTGCGCTTCCAATGAGAACAAAGTTCTGTTTGACTTCTTCCGCACCGGCGTTTACGACAGAAACAGAGACTTTATTCTGACAACATCACCGTCCATGGATATCCTGATCTCGAGCAATCTGGAGCGTCTGATCTACCGCATCGCCGGAAACAGCGAAGCAGCAGACCGCGAGCTGATGCAGGATCTTGCAAAGGACGGAAAATATGAGATCACCGATGCGATGAAAAAAGAGCTGGCAGACTTCTACGGCAATTATGCATCCGAACAGGAGACAGCAGACGCGATTGCAAAACTGTACAGCGATACCGGATATGTGATTGATACCCATACCGCGGTTGCAGCGGCTGTATACGGAAAATACCGCGAGGAAACCTATGACGAAACCAAGACCGTCATCGCATCTACCGCAAGCCCGTATAAATTTACAAGCAGCGTTCTTGCAGCGATTGCACCGGAGTATGACACCCTTCCGGTACTGGAGCAGGTAGACAAGCTGTCTGCACTTGCCAATACCGAGATTCCGCGTGCGATCGAAGAAATCCGTACTGCACCGGTGCTTCATACGACAGAGTGTGATGTAGATCAGATGCCGGAGACTGTTCGGGCGTTTTTGAAATAAGATAAAGCAGGAGCAGAATTTTAAAACAGGCAGAGCACACAGCAGGCTTTGCCTGTTTTTGCAGGGAGAGAAGAATAAATAATGAAAAATAAAGTAATCAGGGGAGTACTGGCGGCAGCCTGCGTGACAACCGCTGTCAGTGCTGCGAACGTATTTGGAGCAGGCACAGAGCAGAGTCTGGTAAATGAGGCTTCTGCTGTTACACAGGAAGAAACAGAAGAAACATCGGAGGCGGAAACCACAGACGAAAATACGCCGGAGATGACAGAAACGGAGACGCCGGATTCGACAGCGGAAAATGCCGCCTCGGATCTTCCGGCGGCAGAAGTACAGAGCGGAAAGTCCGAAGAGACGGCGGTATCCGTGCAGGCTGGAAGCTATTACCCATGGGTGAATGAGAACGGGATCTGGTATTTTAAGGATCCGGATGGTACCATTGTCAAAGGAGCCTGGAGAGAGTACGACAAGAACCGTTACTACCTGAATAATGACGGAAAAATGGCGGTCGGCTGGAAAAAACTTGATGGAGCCTGGTATTATTTCCAAAGCTGGGGCGGTGTTTACCGGGATGCCTTTTACACCGTGAAAAATGTACCGTATTATTCTGATGCGGACGGAAAAATGGCGACCGGCTGGAAACTGATCGATGATGTGTATTATTATTTTGATGATCAGGGCGCGATGTACCGGAATCGTTTTTTTGAGTATGACAAGAATACGTATTATGTTGATGCGGATGGAAAAATGGCATCCGGGTTCGAACAGATTGACGGGATCTGGTATTACTTCCGAAGCTGGGGCGGCATGGCACAAAACACCTTTCTGACGCATAAAAATAATATTTATCATGTTGATACGGATGGAAAGATGACGACCGGCTGGCTGCAGCAGGATGGAACCTGGTATTATTTCCGAAGCTGGGGCGGCATGTACCGCAGCACCTTTTTCAAAGCACCGACAGGAAGTGCACTTTACTATGCCGATGAGAACGGAAAGATGGCTGTCGGAAAAAAACAGATCGACGGTGACTGGTACTATTTCAAGGACTGGGGCGGCATGTATCAGAATGCATTCATCAAAAACGGAACGAGTGTATGCCATGCGGCTGCAGATGGAAAACTGACCGTCGGCTGGCTGCAGCAGGGCAGTACATATTACTATTTTGATGAAAACGGAGAGCAGTATTTTGACCGCTTTTTTGAATATGACAACAATACATATCGTGTGAATGCAGATGGAAAGATGGCAACCGGCTGGCAGAAAATCAATGGTACGTATTATTATTTCCGGGGCTGGGGCGGCATGTACCGTGGTACCTTTTTCCAGCTTGGCGGTGAAACGTATTATGCCGATGCGGATGGAAAGATGGTGACGGGCTGGCTTTCGAAAGAGAACCAGTGGTATTACTTCCGGGAAAATGGTGCGATGTACCGCAATACCTTCTTTACGCATTTAAACAACAGTTACTATGCCGATGCCAACGGCGTGATGGTGACGGGAGAGCGGACTATCAACGGCGCTTCCTATTACTTTAAAGACTGGGGAGGCATGGCAAAGAACCAGTGGCTCAATGCACAGAAACGGATGGTAAGCGGTGATCCGCAGACGGGCTGGTATTACTTTGGAAGCGACGGAAAGATGGTAAAATCGTATTACGCTCTGCTGAAAAAGAACAGCAGCAACTGGTACTACAGCTTTGACGAAAACGGAGTGTGCATTCTCAGCTCGAGCCAGTATGTGCGTGCAAAGGACAGCGTAAGCGGAAAATATTATACGATGGAGCATCAGTATTACACGGATCCGTCTGTGAGCGACCGTGATTTCTTTGCGGCTATCTGCAGTGCGGAGGCGGGTGTCCAGAGAAAAACCGGTATGACGGCAGTTGCGATGGTCATCCGGAACCGGATGGCGGCACAGAATATTTCGCTCCGCACAGCGATTTATAAACAGCAGCAGTTTGAACCGGCGCGGAACGGAAGTCTGACAAACTATCTGACGGGAATTGCGGAGCAGAGCAGTTCGATCATCAATCAGCTGAAAAATAATGGAGCCTACGGTGCAGTGGATGAATCCCGGTCGATCATGGATGCATATCTGAAGAACGGCACAAAACGTGTGATCCCGGGCTTTGGCGATACGAGAGATGATTTTGATTATCTATATTTCATGACTCCGAAAGCATTTGAAAATCTGAATATGGATAAAGAAAAATGTGTGACATATACATACACCTATAAATGGACAACTTCCAGCGGAACAGCGCGGGAAGATTCCCATATTTTCTTTGTGAACTGGGTGAAAAAACAGAGCTGATCGGACGTCATATCGAAAGAAGGGGCGAACAAAAGATGACATTACAGGAAACAATCGAACAGATCCATCCGCTTTCGAAAGAGGCGATGGATCGTGCCAAGGCTCACTGGGACGGCATTGCAAAGCCGCTCCACAGCCTCGGAAAGCTGGAGGACGTGCTCATCCAGATTGCCGGAATCACCGGAAAAGAGGAGATTTCGATTGAAAAAAGAGCACTTCTGACGTTCTGTGCGGACAATGGCGTTGTGGAAGAAAACGTGACGCAGAGCGGTCAGGAAGTGACAGCGACAGTTGCGGAAAATTTTCTGCAGGAGAAGGCGACAGCAGCCATTCTCTGCCGCGGTGCGCATGCGGATCTGTTTCCGATTGATATCGGAATGGCGCGCGATACGAAGGTTCCGCGGTATAAAGTTGCGTATGGAACAAAAAATATGGCAAAAGGTCCGGCGATGACAAGGGAAGAGGCCGTTCGTGCGCTTGAAACAGGAATCGCCGTGGCGGAAGAAAAAATTGCGGCGGGCTATCAGCTGATGGCAACCGGTGAGATGGGCATTGGAAATACGACGACGAGCAGTGCAATGGCAGCCGTTTTCCTGAATCAGCCGGTTCCGGAACTGACGGGACGGGGCGCCGGGCTTTCGAGTGAAGGTCTTGCGCGGAAAATTGCAGCGATTGAAAAAGCAATTGCCATCAATCAGCCGGATCCGTCCGATCCCATCGATGTGCTGGCAAAGGTCGGCGGTTTTGACATTGCCGGCATGGCGGGTGTCTTTCTTGCAGGGGCTGCACATGGCGTTCCGGTTGTGATGGACGGCTTTATTTCCTGTGTGGCAGCGCTTCTTGCTGCACGGATTGCACCGTTTGCAAAGGACTATATGATCGCTTCGCACGTATCGAAGGAGCCGGCGGCGCATCTGCTGCTTGCAGAGCTTGGAAAAGAAGCCTTCCTGCACTGCGATATGTGTCTGGGCGAGGGAACGGGCGCCATCATGCTTTTCCCGATTCTGGATCAGGCAAATGCCGTATACCGCGGCATGGCGACATTTGACGAGGCACAGATCGAAACGTATGTGCCGCTGACTTAAAAAAGGCAGGTGAAACGATGATACATCTGGTTACAGGCGGCAGCGGCAGCGGAAAATCGGCGTATGCGGAGCAGTGTATTCTGGATTTTGGCGGAACACGGAGGGTTTATATCGCAACGATGCAGCCATTCGGTGCGGAAGGGCAGGCGCGTATTGCACGCCACCGGAAGATGCGCGCGGCAAAGAAGTTTTCGACGATTGAGTGTTATACGAATTTAAAAGAAGTGGAGCTGGAACCGGGAAGCGATGTGCTGCTCGAATGTATGTCGAATCTCACGGCAAATGAAATATTTGATCCATCCGGGGCGGGAAAAGCGCGGACGGAGGAGGAAATTCTTGCGGGCGTTTCCCGTCTGGCCCATCAGGCGCGGAATCTGGTTCTGGTGACGAATGAAATTTTTTCGGACGGATACCGATATGAGGAGGAGACGATGGAATACCAGCGGATCCTGGGAAACATTAATGTACGTCTGGCAGAGATGGCGGACTGTGTGACCGAGGTTGTGTATGGGATTCCCGTCAGAATAAAAAAAGAATAAGATGAAAACGATATGGAATAATTTTAAAGTGGCGTTTGCCATGTACTCGAAAATCCCGATGCCGCCGGCAGACTGGGAAAAAGAGAACATGAAATATGCGTTGTGTTTCTTTCCGTGGGTCGGACTGGCTGTCGGTGCAGTTTCGGCGGTGCTTTTCTGGCTGCTGCAGCAGATTGGCGCGGGAAGCATGCTGCGGGCTGCAGTGCTGACGGCAGTTCCGGTTCTGGTGACGGGCGGCATTCACCTCGACGGCTATCTGGATACGATGGATGCGTTAAGTTCCTGGAGAGAAAAACAGCGCCGACTGGAAATCTTAAAAGACCCGCACGCCGGAGCATTTGCGATTATTATGGGATGTCTGTATTTTGTACTGTACGCGGGCGCAGCCGGAGAACTTGTCTGGAAGATTTTTCCGGCGTATGCATTTGGCTTCGCAGTTTCGAGATCGTTCAGCGGTCTTTCGATCGCGTTTTTTCCAAATGCCAATCCGAAAGGAACAGCGGCAGCGTTTGGCATGAGAGCAGAGAAAAAAAGAACGGCGGCGGTGCTTGTTGTGACGATTTTTGCCGTGACGGCGCTCTCAGCTTCGTTCTGCGTCTGGGCGGCACTGGATGTACTGGTTGTATCGGCACTGGTATTCTGTTATTATAAATGGAAAAGCAGTAAGTATTTTGGAGGAATTACAGGAGATCTCGCAGGCTATTTCCTTTCGCTCTGTGAGCTGGCACAGCTCCTGTCTCTTGTGGTACTTTCTCTTGGAATGGAGAACTGGAAATGAAATTAGTAATTGGAGGGGCTTTTCAGGGAAAGCTTAACTTTGCAAAGAAGATGACCGGAAAAGAAACAGGATGGGCCGATGGGGCAGCAGTTTCGAAAGAGGAGCTGTCGGCATGTTCCGGCGTATATGATTTTCAGGAACTGGTCCGCAGATGGCTCCTTCTGGAAGAGGAGACCGGGACTGCACCGGAAGCGGAACTGGAAGAACTGCTGCAGAAAAATCCGGAAATCTGCATTGTTACGAATGAACTCGGTTACGGAGTGGTTCCGATCGAACCCTTCGACCGGAAATGGCGGGAAAAGACGGGGCGCATCTGTACGGAGCTGGCAGCAAAGGCTGATTCGGTAACCCGTGTGGTGTGCGGAATCGGAATCCTGCTGAAAGGTGAGGAAAAACATGATTAAAATTGCAATGATCCGCCATGGAAAAACCTATGGCAATACATTAGGACGGTATATCGGCGTGACGGATGAACCACTGTGTGAGGAAGGGAAAAAAGAGCTGGAACAGCGGACGATGGATACTGTTGAGCTTCTGTTCGTCAGCCCGCTGAAACGGTGTCTGGAAACGGCAGACATTCTGTATCCGTACGCCAAACAGGTCAAAATCCCGGAATTTGCAGAGTGCAATTTTGGTGAGTTTGAGAACAAAAATTATCAGGAATTAAAAGATAATCCGAAATACCAGGAGTGGATTGATTCCATGGCGACGCTTGCCTTTCCGGGCGGTGAGAGCCCGCAGCAGTTCAAGGACCGCTGCATCGCCGGCTTTGACAAGATGGTGGATACGTGTATCCGCCGCCATTACCGCAACGTGGCGATGGTGGTACACGGAGGCACGATCATGAGTATCCTTGAGCAGTACGGCGTGCCACAGAAGAGTTACTATGACTGGCGAGTAGAAAACGGCTGTGGATATCATCTGTATCTCTCGGAGCAGAACTGGAAAATGGGCCGTAGAGAAGCTGTGGTGGAATCGGAGATAAGGCGGTAAACAAAAATGGTGACAGCAGAATGCCATGCCCATATTTTTATGGACGGTGTGGATTACAAAAAGGCGGCGGCAGCGCATGAAAACGGCCCGCGGGAGGATCTGATCCGGGAACATCTGGCGGCGTATCAGAAGGCAGGGATTTCCTATGTGCGTGACGGCGGGGATCCGTACGGGGCGGGTGTTCTTGCACGGAGCCTTGCGCCGGAGTACGGGATCACATACCGCACACCGGTTTTTGCGATTCACAGGGCGGGCCGTTATGGAAAAATTGTCGGACGCGCATTTTCAGACTGGAAAGAGTATTGTGCGCTTGTGCGTGAAGTACGCCGTGCGGGCGGAGATTTTATCAAGATCATGACGACGGGAATCCTGGATTTCGCGACAAAGGGGCATGTGACCAGTGAGCCGCTTTCCAGGGAGGAGGTTTTTGCAATGACGGCTGCGGCACATGATGCGGGGCTTTCTGTGATGGCGCATGTGAACGGCGCACAGGCTGTGATGGATGCGGCAGAGGCAGGCGTGGACTCGGTTGAACACGGGAACTTTCAGAATGAAGAGAGCATCTGCTGTATGGCAGAGCATGCAACAATCTGGGTGCCGACAATTGTGACGGTTTCGAATCTTCTGGAGAACGGCAGATATCCGGCTGAAACGCTGGCGTGGATTTTTGAGACGCAGAAAAAAGGTCTGCAGCTCGCATTTGAAAAGGACGTTGTGCTTGCGGCGGGAAGTGATGCCGGCGCATACGGCGTACTTCACGGAAAAGGAATCCGGGAAGAAGAGAGTGTAATGCGAAAAATCCTTGGGGCAGAAAATGGGCAGGAGCTGGAAAAGCGGCTTGCGTTTGGAGAAAAAAAGATCCGGGAAAAGTTCTGAAAATTTTCTGCGTTTCAGGCTTTAGAAAAAATTTAGAATTAAACGGGCAGACAATGCTTGCGCTTTCGCCCGGACTATGGTAAGTTTAAATCACTTTTACAAGAACTTTAGAGAAAATGAAACAGGGATATTCTGAGACAGAGGGTAAATGCTATCCTCTGTTTTTTGCGTGCAAAAATGACAGTCTGGATATCCGCATCGACGGAAGGGAGCAAATGAAAGCAAAAGGAAAACTGGGGCTGCAGGGCTTTCTTTCCTTCCTTTTTCTGGCGGCGGGATGGTATCTGATGCAGTATTTCTGCGCCTATGTCGTACTGTCCGGTTCCATGGAACCGGAGATCCCGACGGGATCTGTTGTGGTTGTGGATGGACGGAAGAAGGAATGGAATCCGGGGGATGTGATTACCTACCGGAGAGGAAATATGGTGGTGACACACCGGATCGTGGAAAAGAGCGAGGAAGGATACTGTACTAAGGGGGATGCCAACGCGGAGGAAGATGCAGGCATCGTTTTGGAAAAACAGGTGATCGGGAATGTGATCGTAGCTCTTCCCTGGCTTGGCTTTGGTATCGTCTGGCTCCGGCAGAGAGGAACACTCTTTTTTCTGGCCGTGGGAGCGGTGATGCTTTTTACAATCCGGCAGCTTTGGCACGGTAGAAAAATCATGCAGGAAAACAAGTTATAAAAAGAATTAGCAAAATTATTTAGGAAAACAGGAGGAATTGATCTATGAAAAAACAGCGGAAAATCGTATTCTGGGCAGCATCACTGCTTCTGACAGGAGCCCTGGCAGCGGGCGGAACACTGGCGTATCTGACGGATAAGGATTCTGTGACGAACCAGTTTGTTGTGGGAAAAGTAGATATCGAAGGAAATGAACCATCGTACGCACCGGATCCGGACGGAAAGACCAATCATATTGTGCCGACCCAGGTGATTCCGAAGGACCCGCGTATCAAAAATAAAGGTAAAAATGATTCTTACGTCTATATGGATGTTTCCATACCAATCGCAAAAGTGATCGTTGCAGATACATCCGGAAACCGTTTAAACGGCGGAGCAGCCGGCGATACGGAACTGTTTTCGATGAATCAGCTTTCGAAAAAATGGGTGCTGATGTACAAGAAAAAACAGAACAATTCGATGGTATATACATATCTCTACAATGAAGTGCTTGCAGCTGGCAAAACGACGGATCCTTTATTTACGAGCGTGACAGCAGCTAATATCGTGGAAGGGCAGCTGGATGAAAAAGAGGTCGATATTCCGATCAATTATTATGCAATCCAGGCGCTGAATACCGGTGAGGGAAGTACGGCTGCCGAGCGGGCAGCAAAGGCCTGGGAGAAGTATGTAAATCAGAATAATGGGCAGAAGGGGCAGGTAACGGCACCGCAGTCGGAGCCGGAACAGACAGAAGCACCTGGAATTTAAGCAGTTTTCTGGGGGACAAAAGATGAAGAAAAAGACGAAACGGCTGTTTTTCCTTGCGGGTGCGGCCGGGTGTACGATGGCGGCAGCCATTTGGCTGCTGCCGGGAACTTCGGCGTATTTTACAGATCACGAGAGTGTCTGGAATCGTATGGTGTTCGGACATAATACAAGTACTATCGATGAAGAATTTCCGACACCGACGCCCGTACCGCCAGGGAAAAGTGTGGTAAAGAGAGTAAAAATCAGAAATGAAGGTTCCGTTGCCTGCTATATTCGTGCGGCACTTATATTCAGTGAACCAATTGAAGCGATTGAGGGACTTGATACGGAAAACTGGGTAAAAGGAGAAGATGACTACTATTATTACAAAAAACCGGTTTCAGAAGGCGAAAGCACGACGGAATTGTTTACCGGAATCCGCGTTGCAAAAGAAATGGAACAGAAAGAACTTGAGGTTTCGGTCTATGAGGAATCGGTGCAGATCCAGAAGGGGAATATGGTATTTCACGGCTATCGGGAGGCATGGGATGCTTATGAGAGAGGTGGTCAGACATGAAAGGAAAACGCGTCAGGATCGGATGTGCGGCGGCGAGTCTTCTGATGGGAATCAGCGGAACGTATGCATATTACCGGAGCAGTGTTGAGACCATTAACAAAATAGCTGTCGGAGATGTAAATATTGGAATCTGGGAATATGAGGAAGACGGGGATGGAGAAAAGAAGTATGAGGGACCGGAAAACGGCATTGTACTGCCTTCCCAGGTGATTTCAAAAATTCCGCGGATCACCAATTATGCCGAACCATGCTATGTCCGCGTAAAGCCTGTGTTTGATGCGGAAGAAACGCAGGATTACCGTCTGGGGGAAGAGGATCTTGGGGGAATCGAGGACGTCTGGCTGAAAGCAGGAGAGTATTATTATTATCCCAAAGTGCTGGGAAAGCAGGAATCTGTCGATTTTTTCCGTACAATCACCATTCCATCTGCGTGGACCAGTGAGGCGGAGGGACAGGTGCTGTCCGTTGAAATCCAGGCGGAGGCCGTACAGGCAGCGAATGTGACGCCGGATTTTACGGCAGAAGCTCCGTGGGGAGAAGAACTGGAAATTGAACAGTGTGTCCACGAGGCGGATAATACCGTTTCGGAGGTTTCGCAGCAGAGCTTCCTCACCGTTTCGTACGAAGGAGCAGCGCGGAATCTGATCTTGGCACCCGACAATTTCTTTCGGAACTTTCCAGTGCTGATGCCGGGAGATGAATGGGAAGATACGTTCACACTGGTGAACACGACAGCAAGCCGTGCAGAATTTTTTCTGCGGACGGAACTTCCGGAAGAACTCAGTGAAACAGAAAAAGAACTGCTTTCCAAGGTGAAACTGGAAATACGAGAGGGAAACAGCGTGATTTATGAAGGTGATTTAGAGAGTGAGGGACTATGGGCAGCAAAAAGTCTTGGAATATGCAGTCCAGATGAACGGAAAGAAATCTGTTTTTCAATCCGTGTGCCGTCAGAACTTGGAAATGAATGGGCACTTCGGAAAAGCGGGGTAAAATGGATTTTTTCTGTCGAAGGAGAAGATCTGCCGCAGGAAGAAGGCCCCTCTATCTGGCACAGCGCGCCAAAAACAGGTCTGCGCGATCCGTTAGCAGCGGTCCCCATTGGAATTGCCGTGACAGGAGCCTTCCTGTTTCTTGCCGCGGGCCGGTCTGAAAGGAGGGAAGAATGAAAAGAGCAAAGAAAAGCTTCTGGTTTCTCGCAGGAATTCTGCTGTTGTTGGGATTTTGTTTTCGGGAAGATGTTCTGGCTTCGAGTCTTACGAGTCTTCCTTCTCTTTCGAAAGCCGGAATCGGAGAAGTTGTATCATCGGACTCTGTTATTGACGGCCGATATGATTTTACCCCGCTGATCGGAAGTGAGACAAAAATCCGTTTTGGAAGTACAGATGGAAGTACCTGGGACAATCTGTTCTGCAAAAACGGAGAGAGCCATTCGAAATGCTGTTCCACATGGTGGCCGGCGGCCGATGTGAAGGGATGGAGTAATCTCCGTTCCTTCACGCCGCTGGAGTCGAAAAAAGGAAAAATGTATGCGGAATATACGAATGTTGGAGAGTGCCACGGGGAAAATGTAACGATGCGGATCTGGCTGGAAGACTGGCAGAACACGGTTGTACTATCAGGGTATGAGGACGTGGATGCGGTAGTCGTGGCGATTGACCACAATAAGCCGGTCATTGATATTAAAGGTCTGCTCTGGATCAAGGTACGGTTTGCTTATTACGACAGTAAAGGAAATCCGCTGAATGTGAAAGGATATTTTACACTTTCAGATCTGGACTTTAAGCAGGGCTTTTATCTGGCTGATGAGACAGAACATATCTATCTGACGAAGGAGGCAGATGCCAGAATCGTCTACGATGCCAGAACAGAAGC
This sequence comes from Blautia sp. AF19-1, assembly GCF_003479155.1. NCBI lineage: Bacteria > Bacillati > Bacillota > Clostridia > Lachnospirales > Lachnospiraceae > Blautia > Blautia sp. AF19-1. The sequence continues at coordinate 134,247 of NZ_QUGQ01000002.1, forward strand.
GATCTGGTCGGCAAGACGCGGCTCTGAGCCGGACGGTGGAACAACTCCGGAAAATTCGGAAGGCTGGGTTACACTTACCTTTGAAGGAAATTCCCAGACGATGATTTTCTATGATGGAGGCACTAACGATGCGGTAACTGGTCCCGGCGGCGGAGTGAAAGCACCGAAAAAATGGCCGGATAATTTTGTAAACGATACTTCCAGTACGTACAACAACTGGCATGGAGCATCCCGGGAAACGGGAATAACTGTTGTGCCGTGGAATACTTCGGAATTTGGTTACACAGCGAACGTTCCCTGTCATCTGTCGAAAGTAGGAGATCTTGTAGTGAAAAAAATGGATGCAGAGACAAAAGAAGCTATTTCGGGTGCAGAATTTACCGTGTACCGCTGGAAAAACAACACCTGGAGTGAATTCAAAAAGATGAACTGGGTGAAAAAAACGGGTTCTTATCTGCTGGAGGGAATTCTGGATACAGACAGTGAAAATGGAAAATTCCGTGTTGTGGAGACAAAGAATCCAGCTGGTTATGCAGGAAGCTGGGAGCAGGAATTTTCCATTGACAAGGAAGGCATGCAGACGATCCATCTGGAGGCAGAAAACACAAGAAAAACAGGCTCACTGAAGATAAAAAAGACGGAAGAAAACTCAGGGAAAGCACTTTCTGGTGCAACATATCAGGTGATTGCGAGCGGAGCAATTACAACGGTAAACGGAACAGTGCTGTTTCCGGATCAGGCGGTAGCAGCTGTGCTGAAAACGGATGAAAATGGAGAGGCGTTCAAAGACGGGCTGGAGTACGGAACGTATCTTGTGCGGGAAACGGCGGCTCCAAATGGATATGTGCTGGATCCGACGGAAAAGAAAATAACGATCGGGGAACAAAACGCACAGATCACACTGACGTTTACAAACTGGAAGAACCGTTTTATTCTGCAGAAAGTAAGTCAGGGAGACGGAAAAGTGCTTCAGGGAGCAGCCTTTCATATCTGGACGAAAGATGGAAGTTTTGATGAGACAAAAAAGACGGATGCAAATGGAAAAATTGAGCTGACGGGACTTTTGGACGGTGTCTGGTACTATCAGGAGACAGCATCTCCGGAGGGCTATCTGCTGGACAGTACATGCCGGGAATTTGTGGTAGAAAACGGAAAAATTGACGGTAAATCGGAACTGTCGGTGACGGTCGAAAATGATGGAACACATCTGACAATTGAAAAAATAGATGCAGAGAGCGGAAAACGAATTTCCGGCGCAAAGCTGGTATTAAAAGATATGGATGGAAACCGTGTGGACAGCTGGATTTCAGGAGGAAGCGGCCCGCATGAACTGGAAAAATTAAAGCCGGGTTCTTATGTCCTTGTGGAGGAGGCCGCGCCGGATGGATACCTTGTGGCAGAACCGGTTTCGTTTGTGCTGGAGGCAAAACAGGAAGTGCAGACCGTGACGATGAAGGATCTTGCATGTGAAACCTTGACGATTACAAAGAAGATTAAGGCGGATGAGATTACATGGGCGCATGGAAATCCAACGTTTCTGTTTTCCGTGAAGGGAAAGGATCTGTATGGAAAAGAACATACATACCAATGCTATCTTACGTTTACAAAAACACAGGTGGAGAAAACGACAGATCAGGACGGCTACACGGAACAGTCGGTACAGATCCGGGGAATTCCGGCAGGAAACGATTACCGGGTACAGGAGAAGAAGGTGCTGCGGTATTCGCTTATGCAGGTGACAGGTACGAAGAATGTTACCGTGAAAAAACTAGAAGAGCCGGCATATGGAAAAGATCCTGCGCGCGTCTTTTCGGTATCGGTAAATCTTTGCGGACATCCCAAAGAAAGTGAGGTTGTATTTGAAAATCAGAAATACCGCTGGGATGATTATGGACACAACAGTATTGTAAAAAACCGGATTCCGGTTGAATAACAAAACGGAAAAACATTCCACCATCGGTTCGGGTGGTGGAATGAAAACAAAATGGAGAGAGAAAAAATCAGCAGAAAAAGAAGAGGGATTGCAGTTCTGACATTGGCGGCGCTTTTTTTCTGGTATCTGCCGCAGATTCAGGTAAGCCGGCAGATTCGAAAAGAACAGGAAGAAGCGGTGGAGATGTATGTCAGAGAAGAAAAAGAAGAGAACAAAGAGGAAAACGAAAAAAGCGAAGAAGTGCAGGAGCAGGAACCGGGCAGTACAGATCAAAATCTGTTTCGGACAATTGATTTTACAGGACTTCGATCAAAAAATAGAGAAATCTGCGCGTGGCTCTGGATTCCGGGCTGCGCCTTAGATGTTCCGGTTGCGCACGGGCAGGATAACGCATATTATCTGACACACGATGCGTTTTGCAGGGAGCGGATTTACGGCAGTATTTTTGCACCGTGTGATACACCGGAGGATTTTTCTGAACGTCACACGATTTTATATGGGCATAATATGCGGGATGGAACGATGTTCGGAGGATTGAAAAAGTATCGTGAAGCGTCGTGGAAACAGGAATTTCCGTATCTGTACCTGTATTTGCCGGGTGAAGCATGGCAGTGCCGTATTTGGAGTGTGGAGGAGACGGATGCCAAAAGTGATGTTTACCGGCTGGGAGCATGGAGCGATGCGGACTGGAATGCATGGGTACAGGAAAGAAAAGAAAACAGCATTATCTTTGGCAGCGGTGAGGAAAAGGAAGTTCAAAAGATACTTACCCTTTCCACCTGCATTGGTGACGGCAACAGTTCACGGAGACTGGCTGTACATGCGGCGGTGGAGATGATTTTTGCAACAAAATCTGGAAGGGAAGAGGGTTCTGTGCTAGAATAAGACAGAATCAAAAGACTTATGATACAGAGCAGGAAAAAGGATGGCGATAAGACATGAAAGAACTGTACACGGCAGCAGGAATTTTTGTGGTTCTGATACTGCTGGGAGTTTGGATGGTACAGAATAACAGAAATGAACAGGAAAAGAAGCTGGTACAACTGCGGAAGAAATGGGGAAAAAAGCAGGAGAAACGGACAGAACGGGAAAAGAAAGAAAAACTGGAAGCGTGTCTGAGACGAAAAGCAGGGGAAAACTTCTGCGTGGACGCGATTACCTGGAATGACCTGGATCTCGATGCGGTTTTTGACACAGTCGACCACACAGTGTCGGTGTGCGGGGAAGAATATCTGTACACGGCGCTTCGGATGCCGGTCACAACAACAGAAATCAGGGAAGAGCGGGAACGGCTGATGAAGCTTTTTGCAGAGAACCAAAAAGCCAGAGAAGCAGTGCAGAAAGCACTTCTTTTGATGGGAAAAGAAAAGATGAATCCGCCGACAGAAGAAATAGCTGTACTGATGGAGGCGGAGCCGGGAGAGAAGGGGAAATATCTTCTGATGGCCGGTATTGCTGTGCTTGGAATTGGACTGCTGTTTGCACTGCCTCCGCTGGGTGTGTCTGTTCTGTTTGCTTCTATGGTCGGCAACGGACTGATGCATGGAAGGGAGAGCAAAAAGCTGGAGAGTGCATTAAAAGCGTTTGGCTGTATCCTGCGGCTGCAGCGGACAGCCAGGGAACTTGGAAAAGAAAAAATTTCCGGACTGGAAATGTATCAGAAGCGTCTGGAAGAACAGGAAAAACAACTCCGTCCGATTACAAGAAAATGCAGAACACTTGTGAATACGAAAGAATCGCAGGGCGGTGCAGCAAACATGATTTTTGCATACTTTCACACGTTTTTTCTGCTGGATCTGATCGAGTATTCTTCGGTTGTTTCCGGAGTGAAATCGTATGAAAAAGCGATTCTGCAGATGGCAGAGGATCTTGGACTCCTGGACTTTGCACTGTCTGCAGCATCGTACCGGGAGAGCCTTTCGTATTACTGCCGGCCGGAATTCCTGGATGAGAAAAAGGCGGGCTGTCGGATCGATGTGGAGGAGCTTTATCATCCGCTTCTGACACATCCGGTGGCAAACAGTCTGTATGCGGAGGGCGGAATTCTGCTGACCGGCTCGAATGCGTCGGGAAAATCCACATTTATGAAAAACATGGCAGTGAATGCGATTCTGGCACAGACACTGAACACGAGTCTTTCGAAGCGGTACCGCGGTGTTGTGTGCCGGATCATGACATCCATGGCACTCCGCGATAATCTGGCACAGGGAGAGAGTTACTTTGTTGTGGAAGTAAAATCTTTAAAACGGATTCTGGAGGCAAGCCGTGAAAAAACACCGCTTCTGTGCGTCATTGATGAGGTGCTGCGGGGAACAAACACGACGGAGCGGATTGCAGCGTCAGAGAGTGTGCTTGCTGCCCTGCGCCGTGCAAATGTGCTCTGTCTTGCAGCAACACATGATACTGAACTGACGTATCTGCTGGAAGATCTCTACACCAATTATCATTTTGAAGAGCAGATTACCGCGCAGAGTATTTCCTTCCCGTATCGCCTGGAACAGGGGCCGGCAAGAGGAAAGAATGCGATTGCGCTGCTTGGAAATATGGGAATTGATGAAAAAATTGTGAAACAGGCAGAAAGAAGAGCTGCGGAGTTTGAAACAACAGGAAGCTGGGAAAAGAATAAGTTTCTGAGATAGAAAAACAGCCGGGAAAAATTGATCTTTTTTGAAAAAATATGCGAAAATGGTTCAGCATTTTTTCATTGTGTGTTATGATAAAATAGATCGCGTGATCCGGCAGAAAAACCGCCGGATCTGTTAAGGAGAAAAACATGAGCAGGACAGGCTTGGAAGATGCATATATTATGCGCGGCAGCAAGAAACTCCGCATGGGATATACGACGGGTTCCTGCGCTGCAGCGGCAGCGCGGGGAGCGGCGTTTATGCTGCTTTCCGGGAAAGAAATACAGGAAGTGAAAATCCATACGCCAAAGGGCATTGTTCTGAATCTGGAATTGCTGGATATCCGGAGAAGTGCCGAAAAAGTAAGCTGTGCCGTCCGAAAAGACGGCGGGGATGATCCGGATGTGACAGATAAAGCATTGATTTACGCGGAAGTGACGTTTGGAACAGAAGAGGGAATTGTAATCGATGGAGGATTCGGCGTCGGGCGTGTGACAAAGCCGGGGCTGGATCAGCCGGTCGGAAACGCGGCGATCAACCATGTACCGCGCCAGATGATCCGCGAGAATGTGGAGGAGATTCAGAAAAAACTCGATGATTTCCGCGCACTGCAGGTTATCATCTCCGTACCGGAAGGGGAAGAACTGGCAAAGCATACGTTCAATCCGAGACTTGGCATCACCGGCGGCATTTCAATCCTTGGAACGAGCGGGATTGTAGTGCCGATGAGCGAGGAGGCGCTGATTTCCACGATCCGCGTCGAGATGGAAATGCGGAAAGCACAGGGTGACCGCGTCCTTCTGGTGACACCGGGAAATTACGGACAGGACTTCTTAAAAACGTATCCGTGGGTCCGTGCAGACCATTCCGTTAAGTGCAGTAATTACGTCGGAAAAACACTGGAATTTGCAGCTGAGCTCGGCTTTGACGCCATCCTTTTTGTGGCCCATCTTGGAAAATTTGTCAAGGTGTCCGGCGGAATTATGAATACCCATTCCCACGAGGCAGACTGCCGTGCGGAGCTTCTTACGGCGCAGGCGGTGCGTGCAGGGGCGGATCTTGCACTGGCAAAAAAACTGCTGGAGACTGGAACGACGGAAGAAGCGGTGCAGATTTTAAAGGAAGCAGGATGCCTGAAAGAGACCATGGAAAAAGTGACAGAAAAAATTGCTTTTTACATGAATTACCATATTGAGGGCAGAGTGCAGACGGAGGCGATTGTTTTTTCAAGCAATGAGGGCCTGCTCGGGGAAACCCCGGGAGCGGGAGAACTTCTGGAGCGCCTGCGGGAGCAGGAAGAAAAAGAAAACAGAAAAGAGTAAAAACAAAATGACAGGAATTTTATTTGGAACAGGAATCGGACCGGGAGACCCGGAGCTTATGACGTTAAAGGCCGTCCGTCTGATCCGGGAAAATGATACGATTGCAGTACCAGGAGAGAAACCGGAAGAGAGCATTGCCTACCAGATTGCTGTTCAGGCAGTGCCGGAACTGGCAGAAAAAGAGCTTGTTGCTATTCCAATGCCGATGACAAAGAATGCCAAAGAACTGAAGGAAAATCACCGGCGCGGTGCAGAAAAAATAGAGGAGCTGCTGGATGCAGGAAAAAACGTAGTATTTCTGACACTCGGAGATCCAACCGTGTATTCTACCTACCTTTATGTACACAGACGGGTACTGGAAGACGGTTACGATGCGAGAATTGTAAGCGGTGTTACATCGTTCTGCGCGGCAGCAGCATCTCTTTCCGAGGGACTGGTGGAAAATTCCGAAGAACTGCATGTGATTCCGGCGTCTTATCAGATTGAAGATGCACTGGAACTTTCAGGAACAAAGGTTCTGATGAAAGCGGGTAAAAAGATGCCGGCTGTGAAACAGTTCCTGAAGGAAAAGAACTGCCGGGCGGTGATGGTAGAAAACTGCGGCATGGATACGGAACAGAAGTATTTCAGCGCGGAAGAAATCCCGGACCAGGCAAGTTACTATTCACTGATTATTGTAAAAGAAAAGAGGAAAAAATAGATGGTACATTTTATTGGAGCGGGCCCTGGAGCCCCGGATCTGATTACGGTAAGAGGACAGAAGCTGCTTGGTGAGGCGGACATTATCATTTATGCAGGTTCTCTTGTCAATCCGGCACTGCTGGATCTGAAAAAAGAGGGCTGTGTGGTATATAACAGTGCAACCATGACGCTGGAGCAGGTGATTGATGTTATGAAAGAGGCCGAAAGCAAAGGCCAGACTGTGGCAAGACTCCACACGGGAGATCCGTGCCTGTACGGTGCAATCCGCGAACAGATTGATGCGCTCGATGCCCTTGGAATCGCTCACGATGACTGTCCGGGTGTCAGCTCTTTCTGCGGAGCGGCTGCTGCCCTTGAAATGGAATATACGCTGCCGGATATCTCCCAGAGTGTTGTCATCACCAGAATGGCCGGAAGAACACCGGTTCCGGAGCGGGAGAGCATTGCGTCTTTTGCGGCACATCAGGCAACGATGGTTGTATTCTTAAGCACGGGACTCTTAGAGGAACTTTCCCGTGAGCTGATTGCAGGCGGCTATACGGCAGATACTCCGGCAGCGATCGTTTACAAAGCAACCTGGCCGGAGGAGAAGACGTTCGTCTGCACCGTTGGAACACTTGCCGAGACGGCGAAAAAGAACCAGATCACCAAGACAGCGCTGATGATCATCGGAAATGCCGTTTCCCAGGGAAATTACCGCAGAAGTGATCTGTACAATCCGGCGTTTACCACCGAATTCCGAGAGGCAGAAAAATAAGATGAAAATAGCCATAGCAAGTTTTACAAGAAACGGATGCGCCTGGAATCAAAAACTCTGTGCGGCACTGAAAAAACACAGCTGTGAAGGATATGCACTGGAAAAGTACGGGAAAGAAGCGGGAATTCCTGCGATTGCACCGTCGCTTCCTGCATGGACAGAGCGCATGTTTCAGAAAATGGATGCGATTTTGTTTATCGGGGCGTGCGGGATTGCGGTGCGCAGTATTGCACCGTACGTGAAAAGTAAAAAGACAGATCCGGCGGTTCTGTGTATGGATGAACAGGGAAAGTTTGTGATTTCATTACTTTCCGGCCATATCGGCGGAGCAAACGAGCTGACGGAAGAAGTTGCAGCTATAACGGGTGCGGTTCCGGTCATTACAACGGCAACGGATGTCAATCACAAGTTTGCGGTCGATGTCTTTGCTGTAAAAAATCATTGTGAAATTTGTGAGATGGAGCTGGCAAAAGAGGCAGCGGCGCTTCTGGTGGACGGAAAAACGGTTGGATTCTGCAGCCGTTTTCCGGTGAAGGGAACAAAACCGGAGGAACTGATCCCGGAAGAGGCGGCAAAACCGTCGATGGGAATCTGCATTACCACATCGGAAGAGGATTCGCCATATGAGAGAACACTTCACCTGATCCCGAAGGTGATCACCGTCGGCATCGGCTGTAAGAAGAATACACCGGCCAGCCGGATTGAAGAAAAGGTTCTTGCGGCACTTGCGGCGGCCGGGATTTCTCCAAAAGCAGTTCGACAGGCGGCAAGTATTGATCTGAAAGCGCAGGAGCCGGGAATTCTGCAGCTGGTGGAAAAGTATGGCTGGCAGTACCGGACCTTTTCTGCAGAAGAACTGGAAACGGCGGAGGGGGAATTTACGCCGTCTCCGTTTGTGAAGAAGATTACAGGAATTGACAATGTCTGTGAGCGCAGCGCAGTTCTCGCCGGCGGCAGACTGATAAAGAAAAAAAAGGCAGCGGACGGTGTAACAGTTGCACTGGCTGCGGCGGACTGGAGGGCAGTATTTTGAGTACAATTTTTGTCGTGGGCATCGGCCCCGGAGCATATGAAAAAATGACGATCGAGGCGGCGGATGCGCTGCGGAACTGCGATGTGATCATCGGCTATACCGTCTATGTGGATCTGGTAAAAGAACATTTTGCAGGAAAAGAATTTCTGACGACGCCGATGCGGAAAGAGGTGGAGCGCTGCCGTCTGGCATTTGAAACTGCGGCAGAGGGAAAACAGGTTGCTATGATCTGCAGCGGAGATGCCGGCGTTTACGGTATGGCAGGTCTGATGTATGAGCTTTCGGAAGAATGGCCTGATATTGAAATTAAGGTAATTCCAGGCGTGACCGCCGCAACGGGAGGCGCTGCCGTTCTTGGTGCACCGTTGATCCACGACTTCGCCCTGATCAGCCTGAGCGATCTTCTGACACCGTGGGAGAAAATTGAAAAACGTCTTCTGCTGGCATCGGAAGCGGATTTTGTCATCTGTCTTTATAACCCGGGAAGCCATAAGAGAGCGGATTATCTGGAAAAAGCGTGTGATCTGATGCTTCGTTACAAAGCGCCGGAAACCGTCTGCGGAATCGTAAGCCAGATCGGAAGAGACGGGGAGACGAGCCGGACCATGACGCTTGCAGAACTTCGCAATACAAAAGTGGATATGTTTACGACGGTATTTATCGGAAACAGTCAGACAAAGGAAATCCGGGATCACATGGTAACGCCGAGGGGATATCGCTATGAATAAAGTAATCGTCTTTGCCGGAACGACGGAAGGCCGGGAAATCTGCAGTTTTCTGAAGAAATATGAGATTGCATCCCTTGCCTGTACGGCGACAGAATACGGCAAGTGCCGGATCGAGGAGGGCGGTGCCCTGACGGTTCGAAGCGGAAGACTGACAGAAGAAGAGATGGAACAGCTTTTTGGCGAAGAACAGCCGGAAATGATTATCGATGCAACCCATCCGTATGCCGATCTTGTGTCGGAAAATATCCGGTCTGCATGTGAAAAAGCAGGAAAAACGTATCTTCGGCTGCTGCGGCCGTCGCTTGCGGCAGATCCATCCTGCGTCATGGTCGATACGACAGAAGAAGCGGTATCGTATCTGGCGGGTACAGAGGGAAAGATTCTGGTGACAACAGGAAGCAAGGAACTCGCAAAATTTGCAGAGCTTCCGGATTATAAAAACCGTGTGTATGCCCGGGTGCTGCCGTTGCCAGGCGTAATTGCATCCTGCGCGGAACTTGGATTTGATGCCGCACATACCATAGGCATGCAGGGACCGTTTTCTATGGACATGAACGTTGCGATGCTGCAGTCGTTCCATGCCGAATGGATGGTAACGAAGGAATCCGGAAGAAACGGCGGCTTTGAAGAAAAAATTGAGGCAGCCAAAAAGGCCGGTGTCCGTGTCGTTCTGATCGGCCGTCCGAAAGAGGAAGAAGGACTCTCGGAGGACGAGGTCAAGCGGTATCTCGTTGAAAAATTTGATCTGTCCGTGAAACGGGACGTCGTGATCGCCGGAATCGGACCTGGTGCAGAAGCACAGATGACGCTGGCGCTCGTAGACGCGTGTGAGCAGGCGGATGTGCTGATCGGTGCGGGACGCATGACAAAAGCAGTAGAAAAATATCAGAAGCCAATGCTTGCAGAATACAGCCCGGAAAAGATTTACGAGTATCTGAAGGCGCACCCGGAATATGAAAAGATTGTTCTTCTGCAGTCGGGTGATGTCGGCTTTTACAGCGGAGCAAAGAAACTTCAGGCCGTCCTTGCGGAAGATGCGGATTTTTCTGTCCGTGTAGAGCCGGGAATTTCTTCGCTGGTTTATTTCTGTGCCAAAATCGGAGTGTCCTGGGAGGATGCAGCATTTGTGAGCCTGCACGGGCAGCACTGCAACTTTCTGGAGACGGTCCGCCGAAACCGGAAAACTCTGGCGATCGCCGGCGGAAAGGGCAGTGTCAGGGAAATCTGCCAGACGTTAAGTTCGTACGGCTGGGAGCAGATTGTGCTGCATGTGGGAACGGATCTGTCGTATCCGGAAGAACAGATTGTGACAGGAACCCCATTCGAACTTGCTAAAATGGAGTTTGCTCCGCTTGCGGTTCTTCTGTTTGAAAACCCGAATCCGGAACCAGAGTTTACAGCCGGCATGGCAGATGAAGTATTTCTGCGTGACAAAGTACCGATGACCAAGCGGGAAGTGCGCAATGCATCTCTTTCTCATCTGCAGCTTTCTTCGAATTCTGTTGTCTATGATATTGGATCGGGCACAGGTTCTGTTTCGATTGAGATGGCGCTTCGTGCAGCACAGGGAAAGGTATATGCGATAGAAAAAAATCCGGCAGCCGTTGCACTTCTGCAGGAAAATAAAAAGAAATTTGCAGTGGATCATCTGGAAATTATTGAGGGAACTGCACCGGAAGCACTCGAAGCACTCCCGGTTCCGACGCATGCATTTATCGGCGGGTCTGCCGGAAACTTAAAAGAGATTCTGGAACTGCTCCTGCGGAAGAATCCGAACATCCGCGTGGTATTAAATACAGTAACCGTGGAAACATTAGCGGAGGCAGCATCGTGTTTCAAAAAACTTGCGTTTGAAGAGCCGGAAATCGTCTGCCTGCAGGCTTCCAATGCGAAAAAGGCCGGAAGAAGCCATCTGATGATTGCCCAGAATCCGGTTTATATCTTTACAGCCCAGGGAGGTGCCAAAGAATGAAAGCACCAAGAATCATGCTGGCAGCAGGAAGGAGCGGAAGCGGGAAAACGATGATCACCTGCGGACTGCTCCGTGCACTGCAGCAGATGGGAAAGCAGCCCGCAGCGTTTAAATGCGGCCCGGATTATATCGATCCGATGTTTCACGAACAGGTAATCGGCGCCCCGTCGTGTAATCTGGATCCGTTTTTCACAGAGGAAGAAACAACACAGTATCTGTTCTGCAAACATGCAGCGGGTCATGACATTTCCGTATTGGAAGGCGTTATGGGGTATTACGACGGTCTTGGCGGAATTTCTACCAAAGGCAGCGCCTACGATCTCGCCGGTATGACAAAAACGCCGGTTCTTCTGGTTGTCGATGCCAAAGGCATGAGCGTTTCAGCGCTTGCCTTTATCAAGGGATACCTGCAGTACAAAGAGGACAGCCGGATCGCCGGTGTAATCTTTAACCGGATGTCAGAGATGCTGTACCGGGAGATCGCGCCGATGGCGGAAAAAGAACTTGGCATTTCCTGTGTCGGCTTTGTGCCGGAACTGAAGGAATGCCACTTAGAAAGCCGCCACCTCGGCCTTGTGATGCCGGATGAGGTGGAAAATCTGCAGGAGCAGGTCAATCTGCTTGCAGAAACACTGCAGAAGACACTGGATTTTGAAAAAATTCTTGCGATTGCAGAAGGGGCAGAAGAGCTCTCGGGAAAAATGCCGGAAGTCCTGCGTAAGGTGACAGAAAGCGAAGCAGCCGCCAAGGTGCGTGCTGCGAAGCCGATTCTTGCCGTTGCAAAGGATGAAGCATTTTGTTTCTTTTATCGGGATAATCTGGAGCTTCTCGCGTCACTTGGAGCCAAAATCGAATATTTTTCGCCGCTTTCCGATGCGGAGCCGCCAAAGAATACAGACGGATTTCTGTTCTGCGGCGGCTACCCGGAGCTGCACGCAGAAGAGCTTTCGGAAAACCAGACCATGAGAACGAAGATCCGCGATAACATCCGTCAGGGAATGCCGGTTCTTGCAGAATGCGGCGGTTATATGTACCTGTCAGAATCCATGGAGGATATGGATGGAAATGTGTATCCTATGGTACAGGCTGTTCCGGGAAATGTTTACCGGACAAAAAAGCTGGGAAGATTCGGCTATATCACCCTCACGCCAAACACGAAAGATACCTTTCGGAACGGCGGAAATCCGGTGCGCGGCCATGAGTTCCATTACTTTGACAGCACAGACTGCGGAAGTGCATGGCATGCGGCAAAACCGCTGCGGAAGCGGAACTGGGAATGCATTCATGCGACAAAACGGATGATGGCGGGATTCCCGCATCTTTACTATATGGCAAGTCCGCACCTCGCACTGGAATTTCTGGAGCAGTGTGTCTCTTACCGGAAAGAACAGGAGAAAACAAGATGAAAACAGCATTAGCAGCCCTGATTGTGGGCTATGGATTGGACCTGCTGCTTGGAGATCCCTCCTTTTTGTACCATCCGATCCGTGTGATCGGAAATCTCATTGCCCTGCTGGAAAAATGGCTGCGGAAGGTATTTCCGAAAACGCCAAATGGAGAGCTTGCCGGAGGAGTTTTTCTCGTGATCCTCGTCTGCCTGGCGGGATACGGTGTTCCGGCACTGCTGCTCTTTGCGGCATTTAAAATTCATCCGGTCATCGGCTTCCTTCTGGAGGTTCTCTGGTGCTGGCAGATTCCGGCAACGAAATGCCTGAAGGATGAGAGCATGAAGGTCTATCAGAAATTAAAAGAAAACGATCTTCCGGGGGCGCGCTATGCGGTTTCCATGATCGTAGGACGTGATACGGAAAATCTTTCGGAAACAGGAGTGACGAAAGCTGCCGTGGAAACGATCGCGGAGAATACGTCGGACGGTGTCATTGCACCGCTCCTCTTTCTTGCCCTCGGCGGACCGGCATTGGGCTTTCTGTATAAGTCCATCAATACCATGGATTCCATGGTGGGATACAAAAATGACAAATATCTGTATTTTGGACGGTGTGCGGCAAAACTGGACGATGTCGTCAATTACATACCGGCGAGAATCAGCGCATGGCTGATGATTCTTGCGTCTGCATGCGAGCGCATGAACTGGAAAAATGCAGAAAAAATTTACAAACGCGACCGTTACTGCCACGCCAGCCCAAATTCTGCGCAGACAGAAGCAGTTATGGCAGGGGCGCTGGAAGTACAGCTTGCTGGAGATGCCGTGTATTTCGGCAAAGTCGTAAAGAAACCAACGATCGGCGATGACATCCGCCCGGTCGAGGCGGAAGATATCAAAAGAGCAAATCATCTGATGTATCTGACCTCGTTCCTCGGACTGGCGTTCTTTGCGGGAATCCGCGCGCTCTTTTTATTTCTGTAAAAAGAGAAGATAGCAACACAACGGAAAAGAGAAAGGAAGGCATATGGTATGAGACAAAATCCACATGGAGGAGACATTTACACGAAAAAATGCAGAGTCGATTTTTCTGTGAATGTCAATCCTCTTGGAGCTCCGGAAAGTGTGAAAGAGGCGGTGAGAAAGAGCGCGGAATCGGTGGAACAGTATCCTGACGCACTGTGCCGGGACCTGACCCGGGCACTGTCGGAAAAGGAGCAGCTTCCAGAAGAAAATATCCTGTTTGCAAACGGCGCCGCGGAGCTTATTTTTGCCCTGACACAGGCTCTCCGCCCGAAAAAAGCGCTGATTGCAGCGCCGGGATTTGCAGAGTATGAAGCAGCACTTTCAGCGGCAGGGTGTTTTATCCGTATGTATCTGCTGCAAAAGGAAAAAGGCTTTCTTTTACAGGACGATTTCTGCGATGATCTGACCGACGATCTGGATCTTGTTTTTTTATGTAATCCAAATAATCCAACCGGCCTTACGATTCCGCAGGAGCTTCTTTTAAAGATCCTGGATAACTGCCGGGAGCGTAACATCTATCTGGTGCTGGATGAGTGTTTCATAGAATTTCTGCCGGAGCCGGAAAAAGTGACGATGCAGGGAAAACTGGACGAATATCCGAATCTGCTGATTCTGCGTGCGTTCACAAAGATTTACGCAATGCCGGGCCTGCGTCTTGGCTATCTGCTCTGCAGCGACGAGGATCTGCTGGATCGGATCAGCCGCAGCATGCAGTCGTGGAATGTTTCGATTCCGGCGCAGATGGCAGGCCTTGCCGCCCTGAACGAGGATGCTTACGTCAAAGAAGCACGGGAACTGATCGGAAAAGAACGCGCCTGGATGAAAGCAGAACTGGAAAAAGCAGGTCTTACCGTATGGGATTCCTGTGCAAATTATCTGTTCTTTGAGGGACCGAAGGGACTTGCCGCACGGCTGGAAAAAGGCGGCATTCTGATCCGCGACTGTTCCAACTACCCGGGCCTTGCCGACGGATATTACCGTGCAGCCGTACGCACACATGAAGAAAACCAGATTCTGACAGAAGCCGTTTCACAGATTCTGCAGTGGTTTTAGGAGGAAAAACGATGGCGAAAGTAATTATGATACAGGGAACGATGTCAAATGCGGGAAAAAGTCTGCTTGCGGCGGGCTTATGCCGGATTTTCCATCAGGACGGATACCGTGTGGCGCCGTTCAAATCACAGAATATGGCGCTGAATTCGTTTATTACGAGAGAAGGCCTTGAGATGGGACGTGCACAGGTCATGCAGGCGGAAGCGGCCGGGATCGAACCGTCCGTTTTGATGAACCCGATTCTGTTAAAGCCGACGAATGACACCGGTTCGCAGGTGATTGTAAACGGTGAGGTACTGGGAAACATGAGTGCGCGGGAATATTTTTCCCACAAAAAAGAGCTGATCCCGGACATCATGAAAGCGTACCATGCACTGGAAGAACAGTATGATATCATTGTGATCGAGGGAGCCGGAAGTCCGGCGGAGATCAACCTGAAAGCCGATGATATCGTCAATATGGGAATGGCAAAGCTTGTGGATGCACCGGTGCTCCTTGTCGGAGATATTGACCGCGGCGGCGTTTTTGCTCAGCTTTACGGTACCGTAGAGCTTTTAGAGCCGGATGAGCGCGACCGCATCAAGGGTCTGATTATCAACAAATTCCGCGGGGACAAAACCATCCTGGACCCGGGCGTTGTGATGCTGGAAGAAAAAACACACATCCCGGTGGTCGGCGTGGCGCCGTATCTCCACATCGAAGTGGAAGACGAGGACAGTCTGACCGAGCGATTCACCAGAAAAGAGGAGATCGGTCTCATTGACCTTGCGGTCATCCGTCTCCCGCGTATTTCAAACTTCACCGATTTCAACCCGTTCGAGCGGATCGAAGGCGTATCACTCCGCTACGTAAGCTCTGTCTCCGAACTAAAAAATCCGGATATGATTCTGCTTCCGGGAACGAAAAACACGATGGAGGATCTGCTCTGGATGCGTCAGAATGGTCTGGAAGCGGCCGTACTGAAGGCGGCTGCGGCCGGAAAAGTAATTTTCGGTGTCTGCGGCGGCTTCCAGATGCTCGGAGATACGCTGAGCGATCCGCTGCATGTCGAAGCCGGCGGAACGATCGAAGGAATGGGACTCCTGCCGATGGATACTGTATTTGCCGGTGAGAAGACGAGAACCCGCGCGGAGGGCGCTTTTGGAAAAACAGAAGGCGTTCTTGCCGGGATCGAGGGAACCCGGATTGAGGGCTATGAAATCCATATGGGAGAAACGGTGCGGAAAGAAGAAACAGAAGCATTCACGTTCATCGATGATCAGAACCGTGCTGATTCGGATAAGCTGGACGGTGCACAGAAAGGAAATGTGTACGGTACGTATGTGCACGGCATTTTCGACAAAGAAGAAGTTGCCGAGCGGATCGTGGAAGCACTTGCAAAGAATAAGGGAATTGCCATGGAGCAGATTCACGGTGTCGATTACCAGACATTCAAAGAGACACAGTACGATATTCTCGCAGATGCGCTGCGCGAGCATCTCGACATGAAGAAGATTTATCAAATTCTGGAAGAAGGGGCATAAAGATGAAGATAGAACTGGAGCAGGTAAGCCCGCACGAGATTGAAAAGAGAAGCTTTGAAATTATCACGGAAGAATTAAACGGAAGAACGTTTCCAGAGGATCAGGAACTGGTTGTAAAGCGGTGTATCCACACAAGTGCGGATTTTGATTATGCGGATAATCTCTGCTTTTCGGAGCATGCGGTGGCAAAAGGCATCGAGGCGATCCGGGAGGGAGCCTGCATTGTGACGGATACGCAGATGGCAAGATCCGGCATCAACAAAAAGGTGCTTGCGCGCCACGGCGGTGAAGCGCTCTGCTTTATGTCAGACGAAGATGTTGCAGCAAGAGCAAAAGAAACCGGAAGCACCCGCGCGGCAGCTTGCATGGAAAAAGCGGCGGAGCTGGATAAAAAGCTGATTATTGCGGTTGGAAATGCGCCGACGGCACTGGTCCGCCTCTATGAACTGATCGGGGAAGGAAAAATAAAACCGGCGCTGATCATCGGAGTTCCGGTCGGCTTTGTCAATGTGGTACAGTCCAAAGAACTGATTATGCAGACCAATATCCCGTATATCGTGGCACGCGGACGAAAAGGCGGCAGCAATATCGCGGCGTGCATCTGCAACGCACTCCTGTATATGATGGATCAGGACCGCGGATATTAAAAATAGATGAAAAAACGGAAAGCAGAAGTCTTGACAGATTTCGAATCACCGTTTATACTATGGAACATGGAAAAAGGCTTGGAAGGGAACAAGTAGACGTACAAAAACGCGGACAGAAAGCAGCCGGCAGATGAGAGGCACATGCAGGTTCTGTACGATTCGAATACATCCTGGAGTTGCGCACCGAATAAAACGGGCGGCAGAAGAACTATGATGCACGTTTTTAGTAGGCTGCGACGTAAGAGACGAACGTTACAGCGTCAGGGTATTCAGAGGTTTTGGATACCGACAAAGGCAGCTGCCGTGAGACAGCTGTGAAGTAAGGTGGTAACACGGGAGATACGGGCTCTCGTCCTTTGAATCGGAAAGGACGGGAGTCTTTTTGTATAAAAAACTTTGGTCCCAGACGGTAACACATACCCGAAAGTCAACCGAAAAAAGGAGAAAAACAAAATGCAGATTTATGACGAACTGATCGCCAGAGGCCTTCTGGCACAGGTAACCGACGAAGATGAAATCAGAGACCTGGTAAACAATGGAAAAGCAACGTTCTATATCGGATTCGACTGCACCGCAGACAGTCTGACTGCAGGTCACTTCATGGCACTGACCCTGATGAAACGGATGCAGATGGCAGGAAACAAACCGATCGCCCTGATCGGCGGCGGCACCACCATGATCGGTGACCCGTCCGGAAGAACCGATATGAGAAAAATGCTGACCCGCGAGGAGATCGACCACAACGCAGAGTGCTTCAAACGTCAGATGGAGCGTTTCATCGAGTTCGGCGAGGGAAAAGCTATGATGCTCAACAACGCAGACTGGCTGCTGAATCTGAACTATGTAGAACTGCTCCGTGAGGTAGGTGCATGCTTCAGCGTCAACAACATGCTCCGTGCAGAGTGCTACAAACAGCGTATGGAAAAAGGTCTTTCCTTCCTGGAGTTCAACTACATGATTATGCAGAGCTACGACTTCTATCACATGTTCCAGAAATACGGCTGCAATATGCAGTTCGGCGGCGATGACCAGTGGTCCAACATGCTGGGAGGAACCGAACTGATCCGCCGTAAACTTGGAAAAGATGCCTATGCAATGACCATCACCCTTCTGACCGACTCTCAGGGCAAGAAGATGGGTAAAACCGCAGGAAACGCTGTATGGCTTGACCCGAACAAGACCAGCCCGTTCGATTTCTACCAGTACTGGCGAAACGTGGACGATGCCGACGTCTTAAAATGTATCCGTATGCTGACCTTCCTGCCGCTGGAGCAGATCGACGAGATGGATTCCTGGGAAGGAAGCAAGCTGAACGAGGCAAAAGAGATCCTGGCCTATGAGCTGACCTCCATGGTACACGGCGAGGAAGAAGCAAAGAAAGCGCAGGAAGGCGCACGTGCCGTATTCTCTACCGGAAGCTCCGAGCATATGCCGACCAGTGAACTTTCTGCAGAGGATTTCACGGACGATAAAATCGATATCGTAACCCTTCTTGTCAAAGCAGAGCTTGCAAAGACCAGAAACGAAGGACGCCGTGCCGTAGAGCAGGGCGGTGTATCCGTAGACGGTGAGAAAATCACAGATCCGAAATATGCCGTAGAAAAAGCAGCCTTCGGCGAGGACGGTATCGTTCTGAAAAAAGGAAAGAAGAATTTCAAAAAAATTTGCGTTAAATAATTAAGTGTGCTATTATAAAAGAATGGATTCCCGGAAGAAATTCCGGGACACACTGAATTATTTGGAGGACAAACAGTCATGGAAAAATATGGCGTAAACGAATTACGAAAGATGTTTCTTGAGTTCTTCGAGAGCAAAGGACATCTTGCTATGAAGAGTTTTTCGTTGATTCCACACAACGATAAAAGTCTTTTACTGATCAACTCCGGTATGGCTCCGCTGAAACCTTACTTCACAGGCGCAGAGATTCCGCCGAGAAGAAGAGTAACAACATGCCAGAAATGTATCCGTACCGGCGATATTGAAAATGTAGGAAAAACAGCCCGTCACGGCACCTTCTTTGAGATGCTCGGAAACTTTTCCTTCGGTGATTATTTCAAACACGAAGCAATCGCATGGTCCTGGGAGTTTTTAACACAGGTAGTAGGGCTCGATCCGGATCGTCTGTACCCATCCATCTATCAGGACGATGATGAAGCATTTGATATCTGGAACAAAGAGATCGGCATCCCGGCAGACCGTATTTTCCGTTTTGGAAAAGAGGACAACTTCTGGGAGCATGGCGCAGGTCCGTGCGGTCCGTGTTCTGAGATTTATTATGACCGCGGAGAAAAATACGGCTGCGGCAAACCGGGATGTACCGTTGGCTGCGAGTGTGACCGTTACATGGAAGTATGGAACAACGTATTCAGCCAGTTCAACAACGACGGCGAGGGCCACTACACCGACCTGATCCAGAAGAACATTGATACCGGTATGGGACTTGAGCGTCTGGCCGTTGTCGTACAGGATGTAGATTCCATCTTCGATGTCGACACCATTCAGGCACTCCGCAACAAAGTATGCGAAATCTCCGGAAAAGAGTATGATAAAGATCATGAGACCGATGTTTCCATCCGCCTTATCACAGACCATATCCGTTCCGCAACATTCATGATTTCCGATGGAATCATGCCGACCAACGAAGGAAGAGGCTACGTACTGCGCCGTCTGATCCGCCGTGCAGCACGTCATGGCCGTCTGCTTGGCATTGACGGACTGTTCCTTGCCCGCCTTTCCGCAAGCGTAATCGAAGGCTCCAAAGACGGATATCCGGAACTTGAAGAGAAAAAAGATTTCATCTTCAACGTTCTGAACAACGAGGAGACCCAGTTCAACAAAACCATCGACCAGGGACTTCATATCCTCTCCGAGCTCGAAGAAAAAATGCAGAGCGAAGGCAAAAAAGTTCTGGACGGACAGGATGCATTCAAACTGTACGATACCTACGGATTCCCGCTGGATCTGACCAAAGAGATCCTCGAGGAGAAGGGCTACGGCATCGACGAGGACGGTTTCCATGCAGCAATGGAAGAGCAGAGAGAGCGTGCAAGATCGAGCCGTGAAGTAACAAACTACATGGGTGCTGATGCAACCGTTTACGATGAGATCGACCCGTCCGTAACAACTGAGTTTACCGGATACGATCATCTGGAGGATACCTCCAAAGTAACCGTTCTGACGACAGAGACTGAGATTGCAGAATCTCTGATGGAAGGCCAGAAGGGAACCATTTTCGTAGAGAAAACTCCGTTCTACGCTACCATGGGCGGTCAGGAAGGCGACTGCGGTATCATCAAAGGAGCAAATGGTGTATTCGAAGTAGAAGATACCATCAAACTCCGCGGCGGAAAATACGGCCACGTCGGTGTCATGAAATCCGGTATGATTTCAAACGGCGAGGAAGTTACACTTCAGGTCAACGAAGAGGCAAGAAAAAATATCGAGAAGAACCACAGCGCAACACACCTTCTGCAGAAGGCATTAAAGACTGTTCTCGGTGCACACGTAGAGCAGAAAGGTTCTCTCGTAACCCCGACCAGACTCCGTTTCGACTTTGCCCACTTCCAGGCTATGGCACCGGAAGAACTGGAAAAAGTTGAGAATCTGGTAAATGAAAAGATTCAGGAGCAGATCCCGGTTGTAACCGACATCATGGATACTGAGGAAGCAAAGAAATCCGGCGCGATGGCTCTGTTTGGTGAGAAATACGGCGACAAAGTACGTGTCGTTTCCATGGGAGACTTCTCCAAAGAGCTCTGCGGTGGTACCCATGTAAAGAATACCGCTGAAATCGGACTGTTCAAACTTGTTTCTGAGGCAGGCGTTGCAGCAGGTGTCCGCAGAATCGAAGCTCTGACCGGACCGTCTGTTACTGCATACTATAAAGCACAGGAAGAGAAAATACATGAGGCAGCAGCTCTTTTAAAGACAACACCGGCGGATCTCCTCGAGAAGATCGCTCATCTGCAGGCAGAGGCAAAAGCACTCCAGGCAGAGAATGAGTCCTTAAAGAGCAAACTGGCAAAAGAAGCGCTCGGCGATGTTATGGATAAAGTAACCGAAGTCAAAGGTGTAAAACTTCTCGCTGCATCCGTACCGGATGTCGATATGAACGGACTGCGTGACCTTGGCGACCAGCTGAAAGAAAAACTGGGAAGCGGCGTTGTTGTTCTGGCATCTGCAAAGGACGGCAAAGTAAGCCTTCTTGCCATGGTAACCGATGATGCGATGAAGAAAGGTGCACATGCCGGAAAACTGATCAAAGAAGTGGCAGCCGTTGTCGGCGGCGGCGGCGGTGGACGTCCGAACATGGCACAGGCCGGCGGAAAGAATCCGGAGAAGATCGACGAAGCAGTTGCAAAAGCTGCTGAGGTACTGGAAGGCCAGATCGCATAACAATAAGCAGGAAAAACAGCACAAAATCCTGCCGCCTGCAGGGCAGAAAAAGGAGCCAGGCAGGCGGCAGGGAAAAATTTTGCAAAAAAATGAAAAAACTTGTTGACGTACGAGATTTTTCTGGTATAATAAGAACAGTGCAAAAAATACCCATACAGTTGTATTATGCACAATCTACAACTGGAGGGAGGTTAGGTGTGAGACTATGTCAAATGTAATCGTTAAAGAAAACGAAACGTTGGACAGCGCTTTACGCAGATTTAAGCGTAGCTGTGCAAAAGCTGGCATTCAGCAGGAGATTCGTAAAAGAGAGCATTACGAGAAACCAAGTGTTCGTCGTAAAAAGAAATCTGAAGCTGCCAGAAAACGTAAGTATAATTAATGTGCAAAAAATCCCCGGCGATCTGTTTTGCCGGGGATTTTTATACTTGTAACTTAAAGTCGCAGGTTTTGACAAAACAGCAAGGCGGTGACAAATGAGAATTTTGTACAAAATAGCAAACAAGTTGTTTCGTATCGTGAAAAAGATTCTGAAGCTGCTTACCAGCCGTATGGTCATTATCGGTGTTGCACTTCTTCTGGAATTTTGCTGGCTGGCCGGAATTATGATGCAGCTCAATGAAAAATCTGTCTACATCAACTATGCGGTCACGATCCTTTCCCTGATTGCAGTGCTTTCGATTATCAATAATCCGAAAATGAATCCCGGCTACAAACTGATGTGGGCAGTCTGTATCCTGGCGCTTCCGGTAACCGGAATCTGCCTGTACGGCATTCTCGGCCATTCCAGTGTGGCAAGAAAATTCCGTACACATTACGATACAGTTCTGCTTTCGCAGGGAGGCGTTCTTGGAGAGGAAGAAGAGACGCGTAAAAAGCTCGAGGAAGAAAATATCCTGGCAGCGGGGCAGTCTTCCTATCTGACCAATTATGCGCATTATCCTGTTTATGAAAACACAGAAACAGAGTATTACCCGCTGGGAGATGTATGGTTTGAGCACTTTATTGAGGAACTCAAAAAGGCAGAACACTACATTTTTATGGAATATTTCATCATCAGCGAGGGGTATCTGTGGGATACGGTGCTGGAGATTCTGAAGGAAAAAGCGGCCGCCGGTGTGGATGTGCGGCTGATTTACGATGATTTCGGCTGCGTGACGACGCTGCCGTATCAGTATTATAAATCGCTGCAGCAGATGGGCATCAAGTGTGCGGCGTTCAATCAGTTCCGACCGGTGCTGAATGTCATTTTAAATAACCGTGACCACCGGAAAATTGCCGTGATCGACGGTCATACGGCTTTCACGGGCGGCATTAATCTTGCGGACGAATACATTAACCGCAAGGAGCGGTTCGGCCACTGGAAGGATTCCGGAATCTGTCTGCATGGTGAGGCGGTATGGAGTTTTACGGTGATGTTTCTGCAGATGTGGAGCACAATCACCGGTATGGAATGCAATTTCGAATCATACCGGCCGGAGATCTATCACGAGGAAGCGTTTAAAAAAGACGGTTTTGTGCAGCCGTACGGCGATTCCCCGCTGGATGGAGAGACAGTAGGCGAGCATGTTTATCTGAACATTATTTCACAGGCGAAAAAATATCTTTATATTTTTACTCCGTATCTGATTCCGGACAACGAGACGCTGACCGCTCTCTGCATGGCGGCAAAGCGCGGAGTCGATGTGCGGATTGTAACGCCGGGCATCCCGGATAAGAAGATTGTCTATATTCTGACGCAGGCCAATTACGAGATCCTGCTGGAATCCGGCGTTCAGATGTACCAGTATACGCCGGGCTTTATCCATTCCAAGAGCTTTGTCTGTGATGATGAAGTTGCGACGGTCGGAACGATCAACATGGATTACCGGAGCATGTACCTGCATTTTGAGTGCGGTGTCTGGATGTACGGCAGCAGTGCGGTTGCCCAGGTAAAAGAGGATGCGCTGACCACGTTTGAACAGTGTGAGCAGATCAATATGGACTACTGCCGAAAGAAAAATTTTGCAGTCCGTGCACTCCGCGGTGCGCTGAAGTTTCTGGCACCGCTGCTGTAAACGGAACAGACAGCATAGTTCTGCGGTCGTCTGCATAGCCTGTAGGGAAGAAAGAGCAGATGTTTCGGGGGAATATGAAGAGAAGAACACGAAATATCGTCTGGAGCCTGCTGATGATCCTGGCGCTTCTTGCAGCGCCCTTGAAAGTGACTGCGGCAGAGCAGAATGGAGAATCTTCCGACAAGCAGCAGAACGAAACAACGGAACAGAAAACAGAAGAGACGGAGGAGACAGCACCGGAGATGACAACGGACCTTGGGCTGGCTTCGCCGTCTGTTCTTTTGATGGAGGCACAGACCGGAACTGTTCTGTATGAGAAAAATGCGTCGGAACAGCGAAGCCCGGCGAGCATCACAAAAATCATGACGCTGCTGCTGATTTTTGAAGAGCTCGAAAAAGGGACGCTCCAGCTGACCGACGAAGTGACGACGAGTGCGCACGCCAGAAGTATGGGCGGGTCCCAGGTTTTTCTGGAAGAGGGCGAAAAGCAGACCGTTGAGACGATGATCAAGTGTATTGTCGTTGCTTCGGGAAACGATGCATCTGTAGCGATGGCAGAGCATATTGCGGGGACAGAAAGCGAGTTTGTCAGCCGGATGAACCAGAAAGCAAAAGAACTCGGCATGAACGACACGAAGTTTGAGGACTGCTGCGGCCTCACGGATTCCGACGGCCATTACACGACAGCGGCAGATGTGGCGAAAATGTCTCGGGAGCTGATCGAGCGCTTTCCGCAGATCCTGAACTATTCCTCTATCTGGATGGAAGAGATTACGCATGTCACACAGAAGGGAAGCAAACCATTCACCCTCACCAATACAAATAAGCTGATCCGCGGCTATGAGGGCTGTGTGGGACTGAAAACAGGAAGCACCTCGAAGGCGAAGTACTGCGTCTCGGCAGTGGCGAAGAAAAATGATCTGACAATGCTGGCAGTCGTGATGGGAGCACCGGACTACAAGGTGCGGTTTGCAGATGCGGCGTCACTGTTCCAGTATGGGTTTTCGTCCTGCAGCATCTACATAGACCGGGAACGCGATCCCCTGCCGGAACTTTCGGTTGTTTATGGAAAGCAGGATACGGCAGAACTGGAATATGCGGAAGAATTCCGCTATCTTGCGACGGGCGGGACGGTGATCGGTGAAGTGGAAAAAACGATAGAACTGCCGGAAGAGGTGCAGGCCCCTATCCAGAAAGGCGAGTGTGCCGGAAGAGTTGTTTACAAAGCAGACGGTGAGGAACTTGGTTCCGTTGCGATTTTATATGGAGCAGACGTGGCAAGAGCCGGCATGTGGGACCTGTTCGGATGTACGATGAAACAATATTTTCTTGGGACGGCATAAAGCCGGAGTATCATGCGCGAAAAGGAGAAAAACATGGCAAAGAAAAATTACTATGCGGTAAAACAGGGAAAGGTTCCGGGCATCTACCGGACATGGGATGCGTGCAAAGCGCAGGTACACGGTTATCCTGGCGCAATTTACAAGGGATTTGAGCGTCTGGAGGAGGCAGAGGCCTTTCTGGGCGGCGGTAAAATGCCGGAACCATTGCTGCGGGAAACAAAAGGAACGTATTCCGCTGCCCCGGAACGAAAGGCAGTACAGAGCACGGCAGCACCCGATCCTTCTTCTTGGGACTGGGAACACCTGATTCTGGCAGAAAAACCATGCGAAGACCCGGAATACGCCGGTGTCGGCAGGAGCGCCGTCGCATACGTGGATGGAAGCTATCAGCATGCGCTCGGAAAGTTCTCCTGCGGTGTGGTCCTCTTCCTGGACGGAAAAGAGTTGAATCTTGCAGAAGAATACAGCGACCCGGATCTCGTCTCCATGCGGAATGTGGCAGGCGAGATCAAGGGCGCAGAGCTGGCCATGGCTTACTGCCTGACACATGATATTCCGGAGCTGGCCATCTATCACGATTACCAGGGAATCGCAAGCTGGTGTACGAGAGAATGGCAGGCGAAAAAACAGGGAACCATCGATTACCGGAATTTTTACGAGATGGCATCGGCCAAAGTTGCGATCCGCTTCTGCAAAGTAAAGGGCCACACCGGCGTCACCTACAACGAAAAAGCCGATCAGCTGGCAAAACAGGCATTGAGCTTATAAACAGCAGGGAAAACGGGTTGTCATACACCGAAAAATCAAGTATAATGAACGGTATGAGAAAATTTACAACGACCTATTACAAACTTTCGTCAAATGGAAAATTTCTGGAAGGAAACGGTTTTCGTCTGGCGTTTATCAGTGATCTTCACAATATGGAGTTTGGCCCGGATAACACGGTGTTAAAGGCAGTCATCGATGAGGCGGCTCCGGATCTTGTCATCATCGGCGGGGACCAGATTGTGGCAAAGCCGGGGGAGAACCTCGACCCGGGTCTGAGTTTCGCGGAACGTCTTGCGGAGGAATACCAGGTAATCTATGGCTGCGGAAACCACGAATACCGTCTGAAGCTGTATCCGGAACAGTACGGCGATCTGTATGAAAAGCTCCGGGAGCGCCTGAAAAAGGCAGGAATCTGCTATCTGGAAAATGAGACGGCGGATCTTACCATCAGCGGCTGTCCGGTCCGGATCTACGGCTATGCCATGGACCGCACCTATTACAACCGCTTTTACCGCGGACCGCTGCCGGTTTCGGAACTGACGGACCACCTTGGAAAACCGGATCCGGCGCGCTACGGCATTCTGCTGGCACATCACCCTGCCTACCGCAGCTCCTATGCATCATATGGAGCCGATCTGACGCTTTCCGGCCATTATCACGGCGGCGTGGTGGGCCTTGGCGCGCACCGGGGGCTTGTGACGCCGGATTTCCGCCTTTTTTCGAAAAACTGCCGCGGGCTGTTCCTGACGGGCGGCACCTGCCAGATCATCAGTGCAGGAACGGGCGAACACACCATTCCGGTCCGCATCTGGAACAGAAGAGAATTGATTATTACAGATATCGGGAAACCGTAAGGGAGAACAGAGCACATGGCGATACCAGTAAAGCTTCCGGTGTTTGAAGGACCGCTGGACCTTCTTCTTCACCTGATCGATAAAAACAAAATAGATATTTACGATATCCCCATTGTAGAGATTACGGACCAGTATCTGGAATACATTCATCAGATGGAGCGGGAAGACCTCGACATCATGAGCGAGTTCATGGTCATGGCGGCGACGCTTCTGGATATCAAATGCCGCATGCTGCTTCCAAAAGAAGTGAATGAGGAAGGCGAGGAAGAGGACCCGAGAGCCGAGCTGGTGCAGCAGCTTTTAGAGTACAAAATGTATAAGTACATGTCGTACGAGCTGCGTGACCGCATGAACGAGGCGAGCCGTTCCGTGTACAAGGAACCGACGCTTCCAAGAGAAGTGCTGGAGTACAGGACGCCGGTCGACACCTCCGAGCTCCTCTCGCAGATTTCTCTCGCGAAGCTCCATACGATCTATAAAATGATTTTAAAGCGCCAGGAGGACAAGATCGACCCGATCCGAAGCAAGTTCGGAAAGATCGAAAAAGAAGAGGTCAGCCTGCCGGACAAGATGACGTATGTCGAGCAGTTTGCTGTTAAAAAACGCCGCTTCAGCTTCCGCGACCTTTTGGAATCCCAGCCGGGCAAGGTGCATGTGATTGTCACCTTCCTTGCAATCTTGGAGCTGATGAAAACCGGCAAAATCCGGATCAGCCAGGAGGAGCTTTTCGGGGATATCCTGATTGAATCCCTGGAGGATGAAGACACCGTAGTTGTGCCGTATACAGACGAGACAGACAGTGAGGACAAGACAGATGGAAGAACAGAACAGGAATAAAGAAACTGCCCCGGGTGAGGCAAGACGCCCCTCTTCGGTCGAGGAGGCGGAAGCAGCCATCGAGGCAGTCCTTTTTGCGATGGGAGATTCCGTGGAGCTGGGAAGGATTGCAAAAGCGATCGGCCATGACACGGAGACGACCCGCAGGATTCTGAACCATATGATGGAAAAATATAATACGAAAGACCGCGGCATCCACATCGTGGAGCTTGAAAATGCGTATCAGATGTGCACGAAACAGGAATATTATGATTATCTTGTCAACATCGCCATGCAGCCGAAGAAGGCGGTTCTGACCGACGTCATGATGGAGACCCTCTCGATCATTGCCTACAAGCAGCCGATCACGAAGCAGGAGATCGACAAGATCCGCGGCGTCAAGAGCGATCACGCGGTCAACAAACTGGTGGAGTACAATCTGGTGCAGGAGCTTGGCCGCCTCGACGCGCCGGGCCGCCCGATTGTGTTCGGCACGACCGAAGAATTCCTGCGGAACTTCGGCGTCGATTCCACCGACAATCTGCCGGAGATCAGTCCGGTCAAGATGGAGGACTTCCGCGCAGAAGTGGAAGAGGAAATGCAGATCAAGCTGGATGTCTGATCCGGCAGGAGAAAAAAGAAGGGAGATACCGATATGCCTACTACGTACGCACACGACAGGTTCGGAAGAGAAGTTTATGAACAGCTTCCGGCAAATTTGAAAAAGATCATTCGAGAAAACAAAAAACTGTATCTGATCGGACTGCACGGGCCGGATATCTTCTTTTATTACCATCCGTTCTCGAAAAACCGTGTGTCTGATTACGGAACGTTTCTGCATGAGCAGACGGCTTCCGTTCTGTTCGAGGATGAGGTGAAAAAGTATCAGCAGAGTCCGTCAGAGGCGATGGAAGCGTATCTGTTAGGCTTTGCCTGCCATTACCTTCTCGATTCGACGTGTCATCCGTATATCGGGAAATTTGTGGATCACACTGGAATTTCCCATGCAAAGATTGAGACGAGCCTTGACCAGTACTTCATGCTGGAGGACGGCCTCGATCCGCTCGTATACCGTCCGGCATCGCCGATCTGCCCGCACACCGACGGCAACAAGGTCATCCACCGCTGTTTTCCGGAAATCGGGGAAACAGAAATTGTCGAATGCCTGAAGGGCATGAAGCTCTGGACGAGAATCACGATCTGCCGCAGCAGTGCGGTAAGAAGCCTTCTTCTTGGAGTGATGAAACTGGTCGGCTGCTACGATTCGATGGGCGGCCGTGTGATGCCTGGAAGGCCTCAGAAGGAATGCGAAGCGGGCACACGGAATCTTGTCCACCTGTACGAAAGAGCGCTTGCAGAGGCGCCGCAGGAGCTTGTAAAGCTGGATGAAGTGCTCCATGGAAACGGAACGCTTTCCCCGCGCTTTGACCACAATTTTGATTAAAACAGACTTTTGAGAGCAACAGTAAGAATAGAAAAATCCCGGCAGGAATCTTTCCTAAGAATTCCTGACCGGGATCTTTTTTTGTCCGAAAGCAGATCTTTAATTTGATTTTACTTCACGCCACAGCTGGTTGTAAACCTCATCGGCATCATCGCCAAGATACGTAAAGGTTTCGCACCGTGCAAGCGTTTCCTCATCCGGGAAGGCGATTTCACTGTTTCGGATATCGTCATCCTCAATCAGTTCACGCGCCGCATCATTCGGCGTAGAGTAGGTAATATACTCAAAGTTTTTCAGTGCGATGTCCGGCCGGCAGAGGAAATTCAGGAATTTCTCTGCGTTCTCGACATGCTGCGCATCTTTTGGAATGCACCAGGAATCGATCCAGACGTTAGAGCCTTCTTTTGGAACAACGTATTCCAGATCCGGGTTTTCACGCTTCGTGTAGATAGCTTCACCGGAGTAAATAACGCCGATAGCCGCCTCATTTCCGATCATCTTGTCACGCACCTGATCCACAACGTACGCCTGCACGAGAGGTTTTTGTGTCACAAGCAGATCCTTCGCCTCCGTCAGCTCCTTGATATTGGTGGAGTTTAAGGAGTATCCCAGATCCTTTAAAGCAACAGCAAACGCATCGCGCACGCTGTCCTGCATCAGAATGCTGTCGCGGTAATTGGTATCCCACAGAACAGACCAGGAGTCGATCGGCTCGGTTACCATTTTTTTGTTGTACAGAATACCAACTGTTCCCCAGCAGTACGGGATCGAGTAGAGATTGCCCGGGTCGAACTGCTCGGAAGTCTCGTAGTACATATCTCCAATGTTGGAAGCGTTCGGAATATGGTCAAAGTTGATCGGCTGCAGCAGATCGTTCTGGATCATCTTCTGAATCATATAGTCGGACGGGCAGACAAGATCGTAGGAAATCGCACCGGATTTGATCTTCGGATACATGATTTCGTTCGTCTCATACTCCTCGTAAACAACGTGGATACCGGTTTCTTCCTCAAAGATATCGATGACATCAGAATCCATATATTCGCCCCAGTTGTACACAATCAGCTGCTGGGAGCCGCCGGCTGAAGCATTCTGGCTTCCGTAGTAAATACCGCCGCCGCCGATGACAAGCACCATGGCGATCGGAAGAATCCGGCGGAAGACCACACGTTTCGTGATGCGGAAACGGATGCCCTTCTTCGCCATAGCCTCGCGCTCTTTTGCCTCCTCTTTTTCTTCCTTCGGAGAAGGATTCACATTCACAAGGAGCAGCAGAAGCAGTACGGTAACAAAAAGAATCGTGGAGAGCGAGTACATCTCCGGCTTGATTCCCTTGCGGACTTCGGCATAAATCTTTGTGGAGAGCGTATCAACGCCCGGTCCCTTGGTGAAGTAGGTGATAACGAAATCATCGAGGGACATCGTAAAGGAGAGCAGAAAGCCCGAAACAACGCCTGGCATGATGTCCGGGAAGATAACTTTCCAGAATGCATACAGCGGAGAGGCACCAAGATCGAGAGCTGCCTCGTACGTCGATTTGTTCGTCTGCTTTAATTTCGGCATAACGCTCAAGATAACGTAAGGAACATTGAACGTAATATGTGCCATCAGAATGGTACCGAATCCAAGCTGAATGCGGCAGATGATAAAGAGCAGCATCAACGAGATACCCATGACGATCTCACCGTTCAGCATCGGAATATTGGTGATGCCCATGAAAACCGTCCGGCTCTTTTTCGACATGCTGTTGATGCCGATGCACGCAAGCGTTCCCAGCACAGTCGCAATCGCAGAGGCAAGAAGCGCGATGATCAGTGTCGTATACAGCGCATTCATGATCTCTGTATTGGCAAACAGTGAGCGGTACCAGTGCAGGGTAAAGCCGCCCCATTTGGCACGCGTTTTTGAATCATTAAAGGAGAGCACCACAAGGGTGACAATCGGCGCATACAGAAGAATAAAAATGAGTGCCATGTAAATTTTTTCCAGTTTCTTTCTCAAAATGCCGTTCCCTCCCCGTCTTTATCGTATTTGTTCATCAGAACCATCGACAGGATGATGAAGATCATCAGGACTGTGGAGAGTGCACTTCCGGCATTCCAGTTGTTGGTCTGTTTGAACTCCTGCTCGATGACGTTTCCGATCAGAAGGATCTTGCTTCCGCCGAGCAGGTCGGAAATAACAAAGGTTGTAAGCGCCGGGATGAATACCATGGTAATACCGCTTACGATACCCGGCGTGGTGAGCGGCAGCGTTACTTTCAGAAACGTCTGCACACTGTTTGCTCCGAGGTCCCTTGCTGCGTTGATGACATCACGGTCGATCTTAATCAGAACATTGTAGATCGGCAGAACCATAAACGGCAGGAAGTTGTACACCATACCGAGAATGATCGCTCCCGGTGTATTGATGATGGAAATGCCGGGCAGATGGAAAAACGCGAGGATGCTGTTGATGACGCCGTTTTTCTCAAGCAGTGTCTGCCATGCAAGCGTACGGAGCAGAAAATTCATCCACATCGGGAGAATGAAGATCAGCACAATAAAGCTGGTCTGATTGACATTCCGGTTTGCCAGAATCATGGCAAGCGGATAGGCAAGCAAAAGACAGAGCGCGGTGCTAAGAAGCGACAGCCACAGCGCCAGGCCGAGTGCCTTGATGTTTTCCTTCGTCGCAACGTAGGCGAAATTCGAAAGGGTAAAGCCGCCTTCTTCCCCGGTGAACGCATAGTAGAGAATCAGGATCAGCGGGATGATGATGAAACCGGCAGCCCAGACGGCATACGGTGCTGCCAGCCATTTCTTTAATTTATTACTCTTCAATGGCTGCCGCCTCCTCATCTTCGGATTCCGGTTTGTTCATGATCTGGATATCAAATGGATCGACATGGATGCCGACTTCCTGTCCGACCGGGAACAGATCGGTAGAGTGAACGAGAAGCTCAAAACCGTTCACCGTAACCTCCATCTCATAGTGAACACCTTTGAAAATCAGATGGGTGACACGTCCGCGGATGGTACCTTCCTCCGGTTTCACAAGATCAATATCCTCCGGGCGGATCACAACGTCGACCGGTTTGTTTTTGCCGAATCCGACATCAACGCACTCGAACTTCGCACCGAGAATCTCGACGAGACGGTCCTCAATCATGATGCCGTCGAGAATGTTGCTGTCACCGATGAAGTCTGCAACGAATGCGTTCTGCGGTTCATTGTAGATGTCTTCCGGTGTGCCGATCTGCTGGATATAACCCTGGTTCATGACAACGATCGTGTCCGACATGGTAAGCGCCTCTTCCTGATCGTGGGTGACATAGACAAAGGTGATGCCAAGTTCGTTTTTCAGACGGATCAACTCGTACTGCATGTCCTGGCGGAGCTTTAAGTCAAGTGCGCCGAGCGGCTCATCCAGAAGGAGAACTTTCGGTTCGTTGACAATCGCGCGCGCAATGGCGATTCGCTGCTGCTGGCCGCCGGAGAGAAGCGCCGGGGAGCGGTTTTCGTAACCCTCAAGGTTAACAAGTTTTAATGCGTATTTGATTTTGTCATTGATATATGCTTTGGATTTTCCTTTGATTTTCAGCCCGAAAGCAATGTTTTCCGCAATTGTCATATGCGTGAAAAGAGCATATTTCTGGAACACCGTGTTTAGCTGGCGTTTGTTTGGCGGAAGCTGGGTGATATCCTGTCCGTTAAATAAAACCTTTCCGGCATCCGGTGTCTCAAAACCGCCGAGGATACGTAATGTAGTTGTTTTTCCGCAGCCGCTCGGGCCAAGGAGAGTAAGAAATTCGTTTTCACGGATATAAAGATTCAGATCATCCAGAATGGTAACTCCGTCGTACGATTTTGTGATGTTGACCAGATCAAGTAATTTGGTACTCATGTGTAATATGCTCCTTTCGGGTTGTGAAATTTGGAACACCGTTTCTCGTGAAAATCACGCGGTGTAAAAAATCTAAAAATAAGGCGGTGAACTGACCCAGAGAATGATGGCCGGTGTTTTACCCGGATTTTCCAGATAGTGATTACAGGAAGCGGGATAGTAGAAGCTTTCCCCTTTCTTCACTTTGTGGCATTCATCTCCAAGATGAAGGAGAATACGGCCGGAAAGTACATAGCCGAATTCCTCGCCTTCATGCGGTGAATCAATCTCGGTGCACGCGCCGCTTTGCAGCGTCAGCCGGATTGGCTCCATCCTGTTTTTCTGTGCATTCGGAACGATCCATGCGATCTCGTTGCCCTGCGCTTCAGCGGTCTTTACAAAGTAATCTTCTTCGCAAAAGACAACCTGATTGTCCTGCTCTTCGCCGAAAAACGTTTTTAGATCCGTTCCAAGGCAGGTAAGAACATCAACCAGCGTGGCGATCGAGGGAGAGGTCACATCGTTTTCAAGCTGGGAAATAAATCCCTTTGACAGCTCGCTCCGATCTGCCAGTTCCTCCTGCGTCAGCCCTTTCCACATCCGCAGTTCCCTGATTTTTTTTCCGATTTCCATAAAAAATCCTTTCTGCATCCAAAGTCTTTCCCGGGATCCTTTTGCTGAATACGGATTCTCAGGAAATCTCAGTAAAAATAAACAAAAAGTTTAGTAATTCTATACAAACACGGGGAATTATACATGATATGGATCGCAGTGTCAATAACTTTGTGAAATTTTACCATGATTTTGCAGGAAACCTCATATAATGAAGAAGAAGCAGACAAAAAGCCGGTCCCAAAAGAGCGTCCGGCTTTTCCATTTTTAAAGAGAAAAAACACAAGGGGGATCTGATTTTGAACAGAAAAAGAAGAAACAAGACAGGTTTTTTCCTGGGAATCCTGCTTCTGTTTTTGGGAAGTGTGTCCGTGACTGCGACAGAGCAGGAGAGCGAGCCGAATCAGCTGTTTGCAACGGCGGCATGCCTGATGGATGGCGATACCGGCCGTGTGCTGTTCGGAAAACGCGAGACAGATCCTATGGCAATGGCGAGCACAACGAAAATCATGACATGCATTCTGGCACTGGAAAACGGACAAGAGCAGACGGTCGCAACTGCATCGGCCAAAGCAGCCGCAGCGCCGAAAGTACATCTCGGTGTGCGCAAGGGAGAACAGTTTCTGCTTGGCGATCTTCTGTATTCCCTGATGCTGGAATCGCATAACGACGCGGCGGTAATGATTGCAGAGACCATCGGCGGAAGTGTAGAGGAATTTGCATCGCTTATGAATGAAAAAGCCGCAGCAATCGGCTGTACGGATACGCATTTTGTGACGCCGAACGGTCTCGATGCTTCTGACGCAGGCGGAGATCACCACACGACAGCAGCTGATCTGGCACGGATCATGCGATACTGTGTCTGGATTTCACCGAAAGCCGCCCAGTTTCTCGCAGTGACGCAGACGCGGTCCTATACCTTCTGGGATCTGGAAAAGAAAAACATGTTCAACTGCTATAATCACAACGCACTGCTGGATCAGATGGATGGAGCTGTTTCGGGAAAAACCGGCTTCACGGCAAAAGCCGGTTACTGTTATACCGGTGCGCTGGAGCGGGATGGAAAGCGTCTGATTGTGTCGTTGCTTGCATGCGGATGGCCCAGCCATAAAAACTATAAATGGGCGGATGCCGCAAAGCTTTTAAACTACGGGCTGGAATCGTATATGTATCGTGACGTGCTGGACCATAGCTGGAACCCAGGGCAGATTGAAGTAGCAGACGGTGTTTACGACGGGATGCTGCAGGTAAAAAGCAGCGCCCGCCTTACCCTTACAAGTCCGGCGCTTGATCCGGCGCGCTCGCTTCCCGCTCTTCTGAAAGAGACAGAAATACCGGAAAAAGACATTTTTTTACCGGAGCTTTTGAAAGCCCCGGTAAAGAAAGGAGAAAAGGTCGGTTCGGTTACGTATTCGATCGACGGGATTCTTCTCGCGGAATATCCCGTCTATGCAGCCGAAACGATCGAGAAAATTGATTATGGGTGGTGCATGGAAAAGGTCGCAGAGCGCCTCTTTTGTCACTCTTCGGTATGAGTTACTTTTGCAAGTGTTTCCGTTGAAAGAATTTTCCGGATATTGCAGAGAAACAGCGTAACGGCAGTGATAACAGAACATACATCAGCGATCGGTTCTGCATAGTAAACGCCCATGACACCGAAGAAATGCGGCAGAATGAGTGCAAGCGGAATCAGAAGGATGACTTTTCGAAGCAGTGCAATAAAAAGAGAAATCTTCGCCTGGCCAAGACCGAGGAAGGAACTCTGTACGCCGCTCTGCAGTCCGAAAATTGCCATGCCGGCAATGTAGACCGGAAGTACCTTCTCTACGATGACAATCAGTTCCGGGTCAGTCGTGAAAAGACCGGCAAAAAGAGCCGGACGAAGCATTGCGAATACAACGTAGACGAAAGCGGCAGTAAAAGTAATGGCGATCATGCGCCGGATTGTCTGGCGGACACGGTCAAACTGGCCTGCACCAAAGTTGTAGCTGATGATCGGCTGTACCCCGTTTGTAAAGCCGTTGACCGGTACGAAAATCAGCTGCAGCACCGACTGGAGAATTGTCATCGAGCCGACATAGAGGTCGCCGCCGTACGTCTGCAGCCCGTGGTTCATGACGATTGTGATGGCACTTTCCGTTGCAGACATGATAAATGGTGAGATGCCGAGTGCCATGACAGAGCCTAAAATGGAAAAATCCGGTTTCATGGTGCGAAGAGAAAGGCGGACACCTGATTTTTTTGAGGTAAGAAACCGAAGAACCCATGCAGCACTTAAAGCCTGGGAGAGAATGGTAGCAAGTGCGGCCCCGGAAACACCCATATGAAGAACGAAGATGAAAACAGGGTCAAGACCAATGTTGATAACAGCGCCAATGAGAACGGAGCACATGGCCGTGCGTGCGTGTCCCTGACAGCTGATAAAAGTATTCAATCCGACAGCCA
Source organism: Blautia sp. AF19-1 (assembly GCF_003479155.1). NCBI lineage: Bacteria > Bacillati > Bacillota > Clostridia > Lachnospirales > Lachnospiraceae > Blautia > Blautia sp. AF19-1. The sequence continues at coordinate 169,549 of NZ_QUGQ01000002.1, forward strand.
GCTCGACAAATACGGTTCCGACAAGATAAATGGAAATATACGTGGAAGCGTATCGGATTGTGTTGCTGCTTGCACCAAAGAGGTACAGAAGCGGTGTCTGAAAGAAAAAGAAAAACGCCATCAGACACACGGAGAAAAAGAGCAGCAGGGAAGTGGAGCTTCCAAGAATTTTTTCTGCGCGGTCCCGGTTTTTCTGTCCGAGTGCGATGGCGGCAAGAGGAGCACCGCCTCCACTTGCGAATCCGGCAAAGGCGGAGATGATTGTGATAATCGGAAACGTGACGCCGACACCGGTCAGTGCCAGGGAACCAACATCAGGAATCCGGCCGATATAAATGCGGTCTACAATGTTATATAGTACATTTACAATCTGTGCGAGGACAGAGGGAAGGGCCAGTTCGAGCATCAGTTTCCCGATTTTTTCGGTGCCGAGACGGCCATCTTGCTTGGTCTGCATGAAAAAAACCTCCAGTTTTTTTGTTGATGAAACGTATATTTTTCTGCGTCCTTTTCGTGGACATTGCTTCTATTATAGCTTTTTAAGGGCAATCCTGCAAGAAAAAAACGAAAAACTTTGCAATCCGTTGTGAAAGTCTACAGGCTTTTCCCGGAAACGCAAAACAGGGTGTACGGAAGAAAAAAAATATGGTACGCTATAGGACGAAGCGAAAGTGATTTCGTGAAAAACTTTTAGAAAGTAGTGGGAATAGATGGAGGAAAATCATATGCGAAATCTGTTAGTAGCGCAGTCTGGCGGACCGACCGCGGCGATCAATGCAACGGTGGCAGGAGTTGTTTCCTGTGCTGTACTGTCCGGAAAAGTAGATCATATTTATGGTGCGGTAAATGGAATTGAAGGCGTGCTTGCAGAAAAATTTCTTGATCTTGGACAAAAACTGGATTCAGCAGAAAAAATCTCTCTTCTGATGCAGACCCCGGCAGCAGCGCTTGGCTCCTGTCGTTATAAACTGGGCGATCCGGAAGAAAACAAGGAGGATTTTGAAGAAATACTTCAAATTTTTCGCAGACATGAGATCCGTTATTTTATTTATATCGGCGGAAATGATTCGATGGATACCGTAGACAAGATGTCAAAGTACTGCAAAGAAAACGGTGTGGACGATGTGTTTGTTGTCGGGGCGCCAAAGACGATTGACAATGATCTTGTCGAAACGGATCACTGCCCGGGCTTTGGATCTGCGGCAAAATATCTGGCAGCAACCTTTGCAGAGCTGGAGAGAGACTGCCATGTATATGAAAAGAAGGCTGTGACCATCGTGGAGGTCATGGGAAGAAACGCAGGATGGCTGACGGCAGCGTCTGCACTGTCCCGTGTCAACGGCGGAGAAGGGCCGAGCCTGATCTATCTTTGCGAGCCGGTCTTTGACACCGAACAGTTTTTAAAGGATGTGCAGGAAAAACTGGAACAGAAGGACAGTGTTCTGGTTGCAATCAGCGAGGGCATCCATGACAGCGAGGGCCGCTATGTTTCTGAGCAGGTGCAGAGCGATGCACAGGATCAGTTTGGGCACAGCTACATTGCAGGTTCTGCAAAAGTACTCGAAGAGCTGGTGCGTGACCGTATCGGCTGTAAGGTAAGATCGATTGAACTGAACCTGATGCAGCGGTGCGCGGCTCATCTTGCGAGTGCGACCGATCTTGAGGAGTCTCGTATGCTCGGCATGAAAGCCTGCCAGTGTGCACTGGAAAAACAGGGAGGACAGATGGCATCGATCCGAAGAATCTCCGCGGATCCTTACCGCGTGGAGTATACCTCCGTTCCGGTATCGGAAGTGGCAAATAAAGAAAAGAAAGTGCCGCTTTCCTGGATTACAGAAGATGGTCATGATGTGACCGAGGAGATGATGGCGTATCTTCGTCCGCTGATTCTTGGCGAACCGGCGATGCAGTATGAGAATGGAATTCCGGTTCACATTGAACTATATTAAACCGAAGGAAAAACGTGTAAGAAAAGCCGCCGCCGGGCGGCTTTTTTGTACGATGCGGAAAGAAAACAGGACTTTTTGAAAAAGGAAAGGCTGGGAAAAATCAAGTTTGACCTTCCATTTATAATAGGAAAAATCTGAAATTTTTCTGTCTATTTTCTGTCAAAAAGGTGAGAAAAAGTATTGAAAAAAAACGAAAAAACAGATATGATAGACTTGTATAAAATTTGTTTAAAATTTTATAATGAAAATAGAAAGATGGAGGTTTGAAGAATGAGTAACACAGCACAAAGTTTAGCGAGCACAAGAATCGCCTCTTTGCTGGATGAAAACAGCTTTGTGGAAATCGGCGGACAGGTTACTGCCAGAAGCACAGATTTCAACATGGCCGGCATGGAGACACCATCCGATGGTGTAATTACTGGTTACGGTGTGATCAACGGCAGCCTGGTATACGTATACAGCCAGGATGCGTCTGTGATGGGCGGTACCATCGGCGAAATGCATGCAAAAAAAATCGCGAGACTGTATGAGTTTGCACAGAAAACAGGTGCTCCGGTCATCGGACTGGTAGACTGTGCCGGTATGCGTCTGCAGGAGGCAACTGATGCTCTGAACGGTTTCGGCGAAATCTATATGGCGCAGGCAATGGCATCCGGCGTGATTCCACAGATCACAGCAGTATTTGGTACCTGCGGCGGCGGTATGGCACTCATCCCGGCTATGACAGACTTCACGTTCATGGAGTCTAAAAACGGAAAACTTTTCGTAAACTCCCCGAACGCACTGGACGGAAACCACGTATCCAAATGTGATACCGCATCCGCAGATTTCCAGGGCGAAGAAGCAGGTCTTGTTGACTTTGCTGGAACCGAGGAAGAAATCCTCGGACAGATCAGAAACCTGGTATCTATGCTTCCGGCAAACAACGAGGACGAAGCATACACCGAGTGCGAGGATGATCTGAACCGTGCATGTGCAGACCTTGCAAACTGCGCAGGCGATACCGGAATCCTTCTTTCCCAGCTCAGCGACAACGGCATCTATTTTGAGACCAAAGCCGCTTACGGAAAAGATGTTGTAACCGCATTCATCCAGTTAAACGGAGCAACCGTAGGAGCAGTTGCAAACCGCTCTGAAATCTACGGCGAGGACGGAACTGTAAAAGAGAAAATGGATGGAACCTTAAGCGCAAGAGGAGCCAAAAAAGCAGCAGATTTCGTAAACTTCTGCGATGCTTTCTGCATCCCGGTACTTACCATCACAAACGTAACCGGATTCAAGGCAACCAAATGCTCTGAGAGAACCATGGCTAAGAACGCAGCAGCCCTGACCGCAGCTTTCGCAAACGCAACCGTTCCGAAAGTAAACGTTGTTGTCGGCAAAGCATACGGAAGCGCATACGTTGTCATGAACAGCAAATCCATCGGAGCAGACATGGTATTTGCATGGCCGAACGCAGAAATCGGAATGATGGATGCAAAATCTGCAGCAAAGATCATGTACGAAGGATCTGACGCTGCTACCATCAACGAGAAAGCAGCTGAATATGCAACCCTTCAGAACAATGTAACTTCCGCAGCCAGAAGAGGCTATGTGGACACCATCATCGAGCCGGAAGACACCAGAAAATATGTTATCGGCGCATTCGAGATGCTGTATACCAAGAGAGAAGACAGACCGGACAGAAAACACGGAACAGTCTAAGGAAGGTGGCATACGATGAGAAAGAACTGGAAAAAATTAGTAAGTCTCGTCCTTACCGCAGCCTGCACCATGGTTGTGACCGTAGCTCCTGTTTTTGCGGATGCGGCATCTACACCGGCTTATTCACCGGTTGAGGCATCTACGGTAGATTCTCTGCTCTCCTCCAGTGTTCAGTGGGTAGGACAGAGCCTGATGACCTACAGCGATGACGATCTTGTCAATATGGAAGCTTCCGACCAGCAGTTCTATGCAAGAGCAGCTGAGGCATGGGAAGAGGCAAAGGCTGACCTCGGAGAGGTAAAAAGCCTGGAAGACGGTACTCTCGAAGTAGACGGAGATTTTGTAACCTGCACAATTCCGGGTGAATTTGAAAAAAATCCTGGTATTGTCCGCGTATTCTGGAACATCAGCACCGGAACACCAGTTCCGACCGACCTCACCATCACCGTTGAGGAGTCAAAGGGCGTTCTGATCGGCCAGGCCGGCATGAACACCATCATCGGAATCGGTACCGTATTTGTTATGCTGATTTTCCTGATTTTCGTTATTTCTTCGTTTGATTACATTTTGGGAGACAAGAAGAAGAAAAAAGCACCGGCAGCACCTGTACAGGAAGCACCGAAGGCTGTCGCAGCACCGGTTGTTGAAGAGACAGCACCGGAAGCAGACGATATGGAGCTGCAGGCTGTTATTACAGCTGCAATCGCCATGTATGAAGAAGATATGGCTTCTGCATCCGGAGATGCTTATGTTGCACGTCCGATCCGCAGAAAAGGCAAAAGAGCTTAAGGAGGAAATTTTCAATGAAAAACTACACCATTACCGTAAACGGAAATGTATATAACGTAACTGTAGAAGAAGGAACCACAGCAGGCGCAGCTCCAGTTGTCAGCGCAGCAAAAGCAGCTCCGGCACCAAAAGCAGCACCGGCAGCACCGAAAGCAGCAGCTCCGGCAGGCGCAGCAGGCAGCGTAGAGGTTACTGCTTCTGTACCTGGTAAAATCTGCAAAATCGAAGCAGCAGCAGGCACCGCTGTAAAAGCAGGAGATGCTGTTCTTGTACTGGAAGCCATGAAGATGGAAATCCCGGTTGTAGCACCGCAGGATGGCACAGTAGCAACCATCAATGTAGCAGTAGGCGATGCAGTAGAATCCGGTGACGTTCTTGCAACCATGAACTAATGCCCGTTGTAAGAAAAAACCGGAGGTGAAAAAATGATTACTGAAACTTTAAACAACCTGCTTCACCAGACGGCGTTTTTTAATCTGGACTGGGGCAATTACGTTATGATCGCAGTGGCTTGCTTCTTCCTGTATCTTGCGATTAAGCATGAATTTGAGCCGCTGCTTCTTGTACCGATCGCATTCGGTATGCTGCTTGTAAACATTTACCCGGACATCATGGCTGAGCCTTATACCGACGTACAGGGTCTTGAGCATGCGGGCGGTCTGTTCTACTATTTCTTTACTCTGGACGAGTGGAGTATCCTTCCATCCCTGATCTTCATGGGTGTAGGTGCGATGACAGACTTCGGTCCGCTGATTGCAAACCCGATCAGCTTCATCATGGGAGCTGCAGCACAGCTTGGTATCTATCTGGCGTACTTTTTCGCTATTTTCATGGGATTCAATGGAAGAGAGGCAGCAGCTATCTCCATCATCGGCGGTGCCGACGGCCCGACTTCTATCTTCCTTCTGAACAAGCTCGGACAGCAGCACCTGATGGGACCGATCGCAGTAGCAGCATATTCCTATATGTCACTTGTGCCGATCATCCAGCCGCCGGTCATGAAGCTTCTGACTACAGAAAAAGAGCGTAAAATCAAAATGGAGCAGCTTCGCTCCGTATCCAAACTTGAGAAGATTCTGTTCCCGATTGTCATTACAATCGTTGTCTGCATGATTCTTCCGTCTACCGCTCCGCTGGTAGGTATGCTGATGCTTGGTAACCTGTTCCGCGAGTGCGGCGTTGTAAAACAGCTTCAGGAGACAGCTTCCAACGCCATGATGTACATCGTTGTTATCCTTCTTGGTACTTCCGTTGGTGCATCCACAAGTGCGGAGGCATTCTTAAATGTCAGCACTTTAAAGATCGTTGCACTGGGTCTGATCGCATTCGTATTTGGTACTGCAGGCGGTGTCCTGTTAGGAAAAATACTGTGCAAGGCAACACATGGAAGAATCAACCCGTTGATTGGTTCTGCAGGTGTATCTGCGGTTCCGATGGCAGCCCGTGTATCCCAGAAGGTTGGCGCTGAGGCAGATCCGACGAACTTCCTGCTGATGCATGCGATGGGACCGAACGTAGCCGGTGTTATCGGTACAGCAGTAGCGGCCGGTACCTTCATGGCGATCTTTGGTGTATAACTTCTTAAGACAAACAAAAGTGAAAAACACTTCATTTAGGAGGATAGAAATGGCAGTAGAAAAGAAACCTGTCAAGATTATGGAAACTGTTCTGCGTGATGCACATCAGTCCCTGATCGCGACAAGAATGACAACAGAACAGATGCTTCCGATCATTGATAAAATGGATAAAATCGGATATCACGCAGTAGAGTGCTGGGGTGGCGCAACCTTTGATGCTTCCTTACGTTTCCTGCATGAAGATCCATGGATGAGACTGAGAAAACTTCGTGACGGATTTAAAAACACGAAACTGCAGATGCTGTTCCGCGGACAGAATATCCTGGGATATCGTCCGTACGCAGACGACGTAGTAGAGTATTTCGTACAGAAATCCATCGCAAACGGAATCGACATCATCCGTATTTTTGACTGTATGAACGATCTGCGCAACCTGCAGACCGCTGTCAGCGCAGCAAACAAAGAAAAAGGCCACGCACAGGTAGCACTTTCCTATACTTTAGGAGATGCTTACACCCTGGATTACTGGACCACCATGGCAAAGAGAATCGAAGAGATGGGTGCAGATTCCATCTGTATTAAAGATATGGCAGGCCTGCTCGTTCCGTACAAGGCAACTGAGCTGGTAACCGCGCTGAAAGAAGCAACCGATCTTCCGATTCAGCTGCACACCCACTATACTTCCGGTGTTGCATCCATGACGTACCTGAAAGCAGTAGAGGCTGGTGTTGATATCATCGATACCGCAATGTCTCCATTCGCTATGGGTACTTCACAGCCGGCAACTGAGGTTATGGTTGAAACCTTCAAAGGCACTCCATACGATACTGGTCTGGATCAGAACAAACTGGCTGAGATCGCAGATTACTTCCGTCCGATGAGAGACGAAGCGCTCGATACAGGCCTCTTAAATCCGAAGAACCTTGGCGTAAATATCAAGACTCTTCTGTATCAGGTACCGGGCGGTATGCTCTCCAACCTGACAAGCCAGTTAAAAGAGCAGCACGCAGAGGACAAATACTACGATGTACTCGAAGAAGTACCGCGCGTAAGAAAAGACCTCGGCGAGTGCCCGCTGGTTACTCCGTCTTCCCAGATCGTTGGTACCCAGGCTGTATTCAATGTCCTGATGGGCGAGCGTTACAAGATGGTAACGAAAGAGACAAAAGACGTTCTTGCCGGAAAATACGGTGCAACTGTAAAACCGTTCAATCCGGAAGTACAGAAGAAATGCATCGGCGATACCGAGCCGATCACCTGCCGCTACGCAGACCTGCTTGAGCCGGAGCTTCCGAAACTGGAGAAAGAGATCGAGCAGTGGAAACAGCAGGATGAGGATGTATTAACCTACGCTCTGTTCCCGCAGGTAGCTGTAGACTTCTTCAAATATCGTGAAGCGCAGCAGACAAAAGTAGATCCGGCAGCCGCTGACAAAAAAGACGGCGCATATCCGGTCTAAATAAAATCTGAGTAAAAAAATCAGCCGGTGTTCTGTGTTCCCCGTAAAAAGGGAATGCAGAACACCGGCTTTCCTTTTCAGCTTTTCAGCCATTGCGTCAGTAATTTATTCGTGTTATAATTCAAAAGATCGAGGTGTGTCCGAAAAAGAATCAGGATGCCCCCAAAAGAAAAAATGTGGATGCCGAACGGCATTTGCAGATCGGAAAAACAAATCAGGAAGAAAATAACATGAAAAAAGAAAAAGAACAGTCTTCTTCAGAAGAGCAGAAGGCAGCGAACGAGAATCTCCTCATTCGTCTGAATCAAAATTACGGAAAGTTGAGCAAAGGACAGAAGAGGCTGGCAGATTTTATTACGGCACATTATGACCAGGCCGTATCGATGACGGCAGCGCGCCTGGGACAGCAGGTCGGCGTCAGCGAATCGACAACGGTTCGCTTTGCGATGCAGCTTGGCTACGCGGGATATCCGGAGTTCCAGCGCGCACTGGAGGAGATGGTGATGAATCGTCTGAATTCAGTGCAGCGGATGCAGTTTACGTATGGCCGCGTGCCGCAGGGAGAAATTCTGGAGACCGTCCTGCAGTCGGATATTGAAAAAATCAAGATGACGCTGGAAGAAGTGGACCGGAGCGCCTTTGAGCGCGCTGCGGATACGATTCTTTCTGCGCGGACAATTTACATTGTCGGCATTCGGAGCTGCGCGCCGCTTGCGAGCTTTCTGGCGTTCTATTTCCATATGATTTTCCCGGATGTGCGCCAGGTACAGACAAACAGTTCCAGCGAGATTTTCGAGCAGATGATCCGCATCACGGAGGATGATGTGGTGATCGGCATCAGCTTCCCGCGGTATTCGATGCGTACGATGAAGGCACTGGAATTTGCGAACAGCCGCAAAGCGAAGGTGATTACGATCACAGACAGTGTGCATTCACCGATGAATGTTTATGCAGCCTGTACGCTGATTGCCAAGAGCGATATGGCATCGATCGTTGATTCTCTGGTGGCCCCTTTGAGTGTAATCAATGCGCTTGTCGTGGCGCTCTGCATGAAACGCCAGGCGGATGTGAAAAAGACACTTGAGAGCATGGAAAAACTGTGGGATGAGTACCAGGTTTACAGCAACGATGAAATCAACGGGCTGGACGATGCACGTCCCATGGGCGGAAAAAAGGCAGCTCTGCCGGTAAAGGAGAAAGCATGAGAAAAGCAGCAGTAATCGGCGGAGGCGCCGCCGGAATGATGACCGCCGTGCTTGCCGCCGGCGAAAAGACAGAGATTCATCTCTATGAAAAAAATGAAAAGCTGGGAAAGAAGCTGTTTATCACAGGAAAGGGCCGCTGCAATGTGACAAACGACTGCCCGACAGAAGAGTTCTTCACGAATGTGGTGACAAACCCGAAATTTCTGTACAGCTCCGCCTACAGCTTTGACAGCGCCCAGGTGCAGGAGTTTTTCGAAGCGGCAGGTGTCCGCTTAAAAGTGGAGCGCGGAAACCGTGTCTTCCCGGAGTCAGATCACTCCTCGGATATTATCCGCGCGCTGGAGACGGAACTGAAACGGAAAAATGTTCAGGTGCATAAGAATACAAAAGTAAAAGAGCTTCTTTTCGAAGGAGACCGCGTGAAAGGAATCCGCCTGGAAAACGGGAAAGAGCTTTTTTACAATGATGTCGTTGTCGCAACCGGCGGTATGTCGTACCAGACGACGGGGTCGGATGGAGACGGCTACCGTTTCGCAGAAGAGGCAGGACTTGCCGTCACTCCGCTCCGCCCGGCGCTGGTGCCGCTGGAAACAGAGGAAGCGTACATCCGTGAGCTGCAGGGACTCTCCCTGAAAAATGTGACGATGACGATTAAAAACGGCAAAAAGACGCTGTTCGATGGATTCGGCGAGATGCTGTTTACACATTTCGGAATTTCCGGCCCGCTGGGGCTTTCTGCGAGCTCCTACATCGGAAAAGCACTGGAACAGCAGCCGCTGAAAGGATATCTGAACCTGAAGCCGGCACTCACGGAAGAACAGCTGGATGCGCGGATCCTGCGTGAATTTGAGGAAAACCGGAACAAACAGTTCCGCAACGTGATCAACAGTCTGTTCCCGGCGAAACTGCTTCCGGTGATGCTCTCTCTTGGCGGGATCGACCCGTACAAACAGGTCAATGCCGTATCGAAAGCGGAGCGTCAGCACTTTGAAGAGCTGATCACGCATTTCCCGTTTACAGTAACCGGAACACGGGGTTTCCGTGAAGCAATTATCACACAGGGTGGTGTTTCCGTGAAAGAGATCCGTCCGGGCACGATGGAGGCAAAGAAAAAAGAAGGTCTGTACTTCGTAGGAGAAGTGCTCGATCTCGATGCACTGACCGGCGGCTTCAATCTGCAGATTGCCTGGGCAAGTGCCCACGCTGCAGCCGAAGAGATCCGGGCAAAGGAAGAACAGGAATAAAATATGGATCACAGATTTTAGAATTTTCAGGAGGAAGAGAGAAGATGAGATTTAATCTTGCAATTGACGGACCGGCAGGCGCTGGCAAAAGTACAATCGCAAAACGTGTGGCAAAGGAGCTTTCGTTTGTCTACGTTGATACAGGAGCAATGTACCGTGCCATGGGCATCTATTTTTCAGATCTTGGCATTGCACCGGAAGAGCAGGAAAAAATTGAGGCAGCCTGCAAAGATGTGAAAATTTCCATTTCCTACGAAAACGGAGAGCAGCAGGTTTATTTAAACGGCGTCAATGTCACCGGAAGACTGCGCACCGAGGAGGCTGGAAAGATGGCATCCGCGACAAGCGCCTATCTGGAAGTACGGAAAAAACTCGTGGAGCTGCAGCAGGAGATGGCGGAGAATACGGATCTTGTGATGGACGGCCGCGATATCGGAACTGCCGTTCTGCCGAACGCACCGTTGAAAGTCTATCTGACAGCAAGTGCCCATGTCCGCGCACTGCGCCGCTGGAAAGAGCTGACCGAAAAGGGACAGACAGCCGATCTTGCGAAAATCGAGGAAGATATCAATGAGCGTGATTATCAGGACATGCACAGAGAGCATTCCCCGCTGGTACAGGCAGAAGACGCCGTACTCGTTGACAGCTCTGAAATGACGATCGATGAGGTTGTGGAAAAGATCTTAAGCCTTGCCCGCGAGCGCATGTAAACGCGGCAGAGAAAAGAGGAGAAGAAAAACAGATGGAAGTAACTGTTGCAAAAAGTGCAGGCTTCTGCTTCGGCGTCAAACGGGCGGTCGATACGGTATACCGTGAAATTGAGAGCGGTGAAAAGCCGGTCTACACCTTCGGGCCGATTATTCACAACGAACAGGTTGTGGAGGATCTCGAAAACCGCGGCGTGCAGGTGATCCATTCGGAAGATGAACTAGAGGGGCTTTCCGGCGGAACCGTTGTGATCAGGTCGCATGGCGTGTCGCGGGATGTCTGTGAAAAGATCGAAGCGCGCGGCATGAAGATTGTAGATGCGACGTGCCCGTTTGTCAAGAAGATCCACCGGATTGTGGACGAGGAGGGCAGAAAAGGCCGCCACGTCGTCATCATCGGAAGCGCGGATCATCCGGAGGTACAGGGCATCATGGGATGGGCGAGCGGCCCGGTTACCGTGATGCATACCGCCGAAGAAGCGGAAAGTTTTGTGCCCGAAAATGGAAAACCAATATCTATTGTGGCACAGACGACATTTAATTACAACAAATTTAAAGATTTAGTTGAAATTTTTTTGAAAAAGAGTTATGATAGTACTGTTTTAAAGACTATCTGCAACGCTACCGAGGAAAGACAGACGGAAGCGAGAGCAATTGCCAGGAAGGTTGATGCCATGTTTGTCGTGGGAGGCAGACATAGTTCAAACACGCAAAAGCTGTATGAGATATGTAAAGAAGAATGTAAAAATACTTACTTTATAGAGACACTCGTTGATTTGGAATCTAAGCCTTTTCAATCATTTGGTCGCGTAGGTATTACAGCTGGGGCATCCACCCCGAATAAAATAATTGAGGAGGTTCAAAAAATGTCAGAAATGAGTTTTGAACAAATGCTGGATGAATCATTTAAAACAATCAGAAACGGAGAAGTCGTTGAGGGTACTGTAATCGATGTCAAAGACGATCAGATTATCCTGAATATCGGATACAAAGCCGATGGTATTCTTACCAAAAACGAATATTCCAACGATTCTTCCATCGATCTTCACACCGTTGCACAGCCAGGTGACAAAATGGAAGTCAAAGTTCTGAAAGTAAATGATGGAGAGGGACAGGTCCTTCTTACTTACAAGAGACTTGCTGCTGAAAAAGGCAACAAGAGACTCGAGGAAGCATTCGAGAATCATGAAGTTCTGAAAGCAAAAGTAACACAGGTACTGAACGGAGGATTATCCGTAGTTGTTGAGGAGACCAGAGTATTCATTCCGGCCAGCCTTGTATCTGATGTATATGAAAAAGATCTGTCTAAATATGCAGATCAGGAAATTGAATTCGTTATTACCGAGTTCAACCCGAGAAGAAGACGCATCATCGGTGACCGCAAACAGCTCATCGTTGCTGAGAAGAAGAAACTGCAGGAAGAACTGTTCGCACGCATTGCAGTTGGCGATGTTGTAGAGGGAACTGTTAAGAATGTTACCGATTTCGGCGCATTCATCGATCTGGGCGGAGCTGACGGACTGCTTCACATCTCTGAGATGTCCTGGGGCCGCGTAGAGAACCCGAAAAAAGTATTCAAAGTTGGTGAGACTGTAAAAGTTCTGATCAAAGACATCAACGGCGACAAGATCGCTCTTTCCTTAAAATTCCCGGAAGAGAATCCGTGGCTGAACGCTGCTGACAAATACGCTGTAGGCAACGTAGTAGAAGGCTGTGTTGCCCGTATGACTGACTTTGGTGCATTCGTTGAGCTTGAGCCGGGCGTAGATGCTCTGCTTCATGTTTCCCAGATCTCCAGAGAGCACGTTGAGAAACCGTCTGATGCACTGAAAATCGGACAGGAAATCACTGCAAAAGTAGTTGATTTCAACGAGGAAGACAAAAAAATCTCTCTGAGCATGAAAGCTCTGGAAAACGAAGAGCCAGTAGAAGAGTAAGAATAATTTAACTTGCAGGTGCTGCAGTTGGATGATTAGAATGCCGTAGACAACCGGGTTTCCTGAACAGACAGGAAACCTGTTGCCTGCGGTATTTTCTTATCATCCTGTTTTTGGCACCAGAAAAGAAAAAGGGGATGAAAGTTTATGTGGGAGACGAAGATTCTGGGTGTGGATCTGTACCACGTTCTAGCATGGTTCTGGCTGTACAGCTTCTGCGGATGGATCTGGGAGAGTTCCTATGTATCGATCCGGCAGAAAAAACTGGTCAACCGCGGTTTTGTCAATGGTCCGCTGCTGACACTGTACGGCACCGGCGCTGTTATGGTATACTTGATCCTGCGCCCGTTTGAAGCGAACGTCTGGGCACTGTATTTCGGAGGTGTCATTGTAGCGACGGTTCTGGAATATGTAACCGGCGTGCTGATGGAGACCATTTTTCATGCGCACTGGTGGGACTACAGCAATCAGAAGTTTAATTTTCAGGGAAAGATCTGCCTCAGCAGTTCGATTGCCTGGGGATTCTTTACACTGGGGCTGTTCTATATTCTGCAGCCGATTGCCGTGAAAGTAGTGAATCTTGTTTCGGATACTACAGGAGAGATCATTGTTTCCGTTGTTACCGTCTGCTATCTGGTAGATTTTGGATTTTCCGCAGCCGCAGCATTCCAGCTGGGACAGAAGATGCGCAGTCTGGAGAAAACGTGGGGAGAATTTATGAAATATCTGCAGAAATCCCGCTTTAACCAGCTTGCCGAGGAGATGAATGCGAAAGTACAGCAGTATCGTGCAGAGTATTCCAGAGATAAGATGAAAGAATATCTGGCCGAGAAACGCCAGACACTGTCTGAGGCAATGGAGCAGATGCAGAAGCTGGAGAAGGAGCGGAAAGAAGCCGAGGGAAGAAGAAATCCGCTTTCCGAGTCGAAGAACCGCCTGATGGAGTTCGGAGCAGAGCAGAAGGAACGCCTGACCGAGTTCGGAGCAGAGCAGAAAGAACGGTTTGCGGCACTTGGATTTGATGTGCGCAGCGATAAGATGCCGGATCTTAAAGAGCTGCTGGAGCGCTTTGACCAGATGACAAAACCGCAGCTTCCGACCAACTGGTTGATGCGCCTGACAACGAAACGTTATCTGCGCGCCTATCCGCATCTGCAGGGAACGCATCATGCTTCTCTGAAAAAGGAAGAAAAAAAGGTAGAAGAGAAAGAAGAGAAAAAATAAAGGACTGCTTGGAAAGGACAGTCCCGGAAAAACGGCCGTGCATGCAAAAACGTGTACGGCTGTTTTATTTTCTGGTTTTGCTATCGTCTTTGAAAAAGAGCTGAAGCTCGGAACAGAGATACTCTTTCAGGAGATTTTCCTGCGAAAGAAAGGCATCGGACCACTCAAAATAGTAAGGGCGGCTTTTGAAATCCTCGCGGAAGGCCGGGGTGAAAAACTCTTTCTGCTGCGGAAGAAATGTACCGGTCCGCCGCTGATAGCAGTTGGCAGCCTTTGCTTTCTGACGGTGTTCCGGATCGACAAACGCGCCAACGCTCTTGTGAACAGCCTGATCCTCCAGCGGAAGATAATAGTAATTCTTATAGTCCGGGAAGAAATATTTCAGCTCCGCCGTATGCGTCTGCAGGGAGAGAGAAACCCGTGAACCAAAGGCTGTAAGAGAACCATCCGCGCAGACACGGGAGAGGAAAACCGGAACTTCCCGCTCGGGCTGCAGTGAAACTTCCAGTGTCTGTCCGGTAAAACGACACGACTGGACAGAAAAATCGCCGTGAAACAGGGCAGGAAGCGCGAGCAGTTCCAGAACAGAACCCATGCCGAGGACATCCTCATAATTGTGAAGGAAAAGCAGTTCCAGTTTCTTTTCATCCAGTGTCTGAAGATAGTCGTGGTAAACAGAAATCAACTGTTTTCCGTTAAGTTGATCCTTCCGTGGGAATGAGAGATACTGTTCCACATTTTTCTGTTTCATTGAAGAAAGTCCCAGGATTGACTGAAACGGGCGGAGTGCCTGATAAAGATCCAGGGATGCGATTGACGAAAGCGGATCTTCCATCTGATAAAACAGTGCTTTGTGTGTGAGGTAAGGAAGATCAAATGTCGTTCCATTAAAATGCACCAGCCGCTTCACGTCGGAAAGAAACGTGAAAAAAGAGACAAGCATCTCTTTTTCTTCGGTCGGTCGATCAAGAAACCACTGGCGCAGTGTGAAAGCATCCGCGGCCGGGTCAAAGAACAGCGCACCAATCAGATAGAGATGCGAGGTACGCCAGGAAAGGCCGGTCGTCTCAATATCGAAAAAGACATCGCCGTTTCTCAGATACATCTGAAGATTGGCAGAGAGAGCAGCGGGGGTAGAATCTATGATCTGCATAAGGTTTTTTGTCTCCTTTGAAAAACTTTTTTGAATCTAAAGATATTATAAGACGAAAAAATCTGACATGCAAGAAAGACAGCGACTAATCGTTGCGTGATGAGAAAAGTTCTGCTATAATAGAATGTGCGTTCGCTTTCGAAAAAAGAAAACGGCGCTTTGGAGGAAAAACATGATTGCATTTATCAAAGGAACTGTAGATTCTCTTTCGGAAGGAAAAATGATTCTCGAAAGCCATGGAATCGGCTATGAGCTGAATATTCCAGCGAGTATGTTCGACGCAGGCATCCGGGAGGGAGAAGAGTTAAAGATATATACCCATATGAGTGTGCGGGAAGACGGAATTTCCCTATTCGGCTTTCTGTCCCGTGAAGATCTTGAAATATACCGTATGCTGATCGGCGTAAGCGGCATCGGACCAAAAGCGGCGCTTGCGGTGCTGTCCACGCTTACTGCAGACAATCTGCGCTTTGCCGTCCTCTCGGAAGATGTCCAGGCGATTGCCAAAACACCGGGCATCGGAAAGAAGACCGCGCAGAAGCTGATTCTGGAATTAAAAGACAAATTCGACCTGCAGGAAGCGTTCGAGCAGAAGCTGGCAGGAAATCAGGCGGCTGCGGCGGTACGGCAGACAGGCGAACCGGATGCCTTCCAGGATGCGGTACAGGCGCTGACTGCGCTTGGCTACTCCGGAACGGAAGCACTGCAGGCAGTAAAGAAAGTCGAAATCACCGAAGGCATGGACAGCGAGGCTGTGCTGAAAGCGGCATTGAAGCATATGTTTTAGCAGATGGTCCTAAATTGTGGAAGAAGGAAACCTTATAACGATGGAAAGAAGAATTATCACAACTGACGTTCTCGAGGAGGACGTGAAAATCGAAGGTTCGCTCCGTCCCCAGCACCTGGACGACTACATCGGACAGGAAAAGACGAAAAAGAACCTGAAAGTATATATTGAAGCAGCAAAACAGCGAAGTGATGTTCTCGATCATGTGCTGTTTTACGGCCCTCCGGGACTTGGAAAAACAACGCTGGCGGGCATCATTGCAAATGAGATGGGAACCCATATGAAGGTAACGAGCGGCCCGGCGATCGAAAAACCGGGTGAGATGGCAGCGATCCTCAACAATCTGCAGGAGGGCGACGTCCTGTTTGTTGATGAGATCCACCGCCTGAACCGCCAGGTCGAGGAGGTTCTTTACCCAGCGATGGAGGATTTTGCGATTGATATCATGATCGGAAAAGGCTCTTCGGCGCGCTCGATCCGCCTGGATCTGCCGAAGTTTACGCTGGTCGGCGCAACAACGCGTGCAGGTCTTTTGACTGCCCCGCTCCGCGACCGGTTCGGTGTCATCCACCATCTGGAATTTTACACGGAGGAAGAATTGGCCAACATTATCCTGCACTCCTCAAAAGTACTGAATGTGGAGGTGGACCCGCAGGGAGCGCTTGAGATGGCGCGCCGTTCCAGGGGAACACCGCGTCTGGCAAACCGGATTTTAAAGCGTGTCCGCGACTTTGCCCAGGTGAAATACGATGGAAGAATCACAAAAGAGGTCGCATCATTTGCTCTCGATCTGCTGGAAGTAGACCGTTACGGACTGGATCAGACTGACCGGCTGCTTCTTACCACCATTATGGAAAAGTTCCAGGGCGGTCCGGTGGGACTCGATACCCTGGCAGCATCGATTGGAGAAGATGCCGGCACCATCGAAGATGTCTACGAGCCGTTCCTGATCAAATCCGGATTTATCAACCGCACTCCGCGCGGAAGAGTGGCAACGGAATTTGCCTGGCACCACCTGGGGCTGGAGGCACCGCGTAAGATCGAAGAGTAAAAGCCCTGAATCTTTCATTTTCTGTCGCTTTTTGCAGAAAAAGGTTGTTTTTCTTCCATTTTCGGTATATGATAGGTTATATTAGCCGGAAGTTTGGTCCGGTTAAATTCAGTGGAGGAAAAGCAAAAGAATGGCTGTAAAAAATACAACACAGGTTTTAATAGATGGAAAAATTATCACACTGGGAGGCTATGAGAGCCCGGAATATCTGCAGAAAGTAGCTGCTTATCTGAATCAGAAGATCAGCGAACTTTCCCAGTCAGCCGGATACAACCGCCTGTCGGTGGATACGAAGCACACACTGCTTGCACTGAACATTGCAGACGACTATTTCAAAGCAAAAAGCCAGGTAGATACCCTCGAAGAGGATATGGAAGCCAAAGACCGGGAAACCTACGATATGAAGCACGATCTGATTGCAGCGGAAATCCAGGCCGGCGATCTGAAAAAAGAGCTGGAAGAGAAACGAATCGAGCTGGAACATGTGCGCGGCGAGATGGAAGAACTGCAGCGGCAGCTTGATAAGGCAAATAAGGATCTGGAAGATTTATTAAAAGCGTAAAAGAAGGAAAAACGGGGGATTGCGGAACAGGTAATCGCCCGTTTTTAGGAGATAAAGATGAAGACAGAATTATTAGCACCAGCCGGTTCGATGGAAGCGTTAAAAGCAGCGGTTTCCGCCGGTGCGGATGCCGTCTATCTCGGCGGAGCCGCATTCGGCGCAAGAGCGTATGCAAAAAATCTGGATGAGCAGGAGATTCTCTCAGCCATTGATTACGTCCATCTGCGGAACCGGAAACTGTATCTGACGGTCAACACCCTCTTAAAAGAGGAGGAACTGGAAGAGAAACTGTATCCGTATCTGCGTCCGTACTATGAGCAGGGACTGGATGCCGTGATTGTCCAGGATATGGGCGTTTTAAAGGCGGTCCGCTCCTGGTTCCCGGATCTCGACATTCATGCGAGCACACAGATGACAGTGACAGGATCTGCGGGAGCGCGTTTCCTGGAGAGCCTTGGCGCAACGCGTGTGGTACCGGCCCGTGAGCTTTCGTTTGCGGAGATCCAGAAAATCCACCGGACGACCAACCTTGAAATTGAATGCTTCGTCCACGGGGCGCTCTGCTACTGCTATTCGGGACAGTGCCTTTTTTCCAGCCTGATCGGCGGAAGAAGCGGAAACCGCGGAAGATGCGCGCAGCCGTGCCGTCTGCCGTACGAAGCGTACGATAAAGACAACCACCGCATGGGGGAGCCGGGCGACCGCTATCCGTTAAGCCCGAAGGATATGTGTACGGTAGAACTGCTGCCGGAGATTGTAAAATCCGGGATTATGTCCCTCAAAATCGAAGGCAGAATGAAAAAGCCGGAGTATACAGCGGGCGTTGTCAGCATTTACCGCAAATACCTCGATCTGTACGAGAAAAAGCCGTCCCGTTTCCACGTTCTGCCGGAGGACATGAAAAAGCTGTATGAGCTGTATAACCGTGACGGTTTCAACAAAAGCTATTATACCGTAAGAAACGGACGCGATATGATGGCGCTGAAGAACGAAAAAGAGCAGGAAAATAAAAAGAAACAGCGCAGAAATGAGCAGCTCTTTTATGAGATCCAGAGAGATTATATCGAGACTGAGGCAAAAGAGCCGATTTCCGGCTTTCTGACCCTGTATCCGGGCCAGCCGGCGTTCTTAAGTGCAGAAAGCGGAAAATACAGCGTAACAGCAGAGGCGGGCATGGTAGAACCGGCAAAGAAGCAGCCGCTGACCGAGGAACGCGTAAAAACACAGCTGGAAAAGACAGGCGAGACACCATTCTATTTCAAAGAACTCGATGTCTGTATGGATGACAACTGTTTCGTGCCGATGCAGACGTTAAACGAGCTGCGGAGAGGCGTTTCGGACCAGCTGGTGAAAGAGATGACAGAGCCATACCGCAGAAAAGCAGCGGAAAAGCCGGAACAGGAAGCAAAAGCATCTGGAAAACCGGACCAGGAAAGCAGGGCAGAAAAGAAAATGGAGCTGACCGCATCTGCCGAGACGAGAGCCCAGTGGAATGCGCTGCTCGAGATTCCGGAGATCACGACGATCTACGCCGGCATGGGATGCTTCAAACGGGAAATCTTCGAAGAGCAGGCGGAAAAAGGCATCCTGCAGGCGAAAGAACTGGGAAAACAGGTTTATCTGATGCTGCCGCACGTTGTGCGTGAAGGCGATCTGAAGGAATACCGCGACACGTTCCGCTGTCTGAAGGAGATCGGTCTTGGCGGTTTTCTGATCCGCAATCTCGAAAGCTTTTCGTTTTTGAAAGAGATGGGAATGGAAAAGGATATCCGGCTCGATTACAGCGTTTACACGTACAACAGCCGTGCGCAGGCATTCTGGCAGGAGCAGGGCGTGCAGCGTGATACCGTTCCGTATGAGCTGAACGAGCGGGAAATCGGAAAACGTGACAATACGAACAGCGAAATGGTGGTCTACGGCTACCTTCCGATGATGGTTTCCGCCCAGTGTGTCCAGAAGAACCTGAACGGCTGCAATCACAGTTATTCTCTGGTACGCTTAAAAGACCGGATGGGAAAATACTTCCCGGTGAAGAGTTACTGCACCTCGTGCTACAGTGTGATCTACAACAGCCTTCCGCTCGGCCTGGTAAAAGAAGCCGATGAGATCCGGTCCATGCATCCGGCTGCGGTGCGGCTGAATTTTACCATCGAGACACTGGAGGAGACAAAAGAAATCGCCGCTGCGTTTGCTGGAACGTACTGTAAAGGAATCTCAGTTCCGGCCGAACAGGAATATACCAAAGGCCATTTCCGCCGGAAAGTAGAGTAAACGGTGAGAAAAAATAAGGGGAATTTATGGAAAATACCATTGTTCAGTTATCAAAATATGTGATTACCTTCCTCATGATCTGTTTTACCGTGCAGTCGTTTGCTGCACTCAAAGAGCGGGATGAGGATGAGCGCCATTACATTCTGATGCGGCAGATCATCATGATCATTCTGATGAATTTCATCTGTTTCTTCGTGATGTTCCTGCAGGAGGGCGAAGTATCAACGATTCAGATGTTTCTGCTCACGATGGCGTATATCCTGGGCGTACAGATCCTGTACCGCCTGATTTACCGGAAGGCATCGATGATCCTGGTAAACAACATGTGTATGCTGCTCTCGATCAGCATGATTATTCTGACGAGACTGAGCGTGTCAAAGGCGATGTCCCAGTACAAAATTCTGGCGGCATCCACACTGCTCTGCTTCATCATTCCGGTCATTGTCCGAAAGGGCAAGTTTCTGAAAAATCTGACCTGGATTTACGCTGTGCTCGGAATTGCCATGCTTTCCGTCGTTATGGTGCTTGGCTTTACTTCCGGCGGTGCGAAGCTGTCGATCGAAATCCACGGCATTACGTTCCAGCTCTCCGAGATTGCCAAGATCACACTCGTGTTCTTTATGGCAGGCATGCTGCGCGAGGATAATTCCTTTGGAAACGTTGTGAAAGCAACGGTCGTTGCGGCAGTTCATGTGCTGATCCTTGTTGCATCCACCGACCTTGGAACTGCGTTCGTCTTCTTTATGGCGTACGTGGTTGTAATCTATGTGGCAACGAGAAAAGCCAGATATCCGCTTTTGGGACTTGCGGGAATGAGTGCCGCCTGCGTTGTGGCGTATTTCCTGTTTTCCCATGTACGGAACCGTGTGGCACTCTGGCAGGATCCGATCGGAAACTGGGATATCAGCAGCCAGTTAGCACAGGGACTCTTCGGCATGTGCTCCGGCGGATGGTTCGGAACCGGCCTTTTCGAGGGACGGCCTGACATTATCCCGGTTGCAACGAAAGACTTTATTTTCTGTGCGATCTGTGAGGAGATGGGCATTATCTTCGGAATCTGCCTGATTCTGCTGTGCATGTCCACATTCCTTCTGATTATCAATATTTCCATGAAGATGAGCAAACGGTTCTACAAACTGATTGCCATGGGTCTTGGAACGGAATATGCGACACAGGTGTTCCTCACCATCGGAGGAACCATTAAATTTATTCCTATGACAGGTATCACGCTGCCGCTGGTCAGCTATGGAGGAAGCTCTATGTTCTCCACGGTGCTGATGCTGTCGATCATTCAGGGATTGTACATCTTAAGGGAAGACGAAGGTGAGGAGCTTGAGAAAAGACAAAACAAGAAGAAACGAAACCAGCAGAAAAACGACCCAGGCGCCAAGAAAAAACGACGCCCGGACGAAGAGACCGAAAGACGAAAGAAGAGCGGCAGCCGGAACGACGGACAGGGAACCCGCCAGAAGTACCGCGAGCAGCCGGATGAATTCGAACGGCGGATCGAAGAGCAGACCGAGAACAGCCTCCACTGGTAAGGCGGCAAACAACGGCGCAGGGCCGTATCTGATCGTTTCGTTCCTGTTCGTGGCCATGTTTCTTGGGCTGATCGCGTATCTCGTTTACTTTAATGTCGTGCGGAAAGAAGAATTTCTGAATAGTTCTTACAATACGAGACAGAATAACTATGCAGAGCGCGTGATCCGCGGAACAATCTATTCTGCGGACGGCCAGGAACTGGCAAAGACGACGACAGATGAAAACGGGGATGAAGTAAGAACGTATCCGTTCGGCAGCCTGTTTGCGCAGGTGGTTGGCTACACGGGAAAAGGAAACAGCGGCCTCGAATCTTCCTACAACTATATGCTGATGGAGTCCCATACAAGTAAGTTAAAGCAGGTAAAGAATGAATTCAGCGATGCGAAGAACCCGGGAGACAGTCTCTATACAACGCTGAATACAACACTCCAGCAGGCCGCGGCCGATGCACTGGACGGATACCGCGGTGCAGTTGTCGTGCTGGAGGCAAAAACGGGCCGTGTACTTGCCAATGTGAGCAATCCGGTTTTTAATCCTAATACGATTGATGAGGACTGGGAGGCACTGAACGCAGACGATGAGAGCGGCGTGTTTCTGAACCGCGGTCTGCAGGGAAGATATCCGCCGGGATCTACGTTCAAGATTGTTACTTCGCTTGCGTATCTCCGTCAGAACGGCACACTGGACGGTTTTTCGTTCGACTGTGACGGTGAGCTGACAGCAGGAAACTATACGATTCACTGCTCCGGCGGTGAAGTGCATGGACCGGAAGATTTTGCAGGTGCGTTTGCACATTCGTGCAACTCTGCCTTTGCACAGATTGGCCTTGGGCTGGATAAAGATGCCTTCCGCTCGCTGGCGGATTCCCTGTATCTGAACAGCCGTCTGGATCTGGAGCTTCCGACCAGCAAAAGTTCTTTCGACCTTGATTCGACAACGGCGGATGCTCTTGTGATGCAGACCTCCATTGGCCAGGGTGATACGCTGGTAACACCGATGGAGATGGCACTGATCGCCTCCGCGGTTGCAAATGACGGAGAAATGATCAAACCGCGTTATGTGGACAACATTGTGTCTGCGGACGGACAGGCAGTCAAAACCTTTTACAAAGAGTCTCTTGGCACGGTAATGTCCGAGAGCGAAGCCAATACGCTGACAGAGCTGATGAAAGGCGTTGTCCAGAGCGGAACTGCAGTTTCACTTTCGGATCTGCCGTACAATATCGCCGGTAAAACAGGAACCGCAGAACACGGAAGCGACGGAGAGACACCGCATTCCTGGTTTGTCGGATTCTCCAATGCGGATGATCCTGATATTGTCATTGCTGTTGTGGCAGAAAACGGCGGATATTCGAGTGAAGTCGCTGTACCGATTGCAAGACAGGTAATTGAAGCATATTATGCACAGCAGTAAACGATGAAAAAAACGCGTTCGAACCGGAAAGGATGGGTTCGGGCGCGTTTTCTGAATTTTTAGAAAAATGTTAGAAAAAGGATGCGGTTTTAAGGTTGCGCGGGGGCGGGAAAAGAGGTATACTTTTTAACAGAAGATCTGGCGGCAAGCGGGAAGAAAAGAGCTGTCAGGGAATGGAAAAAGCCAGAAGGAGCTTAAAACGTATGATCGAAGCAGTAAGCTGCGGAGGTATCGTAATCTACCGTGGAAAAATATTGACGCTTTACAAAAGCTACCGCAACAAATATGAAGGCTGGGTTCTGCCGAAAGGAACCGTTGAGCCGGGAGAAACCCATGAACAGACTGCTGTCCGCGAGGTATATGAGGAGTCCGGCGTACACGGCACCATCATCAAGTACGTGGGAAAAAGCCAGTACAGCTTCAGCATTCCGGAGGACACCGTGGAAAAAGAGGTGCACTGGTATCTGATGGTCTCATCCGGCTACTACAGCCGTCCACAGAGAGAAGAATACTTTGTGGATTCGGGCTATTACAAGTATCACGAAGCATATCATCTGCTGAAGTTTTCCAATGAACGGCAGATTCTGGAAAAGGCCTATCAGGAGTATCTGGAACTGAAGAGAGCAAATTTATGGAAGGTTCAGCCACAGGCTCAGGGAAAATATGGTAAACTGGTATAAAAATCTGTACGTCGGGGATACTGCAAAAAAGAAACAGAAAAAATGGATGCGCCGGATTGAGAACAAAAAAGCAGTTCCGGGAGTCTGGCTCCTCACACTGCCTTCCAATCAGCAGAACAATCTGGATGTAATTCCGGCGGATCTGCTTTTGCAGCCGGCCGTGCGGAGAAACTGTCCGATGATTGTCGGACTTGCCGTGTCGCGCGAGGAAGCTTTTGAGCTTGTGGAGGCGATCGCATTGGAAACTTATCGGGAAACCGGAGAAGTAAAAATCCGGGAATGGCTGCTGAACCGGATTGAGGGATGTGAATGATACATATACTATTCATGATTTTGAAGGCACTGGGGATTTTAATCCTTGTTTTACTGTTTCTCGTGCTTCTTATCGTCTGCACCGTCCTGTTTCTTCCTTTTTGCTACCGGGCGCAGGTTCTGAAAGAAGAAGAGGGATTTGCCTGCGTAAAAGCGAGCGGAAGAGTATCGTGGCTTTTCGGAGCCGTCGCGCTGACGGCCTCGTATGAGGAACAGAAGCCGGAGGCGCAGATTCTGCTTTTCGGGGCATCACTGGAAACATGGAAACGGCGGCTGAAAAAGATCCGCCGGGGAGAAGCGTCCGTGCCCCGGACGGAGGAAAATGAGACAGAAAATGCGCTGGAAGCAGAAAAAACAGCAGAGCAGAAAGCACCGGACCAGAAAGAAAAGCAGCAGAAGGTGACAGCACAGAAGGAGCAGCCAGAGCAAGAGCAGGAACCGGATGCGCCGAAAAAAAGCATTCTGGAACGGTTTTTCGGAAGGATCGAATATCTTCCGGAAAAACTGCTGAATCTTGCCAGCCGTCTGCTGCAGACAGCTTTCCGGCTGTTGGAACTTCCGTTCCGTCTGCTTGAAAAACTGGAGCAGAAAATCCAGGCAGGCAGACGGTTAAAAAGAAAGTGGGAGAGTGTGAAAAAATTCTTCCGTTCGAAGATGTTCCGTGAGGCGCTGCTCCATGCAAAGAAAGAAGTGCTTTATTTCCTGAAGAAAGCAGCACCGAAAAAAGTAACCGGCACAGTCCGGTTCGGATTTAACGATCCGGCACTGACCGGAGAGACACTCGGCATTCTGGGTATGATTTATGGAAAACTGCCGAAAGACCTTTCCATCCAGCCGGATTTCGAACAGGAAATTCTCCAGGGCGATGTCCGGATGAAAGGAAGTTTTCAGGCTGTGACAGCAGCCGGCATTGCACTTCGATTATTCCGGGATCAGAATCTTCGGAAAACCATACGACATTTCAAACACAAGGAGGCCTAAAAGATGGCAGAAAAGGACAACACATTTCAGAATACCGTAGAAGCACTGTTCCGCGGAATGGACAGTTTTATCACAACAAAGACGGTCGTAGGTGAGGCGATCCACATTGAGGATACGATTCTTCTGCCGCTGGTAGACGTTTCCTTCGGCGTGGGAGCGGGTGCATTTGCAGAAAATGCAAAGAACAATGCAGGAGGCGGTATGGGCGGAAAAATTTCTCCGAGCGCCGTTCTTGTCATCAGCAAAAACGGAACGCGTCTGGTCAACATCAAAAACCAGGATGCTGTGACCAAAATCATTGACATGGCTCCGGATCTGATCAGCCGCTTTACCGGCAAAAAGGAAGAGGACGGGTATACCGCAGAGAAAGTAGAGCATATAATAAACCAAGAGGCGGATAAGGAGTAAGCTCGTTTGTGCAGAATTTTAGGTTTTCTGCTGTTTTGGATGGGGGTCGGGCTTCTCATCAGCCTGATGATCCGCAGCTCATTTCTTACGGTTCTTGCGGCCGCTCTGCTGCTGTGCGTGGGATATCATCTGTTCTGCAATACAGGGGAATAGTGAAAGATGCACAAAAAGATCGGAAATGAACTGGCTGATTTGTACAGAGAAATACTTGCAAAATGAAGAAAGCTGCGCTATAATAAGTCCATCTTAAATGAATCAGCCAACTATACTAATATCATAGATCAAGACGAGGGCGTCTTACCAGAATGAAAGTTTCGGTAGGATGCTCTTTTTCTTTTGCTAAGCATATGGATCGTTGGCAGGTTCAGCTTAAGAGACCACGCTATTTTTTTCTCCCTTTTAAAATATAAAAAATAGAGCACAACAGGGCATAAGCGAAAACTTATGTCCTGTTTGCTCTTCCCAGAACTTTTTTTAAAATCTTAATTCTATTTTTAAACAGCAAAAAAGCCTTCCCGGACTGGAAAGGCCTTTTAACCATTCAACTTATGCACGCTCTACTTTTCCGGATCTTAAGCAGGAAGTACATACGTACATTTTCTGCGGTACACCGTCAACTTTAACTTTGACAGATTTTACGTTAGATTTCCACATTTTATTGCTTCTTCTATGTGAATGACTTACGTTGTTTCCGAAATGAGCACCCTTCTCACAAATTGCACACTTTGCCATGATTGCACCTCCTTGACATACGTACTTGAGTCAAAACGCATTTTAGACTCACAACATAAGTCATTCTAACAGATCTATACCGGTTTTGCAAGTAAAAAATGAAAAAATTATATGAATTTTGAAGGTTTTTCATTTTAAACTTTCTTTTTTGCGGAAAAGCGGTTATAATGTATCGTAGAGTGGAGTCAGTTATTCCTGTCTCCATGTGTTTTGAATAGTATGATGGAATTGGAGGATACAAGGCATGAAAGGTCGTATGAATACAGGCTTGGGAGAAATCGTAATCAATCCGGATGTAATCGCCCTGTATGCGGGCAGCGTTGCTGTGGAGTGCTTCGGCATTGTCGGAATGGCAGCGGTAAACATGAAAGATGGACTGGTCAAACTTCTGAAAAAAGAGAGTCTGACACACGGAATCAATGTATCGATTTCGGAAAATAAAATTTCCCTGGATTTCCACGTGATTGTTTCTTACGGAGTCAGTATTTCTGCCGTAACAGATAACCTGATCAATAATGTGAAATACAAGGTGGAAGAGTTCACCGGAATGGAAATTGAAAAAATCAACATCCTGGTTGAAGGCGTTCGCGTCATCGACTGATGGTAATAGGAGGAAATGAAGAAAGTGGCTACAAATACAATTGATGCCGGCTTACTGGCAAAAATGTTTCTGGCTGGTGCAAAAAATCTGGAAGTAAAGAAAGAGTGGATCAATGAGCTGAACGTGTTCCCGGTACCGGACGGCGACACAGGTACCAACATGACGCTGACGATCATGTCCGCAGTCAAGGAAGTAAACTCACTCACAGAAGTGAACATGTACAACCTTTCCAAGGCAATCTCTTCCGGTTCTCTGCGCGGTGCCAGAGGTAACTCCGGCGTTATTCTTTCCCAGCTTCTTCGTGGCTTTACCAAGAAGATCCGCGATTATGAAGAGCTGAACGCAGAGATTCTTGCAGAGGCAATGGAAAAAGCAGTTGAGACTGCATACAAAGCCGTTATGAAGCCAAAAGAAGGTACCATCCTGACCGTGGCAAAGGGAGCAGCAGAGAAAGCAGCAGAGCTTGCACCGGAAAGCGAAGACCTGAACGCATTCATCGAGGACGTTCTCGCGCATGCAGAGTACGTGCTATCCCAGACACCAGAGATGCTGCCGGTATTAAAAGAGGCAGGCGTTGTGGATTCCGGCGGACAGGGTCTCTTAACCGTACTGCAGGGCGCATATGACGCGTTCCTCGGGAAAGAGATTGATCTGAATTTCGAGATGCCGGAAGCAAAGACAGAATTTGTCAGACCGTCCAAAGAGACAGAAAAAGAAATCAAATTCGGCTACTGCACCGAGTTTATCATTATGCTGGAAAACCCGCTTCCGGATGAAGAGGTTTATGCATTCAAAGATTTCCTGAACGGAATCGGAGATTCGATCGTTCTCGTTGCAGACGATGAGCTGGTTAAGGTACACGTACATACCAACGATCCTGGAAAAGCAATTTCCAAGGCGCTGACGTACGGACAGCTGACCAGAATGAAGATCGACAACATGCGTGAGGAGCATCAGGAGCGCCTGATCAAGAACGCAGAAAAGATCGCAGCACAGCAGGCAGAGGAAGATAAGAAGAGAAAAGAAGCAGCAAAACAGCCGCCGAAGGAGAACGGATTCATTGCCGTGTCCATCGGAGAGGGAATCAAAGAGATCTTCCAGGGACTCGGTGTTGATTACCTGATCGAGGGCGGTCAGACCATGAACCCGAGCACCGAGGATATGCTGACTGCAATTGAGAAGGTCAATGCAAAGAATATCTTTATTCTGCCGAACAACAAAAATATCATCCTCGCAGCAAATCAGGCAAAAGCCATGACTGAGGACAAAAATATCATCGTTGTTCCGACCAAAACCGTTCCGCAGGGCATCACAGCCATGATCAGCTATGTGCCGGAGAAATCTGCAGAAGAGAACGAGGAGGCCATGACAGAGGGCATCCAGATGGTGAAAACCGGTCAGGTAACGTACGCGGTACGTGATACCCACATCGATGAGAAAGAGATCCATCAGGGCGACATCATGGGACTTGGCGATCACGGACTTCTCGCTGTCGGACAGGATATTCTTACCGTTGCAGAAGAAACCATCCGCGCCATGGTCGATGAGGACAGCGAGCTGATCAGCATCTACTACGGTGAAGATATGAGTGAGGAAGATGCCGAAAGCCTTGGCGAAAAAATCGAGCAGGCATATCCGGACTGCGATGTGGAAGTAAACTATGGCGGACAGCCGATTTACTACTGTGTCGTTTCGGTTGAATAAGAGTAAGGAAAGAAAAATATGAATACGGAACCCCTGACAACACTGAAGGGGATCGGTGAAAAAACGGAGAAGCTGTTTGCAAAAGTAGGAATCTACAATTTGCAGCAGCTTCTGCATTATTATCCAAGAGATTATGACTGCTATGCAGAGCCGGTTCCCCTTCGCGAATGCAGACAAGAGGAAAAGAATGCGGTATACGGAAGAATTGTCCACAGTCCGTCGGTAAAAGGAAACCAGAGAAAGAGCGTCGTTGTCCTGGAACTCTACGAGGAGCCGGTGCGGCTGCAGCTTACCTGGTTTAATATGCCGTTTCTGCGGAGCACGCTGAAGAAAGGCAGTGTTTTTATCTTCCGCGGAAAGATACAGGAAAAATCAGGCCGTCTCGTGATGGAGCAGCCGGAAATCTTCACTCCTGCCGCATACCATGAGCTTCTGGCAAGTCTTCAGCCGGTTTATGGGCTGACAGCCGGTCTCACGAACAAGATGGTGAGCAAGGCCGTAGCACAGGTGCTGGAACGATGCGCACCTGCGCAGGACTATCTGCCGGAGAAAATCCGTGCCCGGTATGAACTCTGTGAAATCAATTATGCCCTCCATGAGGTTCATTTTCCAAAAGACCAGGAGCATCTGGCAACGGCGCGGCGCAGAATTGTGTTCGAAGAGTTTTTTCTCTTCATCCTGTCCCTGCGGCAGTTAAAAGAGCAGACGGAGGGAATTACCAATGTGTTCCCGATCCGCGCCGTCTGGAAGACGGAGGAAGTCATCGAAAATATGCCGTACCGTCTCACGAATGCACAGATGCGCGTGTGGGGCGAACTGGAGCGGGACTTAAAAGGCCATACCCGCATGGCGCGGCTGGTACAGGGAGATGTCGGAAGCGGAAAGACGATTCTGGCATTCCTTGCAATGATTATGACAGCTGAGAACGGCTACCAATCGGCGCTGATGGTTCCGACGGAGGTTCTGGCGCGGCAGCATTATGAATCGCTCTGCACTCTGTTGAAAGAAAACAATCTGACGGAATACAATCCCCGCCTTCTGACTGGATCCACGAAAGCAAAAGAACGCCGGGAAATCTATGCCAGTCTGGAAGACGGAAGCTGCAAAATGGTGATCGGCACACATGCACTGATTCAGGAAAAGGTACAGTACAAAAATCTGGCGCTTGTCATCACAGACGAACAGCACCGCTTCGGTGTCCGGCAGAGAACGGCACTTGCTGAAAAAGGGGAACCGCCGAATGTTCTCGTTATGAGTGCAACGCCGATTCCAAGAACCCTGGCTATCATTCTGTACGGAGATCTTTCGATTTCTGTGATTGATGAACTTCCGGCGAAGCGTCTGCCGATTAAAAACTGTGTGGTGGATACGTCTTACCGTCCAAAAGCTTACCGCTTTATCACGCGTCAGGTCGAACTGGGCCGTCAGGCGTATGTGATCTGCCCGATGGTGGAGGAGAGCGAGGGTCTGGAAGCGGAAAACGTCACCGACTATACACAGCTCCTGAAAAAAGAGCTGCCGGGCATCACAGTAGAGATGCTGCACGGACAGATGAAGGCGGCGCAGAAAAACGAGATCATGGAGCGGTTCGCCAGCGGAGAAATCCAGGTACTCGTCTCGACGACAGTCGTGGAGGTCGGTGTCAACGTGCCGAATGCGACGGTGATGATGGTGGAAAATGCCGAACGGTTCGGCCTTGCACAGCTCCATCAGCTCCGCGGACGTGTCGGAAGAGGAGAGCATCAGTCCTACTGTATTTTCATCCGCGGAAACAAAGATCAGGAGACCGCCAAACGTCTGGAAATCCTGAACCATTCGAACGACGGGTTTTATATTGCTTCGGAAGATTTGAAACTGCGCGGCAGCGGCGATCTGCTGGGAACGCGCCAGAGCGGGGATATGGAATTCCAGATGGCAGATATTTTCCGGGATGCCGATATCCTGCAGAAAGCGAGTGAGGCGGCTTCAGAACTGCTTGCCGACGATCCTTATTTTGAAAAACCGGAGCATGAACTGCTGAAAAAGGTAATGAAATCGTATCTTGATCTGGAAAACCACGACATTGGATTGTGAAAAATTACAAAAAAATCCGGCTTTAAAATGCAAAATCGGATAAAAGTAACAGCCTGATTGGATAGTACGGAAAATGACTGTACAATTTCGTGGAAAATTCGTGCGAAATCAGATATTACTTGAAATGCCAAAAAAATTCATGTATTATAAACAAGGAATCAAAAAATGTGCGGACCGTGAGTGTCAAGCGTTCGCCTGAATGATAGTTCGCAGGACGGCTCTTCCAAAATATACAGGGCCGGTCCAAATGGGAGGAAACAGATATGGTAAAGAAAAAACCAGCTGCCCAGGCTAAGACAGCAGAGAACGAGACAGTAAAAGTAGAGACCAAAGCAGCAGAAAAAACAACCGCAGCAGAGAAAGAAGCTGTAAAAGAAGTTGCAAAAGAAGTTGTAAAGGAAACTGCAGCAGCAGAGGAAGCACCTGCAAAAGCAGAAGAAAAACCGGCAGCAAAAGCTGCAAAAACAACCCGCACAACAGCAAAGAAAACAACGACAAAGAAAGCGGCTGCACCGAAAAAACCAGCAGCAGTGAAAAAGCCGGCAGAGAAAAAATCACCTGCAAAAGCAGCAAAGAAAGAAGCGGAGCAGGAGATGATTCTGCAGTTCGGCGGAAGAGAAATCAAGGAGAAAGATCTGTACGAGAGAATCCAGCAGATCTGGATCGAAGGATATGGCAAGAAAGCAGAAGAATTAAAGAGCCTGAAGGTTTATGTAAAACCGGAGGAATTTACTGCTTACTACGTAATCAATGATGATGTAACCGGAAGCATTGATCTGTAAGTATTATGTACCAGCTCTGCAGGAGCAAGAAAAAAGCGTGAGCTTTTCCGAAAAGAAAAGAGCTCACGCTTTTTGATGCCTGTTCCGGCATCAGGATGTTATACCGGGATGATTAGTACTGGCCAGAAGAACCGCCGGACATCTGGCGTTCCTGCTGCTCAATCATCTTTTTGACCATATAACCTCCGACAGAACCATTCTGTTTGGAAGTCAGGTTACCGTTGTAGCCATCACTGAGCGGCACGCCGAGTTCGCTTGCCACCTCAAATTTGAATTTGTCCAGAGCGCCTTTTGCTTCTGGTACTGCTGCGGTATTCGATGAACGATTCGCCATGTTCATTCCCTCCTTTATCTTTGTGCTTGTTAAAAGCTGCTGTGAAGCAGATCCGGATGTGTTTTTCATCTGTTCTGCTACGGTCATAGTATGTGGAAAGAAAACAAAAATAAACTTCCAGATTCTGTATTTTTTCCGGAAAAGCGGAGAAAGTAAAAGAAGAAGGAAAAATGGAACGGCAGAAAAAATATAAAAACTGTGTAAAAAATTCACAAAAAGAATTGCGTATTGAAAATAAATTTGTTATAATTGCTGTACATGGTAGTAAAAACAGGAGAAGGGGCGGTTTGCAGTAATGAATATTGGAATCATAGCACACAACAGCAAGAAGAGTCTGATCGAGGATTTCTGTATTGCATACAAGGGAATCCTCATGAAACATGAGGTGTACGCCACCGGAACCACCGGACGGCGGATTGAAGAGGTGACGAACCTTCATGTACACAAGTTTCTGCCTGGAAGCGTAGGCGGAGACAAACAGTTTACCGAGATGATTGAACGCGGCGATATGGATATGGTAATTTTCTTTTACAATCCGACGATGATCAATCCGAAAGAGCCGGATGTCTACAAAATTATCCGTACCTGCGACCAGTACAATATCCCGATTGCAACAAATATCGGAACTGCGGAGTCTCTGATTTTGGGACTTGCAAGAGGAGATTTGGACTGGAGAGAGCAGTTGAAAGCCGACTGATCCATCAAACAAAAACAGTAAGGACGAAAATAAGACCAACATGAGAGTAATAGCAGGAAAATGCCGGAGTCTTCCATTAAAGACGGTTCCCGGCAGACAGACCCGGCCGACGACGGACCGGATCAAAGAAACCTTATTTAATATGCTTCAGCCGTATCTGCCGGATGCGCGTTTTCTCGATCTGTTCGCCGGAAGCGGGGCGATCGGAATCGAGGCGTTGAGCCGCGGCGCCGAGCGCGCGTGGTTCGTAGAGCAGAACAAAGCTGCAGCAGACTGTATCCGGCAGAATTTAAAATTTACGAAGCTGGAACAGCAGGCAGTGCTCCTGCCCATGGAAGCGCATGCAGCTCTGCAGTCGCTTCAGGGACAGGAGCCTTTTGACTGCATTTTTATGGACCCGCCATACGATAAGGGACTGGAAAAGGACGTGCTGTATGCGTTCCGCGACGCCTCTTTTATCGGTGAGGATACCTTAATTATTGTAGAAGCATCGCTGAATACTGATTTCGACTGGGCGGAGGATGCCGGATACGAAATTCTGAAGAAAAAAATCTATAAGACAAATGTCCATGTATTCCTTACCCCGAAAAGCAAACACGAAGGAGTAAAAGAATCATGAAGACAGCCGTATACCCGGGAACTTTTGACCCTGTAACGTATGGTCATCTGGATGTCATTCTGCGTGCATCCAAGCTTTTTGACTGCGTAATCGTGGGAGTTTTACATAATTCCTCAAAATCTCCGTTGTTTTCTGTGGAAGAACGTGTTAATATACTAAAGAAAGCGACCCAGGACATTCCAAATGTCGAAGTCCGTTCTTTCAGCGGGCTCGCTGTTGATTTTGCGAAGGAATGCCAGGCGCATACGATCGTCCGCGGACTCCGCGCGATCACAGACTTTGAATATGAACTGCAGATGGCACAGACGAACCGCGTTCTGGAACCGGAAGTAGATACCACGTTTCTGATTACCTCGCTGGAGTATGCGTACCTCAGCTCCACGGTAGTAAAAGAAGTAGCTGCTTTTGGCGGCGACATTCACAAATTTGTTCCGGATTTTGTGGAAAAAGAAATCCGCGCAAAGTATGCCGCCCGAAATTCAGAAGGAATGCCGCAGGATAAAAGATAAGGAGAATTAAAATGAGCAGCAGAATTGAACAGATCATCGAAGAAATTGAGGAGTATGTAGAGAGCTGTAAATATCAGCCGCTGTCTACCACCAAAATCGTTGTAAATAAAGAAGAATTAGAAGAGCTTCTCCGTGAGCTCCGTCTGAAAACACCGGACGAGATCAAACGGTACCAGAAGATCATCAGCAACAAAGATGCGATTCTGGCAGATGCACAGAACAAGGCAGATGCCATCATTGCAGAGGCACAGGCAAAGGCAAGAGAGATGGTAGAGCAGAGTGAAGTGATGCAGTCAGCATACGCACAGGCAAATGAGACCGTCAACAATGCAAACCAGCAGGCACAGGAAATCCTGGATGCTGCAACCAACGATGCCAACAGCATCCGTCTCGGTGCCATCGGATATACCGATGATATGCTTGCCAACTTAAGCAATATTATGACGACTGCATTAAACGATGCAGGAGAGAAATACAACAGCTTTGTAGAATCCCTGACAAGCTGCTACAATACCGTTGTTCAGAACAGAAGTGAGCTCTCCCCGCAGGGTGCTCCGGAAGAAGAGCAGCCAGAGGAAGAAGTTGTCGTACCGGAATATGATCCGGCATCAGAAGAGGAAAGCGAAGAGGAATAAACCAAGCGTTCCTGCGAAAGCAGCACAGCAGAGCTTCCCGGCAAGATAAGGCCAGAGGGGCAGACCGCTGTTATGGATCATACAGTTTGTCTGGGCAGCGACAGAGAGACCGCCGAAGGCGGCGCAGGTAAGGATAGCAGAGACTTTTCCGGCGTAAGGAAGAGAGGACGCGGCAAGCTGTGCGATTCCCGTCGTGATTTCCAGCACGCCGCAGAGCAGGGGCGAGGCGGAACCAAACGGATGCAGATCCATCAGAAGTCCGGACAGAATGGAAAACAGGATGATGTATCCGCCAAGCTGTGTAATGATTTCAAATCCGTTCATGATAGAGGTGTCCAGCAGGTTTCCTTTGGAAGTCTGTTTTGACATCTCTTTTTTTTCCACGGAATGTGTCCGATGGGCGGTGTGCCGGTGCAGGCGGAAGCGGCGGAAAACAAGCCGGAACAGAAAACCAGTTAGAAAATTGGAACCGTAGAGCACGCCGAAGACGAACCCGGGATGGATCTGTCCGGAAAACGCAGTTAAGATAACATAGGAAGACAGAAAAGCAGGACTCGGACTGCTGCAGAAGGTTAAAAGATAGCACGCTTCGTTCCGGTCAATTTCTTCTGCCTCATAGAGCTGGGCAGTGATGCGCGCTCCCATGGGAAAACCGCAGAAAAGACCGAGAAAAAG
Organism: Blautia sp. AF19-1; assembly: GCF_003479155.1. NCBI lineage: Bacteria > Bacillati > Bacillota > Clostridia > Lachnospirales > Lachnospiraceae > Blautia > Blautia sp. AF19-1. Next base: position 203,865 of record NZ_QUGQ01000002.1, read on the forward strand.
TGCATAAAACCCAGCCGGGGAAAGACCGAAAACCGTTTGAAAAAAAACTTCTGCACGGGCAGAGATCCGCCGCGCGGCTCCTGTTTCCAGAAGAAGAGATGTCAGAATCAGAAACGGCAGAAGTGACGGAAGAATGGTATGAAACCAGAGATTGACACCCTCGCAGGCATAGAAAAAAGTCCGCGCGGGAAAGATAAGAAGACAGAAAAAAAGAAGCAGGGAAGAGAGAAATAAAAGTGATTTTTTCATGACGTTCGAACCTCCTCCCGCTTTCTAAAATAGAGTATGACGAAGCTTTGAAAAAAAGAAGATGGGAGAAGAAAAAATGAGCGTATTAGCAGGATTAAAACCGGAACGGGTATTTTATTATTTTGAAGAGCTCTGCCGCATTCCGCACGGCTCCGGAAACACAAAAGAAGTGAGCGACTATCTGGTTCAGTTTGCAAGGGACCATGAATTATCCTGGTATCAGGATGCGTCCAACAACGTGATCATCCGCCGCCCGGCATCGAAGGGATGTGAATTGGCTCCGACCGTGATTCTGCAGGGCCACTGCGATATGGTCTGCGAGAAGAAGCCGGGCAGCAGCCACGATTTTACGAAGGACGGCCTTGAGCTTCACATCGACGGCGATGAGATTTATGCCAGGGACACGACACTTGGCGGAGACGACGGAATCGCCGTTGCCTATATGCTGGCTGTGCTGGAATCGGATGATCTGCAGCTTCCGGCCATCGAGGCACTGATTACGACGGATGAAGAGATCGGACTGCTCGGCGCAGCAGCATTAAACGGGAATGAATTAAAGGGAAGAACACTGTTAAATATGGATTCTGAAGAGGAAGGCATTCTCACCGTATCGTGCGCAGGCGGTATGACAGCCATGATGGATCTGCCGGTGCGCAGAAGCGAAGTGATGGGTGAGCAGATGGAAGTGACGATTTCCGGTCTTGCCGGTGGCCATTCCGGTACGGAAATCCACAAAAACCGTGCCAACTCCAACATTCTGGCGGGCCGTTTCCTGTACGAACTGGCAGGAAAGATGGATTATGCCCTGATCGAGCTGGAGGGCGGTTTAAAAGACAACGCCATTCCGCGGACAACCCGCATGCTTCTTGCCATCGACGGCGGAGAGAAAGAGATCTTAAAAGAGGAAGCATCACGCTTCAGCGAAAATCTTTGCAGAGAGTACAGCGGAACAGATGACGGTATTACCGTTACGGTAGAGAAAACAGGCGAGGGCGCTGCACCGGCGCTTCATCCGGTCAGCCTGCAGAAAACCGTCTTTTTCCTGATGAATCTTCCGAACGGGGTACAGAAGATGAGCGGCCAGATCCCGGGACTGGTGGAAACATCCCTGAACCTCGGTATTCTGAAATTAGAGCCGGATCACCTGCATGCGTGTGCAAGTGTGCGGAGCTCCGTGGGAAGTGCAAAAGAAGCCCTTTCCGACAAGCTGGAGTATCTGATCGGTTTCCTGGGCGGTGAGTTCCACGTAGAGGGCGCGTACCCGGCATGGGAGTATAAAGAGGATTCTGCCCTCCGCGATCTGATGGTGGCGGAATATGAAGCCATGTATGGACAGAAACCGGCAGTGGAAGCGATTCATGCCGGACTGGAATGCGGTCTGTTCTATGAAAAGCTTTCCGGTCTTGACTGTGTATCTTTCGGCCCGAACATGAAAGCAATCCACACGACCGAGGAGCGGCTTTCGATTTCCTCCGTGGAGAGAACGTATCAGTACCTGTGCCGCGTTCTGGAGCAGCTTTCGAAACGGCAGGCATAAAAAACTGCCCGTGTCTATTTCAAAAAAGTTTCTGAAAAACAGTCATAAAACAGAAAAGACAGGCATAAAGTAACAGGGTGGGGATTGAATTTCCAAAACGTTTACCATCCGATAAGAAAAATGGCTGAAAGCAGGAGCAAAAAAGGAGATTAGGGGACATGGATATACTGTTATGGCATGAGATTCTGGAACCATACGAGCTGGCTGTCAAGGAATTACAGGTGAAATTCCGGCATCTGATCAAGGAGCACCACGGAAAAGGGCTGTACTCACCGATCGAGAGCGTGAGCGGCCGTGTGAAGAGTGTTTCCAGTATTCTGGAAAAAATGCAGAGAAAGGGCATTGTGCCCGAAGAGATGGAGGAGCAGGTGGAGGATATCGCGGGCATCCGCATCATCTGCCAGTTCGTTGAAGATATCGAAAAGGTTGCCGACCTGATCCAGAAGCGGTCGGATATTGAGATTAAGAGCGAGAAAGACTACATCCGCCACATGAAGGACAGCGGTTACCGGAGCTATCACCTCATTGTTTACTATACCGTGGAGACGATGAACGGCCCGAAGCGCATCCAGGTGGAAATCCAGATCCGCACGATGGCGATGGATTTCTGGGCGACGATTGAGCACTCGCTGCAGTACAAATATAAGGCAAACATTCCGGATCACATCCGGGAGCGCTTAAGCGCAGCTGCAAAGGCGATTATTGTGCTGGATAATGAGATGTCCTCTGTGCGGAGTGAGATTATGGATGCACAGAATTCCTCCCAGATACAGCGGAATCTGATCACGGATATCCTGAATAATATCGAGAATCTTTACAAGGTGACGAACAAACGCGAAGTAGAAAAAATTCAGGATGAGTTTTATCACATCTATGCGCAGAACGATCTGCAGGAGTTAAAACGGTTCCACAAAGAACTGGATCTGATTGCAGAGGGATACCGCGCACAGGCAATTACAGACGAACTTTAGAACAAAAGGGGATAAACGGATATGATCACACTGCCGGAAGCCTTTGAGCAGGAGATGAAACAGCTGCTCGGTGAGGAAGAATATGAGGCATACTGCAAGACATTTGACGAGGCGGTACATAGAGGACTGCGGGTAAACAACGGAAAAATTTCGACAGAAGAGTTTCTTAGGCGGACCGATATTCCGCTTAAGAAGGTTCCGTGGATCCCAAATGGATTTTATTACGATGAAGAGAGCTGCAATCCGGCAAAGGATGCCGATTACTATGCGGGCCTGTATTATCTGCAGGAGCCGAGTGCGATGACACCGGCATCCCGCCTTCCAATTGAGCCGGATGACCGTGTGCTCGATCTCTGTGCGGCACCGGGCGGAAAGGCAACGGAGCTGGGAAGCCGGATCGGTGAGGGCGGCATGCTGCTGGCAAACGATATCAGCAATTCGCGGGCGAAGGCGCTGCTGCGCAACCTGGAAATCCAGGGAGTGGGACGTCTTCTCGTGACGAGCGAGGATCCGGAAAAATTAGTAACCTTGTATCCGGCCTTTTTTGACAAGATCCTTCTTGACGCGCCGTGCTCTGGGGAGGGCATGTTCCGAAAAGAGAGCTCAATGCTGCGCTACTACAGTGAAAATGGGCCGGAGCATTATGTGCCGATCCAGAAAAAACTGATCGAGCAGGCGTATCAGATGCTTGCAGAGGGCGGAGAGCTGCTGTACTCTACCTGTACGTTTTCTGTAAAGGAGAATGAAGAGGTCATCGCAGGGCTGCTGGATGCGCATCCGGATATGGAAGTGCAGGAAATTACCCCGGGTTACGAAGGGTTTGCGCCGGGAGTATCCGTGAATGGCCGCGATCTTTCCCGGTGCGTTCATATTTTCCCGCAGCGGATGGAGGGAGAAGGCCATTTCGTGGCGCTCCTGAAAAAGCAGGGAGAGAGCCGGAAACGGCAGCCGTCCCGACTTTTGGAAACGACAAAGAAGCTGCCGAAAGAGGCGGAAGAGTTTCTTGCTGGCGTGCGCATGGACTGGAAGAATGGTTCGTTTGCCCTTGTGAAAGGCCAGCTCTATTTTCTGCCGGAAGGTGTCTGTGCGGCAAAGGGTCTGCGCTATCTGCGGACCGGACTTTCGCTTGGCACCGTAAAGAAAAACCGCTTCGAGCCGTCCCAGGCGCTGGCGGCGTATCTGAAAAAAGAAGAATACGTTTCGTGTTTGACCATTCCCAAGGGAGATGACCGTGTCATGCGCTACTTAAAGGGTGAGACACTCTCGTTTTCCGAGGAAGAGTGTCAGGGGAAAAAGGGCTGGGTGCTTGTGTGCCTGGATGATTTCCCACTTGGCTGGGGAAAAATAAACAACGGAACGTTAAAGAATAAATATTATGCAGGATGGCGGATGGTATGAGTAAATTACGACTCGATAAATATCTGGCGGACATGGGTGTGGGAACACGCCAGGAAGTAAAGGCCCTGGTCCGGAAGGGACGGGTGGCCGTAGACGGAATTACGGCAAAAGCCCCGGAACTGAAAGTCGACCCGGATGAAGCGCAGGTGACTGTGGACGGAAACAGCATTTCCTATGTGAAAATGGAATACTGGATGCTCCACAAACCGGCGGGTGTCGTCTCTGCGACGGAGGACCGCCGTGACCGGACCGTACTCGATCTTTTAAGTGGTGCGGCAAGAAAAGACCTCTTTCCGGTCGGACGGCTCGACAAGGACACCGAAGGGCTGCTGCTGATTACGAACGACGGAGCCCTTTCCCACCGGCTGCTCTCTCCGAAATCGCATGTCTCGAAAGTGTATGAGGCCGTGATTGACGGAAAAGTGACAGAAGAAGATCGGCAGGCATTTGCCGAAGGGCTCGACATTGGGGACGACAAACCGACACTTCCGGCCGAGCTTACCATTCTGGAAACGACAGAAAAAGAGCCTGGCATTTTTGAAAGCCGGATCCGCATTACCATCTGTGAGGGCCGCTTCCACCAGATCAAGCGCATGTTTGAGAAGGTCGGAAAAACGGTCGTCTATTTGAAACGGCTGTCGATGGGGAGCCTGAAACTTGATCCGGCGCTGCCAAAGGGCAGTGCCCGTCTCCTGACGCAGGAAGAAAAAGCGGCGCTTGGCATAGCGGACGCCGAAACACAGAAAGGAAAGTAAAGCATGCCTTTTTTACCAATTACAAGAGAAGAGATGAAGGAACGGGGAATCGAACAGTTTGACTTTGTCTATGTCATCGGAGATGCCTACGTGGACCATTCCTCGTTCGGACCGGCAATCATCAGCCGTGTGCTCGAGGCGAACGGCTATTCCGTCGGCATCATCTCACAGCCGGACTGGAAGGACGAGAACAGCATTTCGATTTTCGGTGAACCGCGTCTTGGCTTTCTTGTCTCTTCCGGAAATATGGATTCCATGGTCAACCATTATACCGTGGCGAAAAAGCACCGAAAAACAGATGCCTTTACGCCGGGCGGTGTCATGGGAAAACGGCCGGACCGCGCGGTTACCGTGTACGGCAATCTGATCCGGAGAACGTATAAACATACACCGATGATCCTCGGCGGCATCGAGGCATCGCTCCGGCGCCTTTCGCATTACGATTACTGGTCTGACCAGGTGCGCCGCTCCGTCCTTCTCGATTCCGGTGCGGATCTGATTTCGTACGGAATGGGAGAACTTTCGATCGTAGCGATTGCAGATGCACTTGCGGCCGGCATTGACGTTCATGACATCACCTTTATTCCGGGAACCGTTTATCGGAGCAAAACGCTGGATCACCTGATTGACCCGGTGGTGCTGCCGTCATTCGAGGAGGTGCGGGAGAGCAAGCGGACGTATGCGGAGAGCTTTGCGATTCAGTATAAAAATACCGATGCCATCAATGCGAAGCCGATGGCAGAGCCGTATGAGGGCCAGGGCTACATTGTACAGAATCCGCCTTCCCGTCCTTTGACAGAGCAGGAGATGGATGATGTCTATGCGCTTCCATACATGCGCGCCTATCACCCAAGCTATGAAAAAGACGGCGGTGTGCCGGCGCTTGGGGAAATCAAATACAGTCTGACGAGCAACCGCGGCTGCTTTGGATCCTGCAGTTTCTGCGCGCTGACGTTCCACGAGGGACGCGTTGTGCAGACAAGAAGCCACGAATCCATTCTGGCGGAAGCGCGGCAGATGGTTCAGGAAAAAGAATTTAAAGGCTATATTCACGATGTCGGCGGCCCGACGGCGGATTTCCGCGGTCCGGCATGCAAAAAGCAGCTCACCAAAGGCGCCTGCCCGAACCGGAACTGTCTCTTCCCGGAGCCGTGTAAAAATATGGTGGCAGATCACAGAGATTATGTGAAGCTGCTGCGGGAATTAAAAGACATTCCGGGCGTGAAGAAAGTCTTTATCCGCTCCGGCATCCGTTTTGACTATGTCCTGGCCGATAAAGACCAGACGTTCCTTTCCGAGCTGGTAAAGGATCACGTCAGCGGTCAGCTCCGCGTTGCGCCGGAGCACGTTTCGAACCGTGTGCTTTCCTATATGGGAAAACCGCGCCACGAAGTATATCAGGAATTTATCCGCCGCTTCGACGCGTGCAACAAAAAGACGGGGAAGCAGCAGTACGCACTTCCGTATTTTATGTCGTCCCATCCGGGGTGTGACTTGGAGGATGCGGTGGAGCTTGCCGAGTACATCCGCGATATGGGATTTATCCCGGAGCAGGCACAGGACTTCTATCCGACGCCTTCCACACTTTCCACCTGTATGTACTATACCGGTCTTGACCCGCGGACGATGGATCCGGTTTACGTGCCGAAATCGCCGCATGAGAAGGCGATGCAGCGTGCGCTGATTCAGTACCGGAATCCGGAGAACTATGAGCTCGTCTGCGAGGCACTGCGCCGGACACACCGGGAGGATCTGATCGGATTCGGACCGAAATGTCTCGTACGGCCGAGAAAGATGGCCGGGGAGGCAGGAAAACCGTCAAGAGGAAAAGGGTCCAACGGAAAAGGCTTTGGCCAGAAGACGGCGAATGACCGTTCCGGACAGGGAAAAGCCAAAACAGGCGGACGGCCGAAAAAGACGCTCCGCAACGTGCACAAAAAGAAATAAACACGCAGAAGATGAGCGGGGATCTTATCGAAGAAGGGAAATGACAGAAGAATGAATATCAGAAAAGGGGATTACGGCTATATCCGCCGGGAAAAGAAAAAAAGACTGCTTGTGACACTGGGACTGTTCGTCCTTCCGGCCATCGTTTTTATTGTCGGACTTGTGCTTGCAGACGGAAACAAGAGCAACATTTTTACGGTTGTCGCCGTAGTAGGCTGTCTGCCGGGCTGCCGCGCCGCCGTCGGTTTTATCATGATGGTTATGCAAAAGCCAGTGGACAAAGCAGTGTACGATGCCATTGAGGCAAAAAAAGGAAAACTGCTGATGGGATATGAAATGTATATCACACAGGAAAAATCGAGTCTGATGATCGAAGCAGCGGCGTTCTGCGGTGAGGAGATCGCCTGCTACACCACGCGCGCCAAAGACCAGAAACAGATCGAGGACTGCACTACGTATCTGAACAAGATCATCCGTGCCAACGGCTACAAATGCCATGTGAAGATTTTTGATCGGGAAAAAGCATTTCTGGAGCGCCTCGATTCCCTGAACCGCAACTACGATGAGCTGGAAAAGAGCGCCAGTGAAAACTTCAAACCGGATGAGCGGTACCCGGATCTGTCCCGCACGGAACTGGTGAAACACACGATGCTGGCGCTGGCACTGTAGGAGACCATTGCTATGAGAGAACTGACCGTGACAGAAAAAGACTGCGCGCAGCAGCTCATCAAATATCTGTCCAAATATATGGAGGAGGCGCCAAAGAGTTTCTTCTATAAAATGCTGCGAAAGAAAAACATTGTGCTGAACCAGAAAAAGGCGGACGGCAGTGAAAAGCTGAAAACAGGCGATACGATCCGGATGTATCTGGCGGAAGAGACCATCGAAAAATTTCGGAAAACACCGGAAAAACCGGCGGCTGGAAAACAGGTAAAGTATCCGAAGCTGGATATCGTCTATGAAGACGAAAAAGTAATTTTCCTGAACAAGCCGGCAGGTGTCCTCTCACAGAAGGCGAAAGAGACGGATGTGAGCCTTACCGAAGCGCTCGGCGCCTATCTTTCGGAAAAAAATGCCGGGGAGGAGACCATGTTCCGCGCCGGACTCTGCAATCGTCTGGACCGGAATACCAGCGGTCTGATTCTTGCCGGAAAAACCGTTGCGGCGACGCAGCAGCTTTCAGAACTGATCGCAGAGCGGGCTGTTGGAAAATACTATCTGACGGTTGTAAAAGGAACCGTGACAGAGACAGAGCGGATCCGCGGATACCTCACAAAAAATGAGAGGACAAACCGTGTTTCGATTCAGAGAGAGCAGCAGGGAGATGCTGTTTACATAGAAACCGCATACCGGCCGCTCTGTGCCGGAAGAGGCTGTACGCTGCTGGAGGTTGAGCTGGTGACCGGAAAGAGCCATCAGATCCGCAGCCATCTCGCGAGCATCGGTCATCCGCTTGCGGGAGATACGAAATACGGGGATGCGGAGTTTAACCGCCGCTTCCGGGAAAAATACGGACTGAAATACCAACTTCTCCATTCGTGGAAGGCGGTATTTCCAGAGCTTACGGGCACCTTATCGGATCTGTCCGGAAAAACCTTTACAGCGCCCCTGCCATCATCCGTGCGCCGGATTTTACAGGGAGAACATTTGACGGGAGAAGGATTATGAGCCGAAAAGACAACGAAAAGAAAGAAACAAAACCAAGAAAAACGGAGGAGACGAGCATCGGACGGGAAATCTGGGAATATGTAAAAATGATCGCCATTGTCGTGGCAGTCGTTGTTTTTGTGGAGCAGGTCATTGTCATCAACGCAAGAATCCCATCTCCTTCCATGGAAAACACGATTATGACCGGAGACCAGATCTTCGGTAACCGCCTTGCTTATGTAAAGAGCGATCCGCAGCGGTATGACATCGTTATTTTCTATTATCCGGACGACGAGAAGCAGAAGTTTATCAAGCGCGTCATCGGACTGCCGGGAGAGACGGTTACGATCCGCGACGGAAAGGTGTATATCAACGATTCCACCGAGCCGCTGTGCGATGATTTCTGCCCGGAAACACCGGTCGGCGATTTCGGACCGTATGAGGTGCCGGAGGGCTGCTACTTTATGCTCGGCGACAACCGGAACGTATCAAAGGATTCCCGCTACTGGCTGAATCCGTACGTAGAGAAAGACAAGATCATCGGCAAGGCCTTTCTGCGCTACTGGCCGCTGAACAAAATTTCTCTGATTGAATAAGAACAGAACGAAGACGAGGACAGGAATTATGGCATGGACATCGAGGGGACTCCGCGGATCAACGTTGGAGGAAATGATCAACCGCACAAACGAGCAGTACCGTGACAAGCATCTGGCACTGATCCAGAAGGTGCCGACGCCGATCACCCCGATCAAAATAGATAAGGAGAGCAGACACATCACGCTGGCTTATTTTGAAAAGAAGAGTACCGTTGATTACATCGGCGCTGTACAGGGCATTCCCGTCTGCTTCGATGCCAAAGAGTGCAAAACGGATTCCTTTCCGCTCGCAAACATCCACGAGCACCAGGTCACGTTTATGAAAGATTTCGAGCAGCAGGGGGGGATTTCCTTCCTGCTGCTGTATTTTACGGCGCGGGACGAATATTATTACCTGCGGTATGAGACGATGAAAACCTTCTGGGACCGCGGACAGAACGGCGGAAAGAAGCATTTTTCCTACACCGAGCTTGAAACGTCATTCTTCCTTCCCAGAACGGGAAGCAGCGTTCTCGTCCCGTACCTGAACGGAATCCAGAAGGATCTGGAGATACGGGATTCGAAAGCGGATTAAAATTTTGAGTTGACAGGGAAAATGTTTTCCGATATACTAACCATAGTTTTAAATTCAATATGGTAATATGGTAGTGAACTAAAGCGAAAAAGTGAGGACAACAAAACATGGATCGATTAATTCATACCCCGGAAGGCGTCCGGGATGTCTACAATCAGGAATGTACGAAAAAATTATACCTGGAGAATCAGATTGAGCAGGTATTTCATGCGTTTGGATATCAGGATATTGAAACACCGACGTTCGAGTTTTTTGATGTATTCGGAAGAGAAGTGGGAACAACACCGTCCCGCGAGCTCTACAAATTCTTTGACCGCGACGGCAACACCCTTGTGCTCCGTCCGGACTTTACCCCGTCGATTGCACGCGCAGCCTCCATGTATTTCATGGAAGAGACGATGCCGATCCGCCTTTGCTACAGAGGAAGCAGCTTCGTCAACAGCAGCAGCTATCAGGGCCGCTTAAAAGAGTCCACCCAGATGGGCGTCGAGCTCTTAAACGATGATTCCGCAATGGCAGACGCAGAGATCATTGCGATGACCGTAAAAGTTATGCTGGATGCCGGTCTTACCGATTTCCAGATCAGCATCGGCCACGTAGGTTTCTTCCAGGCGCTCGCCGAGGAAGCTGCGCTCGCCGAGGATGTTCTGAACGAATTAAAAGAACTGATTTCCATTAAAAATCATTTTGGCGCCGAGGAGCTGCTGGCAAAACAGAACCTTCGAAGTGATCTGTTTGAAGCACTCCGTGATGTTCCGCAGCTGTTCGGAAATGCAGAGATTCTCGAAAAGGCAAAAGGCCTTACAAGAAATCCGGCGGCAAGAGAGGCACTCGATCGTCTGGCTACGATCTATGAGATCGTTAAAGATTACGGCTATGAAAAATACGTCTTCTTCGATCTCGGCCTTTTAAGCAAATTCCATTACTACACTGGTATTATTTTCCAGGCCTACACCTACGGCACCGGCGAGCCGATCGTAAAAGGCGGCCGCTACGATGCACTGCTGCAGCACTTCGGAAAGAAAGCGCCGGCGATCGGATTCTGTACTGTCATGGAATCTCTGATGAATGCACTGGAGCGCCAGAAAATTTCTCTTCCGATTGCCAATACGAAAACGATGCTGCTCTACCCGGATTTTCTTCAGCCGCTGGCCGTAAAACTTGCTAACGAGCACAGAAGCAAGGGCATGGATGTCGCGCTGGTCTGCTTTGCAAGGGACAAGGTTCTTGCAGATTATGAAGAATACGGCAGAAAGAACCAGTTCGGCGGCATTGTCTATATTCAGAAGAGCGATTCGGTGCTTGCTATCGATTTGTCGACAGGAGAAGTACAGCCGGTGGAGCTGTAGGAGAGGAAGGGTACGAAAAAGATGAGATATTTGACCATTGCACTGACAAAAGGACGCCTGGCGTACCAGACGCTGGAGCTGCTGGAAAAAGTTGGCATCACCTGCGATGAAATGAAAAATAAAGATACGAGAAAGCTGATTTTCACGGACGAAGAGCATAAGCTCCGTTTCTTCCTCGCCAAAGGTCCGGATGTGCCGACCTATGTGGAGTACGGCGCAGCGGATATCGGAATCGTCGGAAAGGACACGATTCTGGAGGAAGGAAGACGCCTCTACGAGGTATTGGACCTTGGCTACGGCAAGTGCCGCATGTGTGTCTGCGGACCGGAATCCGCGCGTGAGCTGCTGCAGCACAACCAGCAGATCCGTGTGGCAACGAAGTACCCAAACATTGCCAAGGATTACTTCTACAACCGCAAGCACCAGACCGTTGAGATGATCAAGCTGAACGGCTCGATCGAGCTGGCACCGATTGTCGGACTTTCCGAAGTGATTGTGGATATTGTAGAGACAGGAAGCACTTTACGGGAAAACGGCCTGACCGTTCTCGAGGAGGTCTGCCCGCTGTCTGCGCGCATGGTTGTCAACCAGGTGAGCATGCGGATGGAAAATGAGAGAATTACTAAATTAATTCAGGATCTGAAAGGAGCACTGGTATGAGAATCGTAAAACTGACAAAAGAGACTACAGAAAATATTCTGGAGAATATGCTGAAACGAAGCCCGACACAGTACGGAACGTACGAGGCTTCCGTGCAGGAGATCATTGAGAATGTAAAAACAAGAAAAGACGCAGCCGTTTTCGAATATACCGAGAAATTCGACCACGCGGTACTCGATGCTTCTACCGTAGAAGTAACACAGGAAGAGATTGATGAAGCGTACAACATCGTAGATCCAGAGCTGATCGGTGTCATCCGCAGATCCATGAAAAATATCCGTGAGTTCCACGAAAAACAGAAACAGAACAGCTGGTTCACCTCTACCGAGAACGGAACGATGCTTGGCCAGAAGCTGACCGCCCTGAACCGTGTCGGCGTATACGTTCCGGGAGGAAAGGCAGCGTATCCGTCCTCTGTTCTGATGAACATTCTTCCGGCAAAAGTGGCAGGAGTCAAAGAAATCTGCATGACAACGCCGTGCGGCAGAGACGGAAAAGTCAACCCGGTTGTCCTTGCGGCAGCAAAAGAAGCCGGTGCGGACCGCGTCTTTAAAATCGGCGGTGCACAGGCAATTGCAGCCCTTGCTTACGGAACCGAGAGCATTCCGAAAGTCGATAAAATCGTAGGACCTGGAAACATCTACGTTGCCCTTGCAAAGAAAGCCGTATACGGAAATGTCAGCATCGACTCCATCGCAGGCCCAAGTGAGATTCTTGTCCTTGCTGATGAGACTGCAAATCCACGGTTCGTGGCAGCCGATCTCTTAAGCCAGGCTGAGCATGATGAGCTTGCAAGTGCGATCCTCATTACCACCTCCCAGGAACTGGCAGAGAAGGTAAGTGAAGAGGTAGACGGTTTCTTAAAAGTCCTCTCCAGAAGCGACATCATCTCCAAATCACTGGACAACTTCGGCTACATCCTTGTCACCGATTCGCATCAGGAAGCGATCGACACCGTAGATGCCATCGCACCGGAGCACCTCGAGATCGTGACGAAGAACCCGTTTGAGGATATGATGAAGGTACATAACGCCGGTGCTATTTTCCTCGGCGAGAACTCCAGCGAGCCTCTCGGTGACTATTTTGCCGGCCCGAACCATATCCTGCCGACGAACGGAACCGCAAAATTCTTCTCACCGCTGTCCGTAGACGATTTCGTGAAGAAATCCAGCATCATCTATTATTCCAGAGAAGCCCTTTCCGAGATCCACGAGGATATCGAGAGCTTTGCAAAATCAGAGAGCTTGACGGCACACGCCAATTCGATTGCCGTCCGTTTTGAGGGGGAAGAGTAAGTGGAGAACAGAACAGCCAGCGTAGAACGCGTGACAAAAGAAACAAAGATCCGCATGACATTAAATCTGGATGGAACGGGAAAGAGCGACATCCACACCGGCATCGGCTTTTTTGACCATATGCTCGACGGCTTTGCCCGCCACGGTCTTTTCGACCTTTCCGTTTCTGTAGATGGAGACCTTGATATAGACGGCCACCACACGATCGAGGACACCGGTATCGTGCTCGGAACTGCAATCCGCGAGGCAGTCGGCGACAAACAGGGCATCCGCCGCTACGGCGACAGAATCCTTCCGATGGACGAGACACTGGTGCTCTCGGCCGTTGACCTCTGCGGCAGACCGTATCTCTCTTTCCAGGCAGAATTTACGCGGGAGAAAGTAGGAGAGATGGAGACCGAGATGGTAAAAGAATTCTTCTACGCCGTTTCCTATGCGGCGCAGATGAATCTGCATATCAAAGTGCTTGACGGCGGAAATAACCACCACATCATCGAGGCGATGTTCAAAGCATTTGCGAAGGCACTCGATGAGGCAACTTCCTTCGATCCGAGAATTGCCGGCGTGCTCTCGACCAAGGGCAGCCTGTAAGAGCAGAAAAAGAGGAGAACAAGAGATGAAACAAGCATTAAAATGTGATTTTACCTGGGCGGATTTTAAGACAAACAGCGACGGCATGGTTCCGGTTGTTGTACAGGATGCGGAAAATGACGAAGTGCTGATGCTCGCCTACATGAATGAAGAAGCGTTTGAGACGACACTGCGCCTTGGAAAAATGACGTACTGGAGCAGAAGCCGCAATGAGCTCTGGACGAAAGGACTGAGCTCCGGCCATGTGCAGTATGTAAAACAGCTTCTGATCGACTGCGACAACGATACAATTCTTGCCAAAGTAGAACAGGTCGGCGCAGCGTGCCACACCGGAAACCGCACCTGCTTTTACCGGACCCTGGCAGAATAAAAATTTTTGATTCAGAGCATAAAAAGAGCTCCTGTTTCACAGAATAAAATCTGTGGGACAGGAGCCTTTTTATGCAGTTCTGTATCGTTAAAAAGCCATTACAGAAGAAGGTATTTTAAGATAAACAGAACAGCCAGGATGTACATGATCACGCTGATCTTTTTTTCTTTTGCTTTTCCGCTCAGGATCTGGATTGCAACGTAGGAGATAACTCCCATGGCAATACCTTCGGAAATGCTGTAGAAGAACGGCATTGCTCCGATGCAGATGTAGCACGGAATCGCCTCGGAAAGATCGCTGAAATCAATGTTGACTACGTTGGTCAGCATGTAGAAGCCTACCACGATCAGTGCCGGAGCCGTTGCAAAGGACGGGATGGCAAGGAAGATCGGGGAGAGGAACAGAGCGAGGCCGAAGAGGATTGCAGTGGTAACAGCGGTAAGACCGGTACGGCCGCCTTCGGAAACGCCGGAAGCACTCTCAACGAAAGTCGTTGTGGTAGAAGTACCAAGAACAGCACCTGCGCAGGTAGCAACAGCATCTGCCATCAGCGCGCCCTTGATGCGCGGAAGTTTTCCGTTTTTGTCGAGCATGTTTGCCTTGGAAGATACACCGATCAGAGTTCCGATGGTATCAAACATATCGACAAACAGGAATGCAAACATGATCACGAAGAACTCGCCTGTTTTCAGAATGGAGAAATCCAGTTTTCCGAAAATCGGGGCAAGGCTTGGAATGGAAAGTCCGTTGGAAAAATCCGGGAACAGGCTGTAGAAGCCGTTTGCCGGGTTCGGAACGTAGAGACCGCATGCCTGGCAGATCATGCCGAGGATCCAGGTTGCAAGAATTCCCCAGAGGATGTTTCCCTTTACATTGCGTACGACAAGAACGGCGGTGAGGATAACACCGATGACTGCGAGCAGAACGGTGATTCCGACATCGTTAAACGTTCCTGCCACATACTCTGTTCCGTTTAATGTGGCTGCAGACTGCAGGTTGGCATTGTAGGAAGACAGGGAATAGAGGCCTGCCACGGTTGAAGAGTTCGGCAGTACAATTTTTGCATTCTGAAGTCCGATGAATGCGATGAACAGACCGATGCCGACGCTGACTGCAGATTTCAGGCTGACCGGAATGGAGTTGAAGATCGCCTCACGGACGTTGGTCAGAGAAAGTACAATAAAGATGATACCTTCTGCAAAAACGGCGGTCAGGGCTGCCTGCCAGCTATATCCGTAGCCGAGAACAACGGTGTAGGCGAAATAGGCGTTGAGGCCCATTCCTGGTGCCAGAGCGAATGGATAATTGGCGAAAAGTGCCATGAGCAGGGTGCCAAGGAAGGCTGCCAGAGCCGTTGCGGTAAAGACAGCGCCGTGGTCCATGCCGGTGGAGGAAAGGATGTTCGGGTTGACGGCAAGAATGTACGCCATCGTCATGAACGTGGTGACACCGGCGATGATCTCGGTTTTGACCGTTGTTCCATTTTCCCGCAGCTTGAATGTGTTTTCCATCAGCTTGCTAAACTTTTCCATAGTTTTCTCTCCTTTTGAATTTTGTAGGCGGAAATGTCGCCTCATAATATGGAAACATCCTAAATGTTACAATATTATCAAGTAGAATGCAAGAAAGAAACGAAAAGAATCTGAAAATTTCTTGTCGAAATTTTTAATTTTTCTATAGACAAATGTCATGATTTCTTTTATGATAAAAAAGGTGTCGTGTAAAATCTACGTTAAGGAAATGTAAAATATCGAGATAAAAAATGCGAAACTACTTGGCGGAGATTTGGAAAGAGACATCAGAAAAGGACAAGGAAGAAAAAAGAATATGAGTGTAATAGTGTCTTTGATGGGCGGTCTGGGCTTCTTCTTATATGGAATGAAGCTGATGAGTGAAGGACTGCAGAAGGTTGCCGGATCCAAGATGAGAAGCATTCTGGAGGTATTTACGAAGAACCGTGTGATCGGTCTTCTGGTCGGTATTTTCTTTACCGCGCTGATTCAGTCCTCCAACGCTACAACCGTTATGGTGGTCAGCTTCGTAAACTCCGGTCTGATGAAACTGGCACAGGCTCCTGGAATTATCCTCGGAGCAAACATCGGTACGACAGTTACCGGACAGCTGATTGCGTTTGACCTTGCGGATATCGCGCCGCTGTTTGTCATCATCGGTGTTCTGATGGTTATGTTCGTAAAGAACAATCTGACGATCAGCCGTCTCGGCGAGGTTATCTTGGGATTTGGTATTCTGTTTATGGGTATCTCCGGTATCTCAGGAGCCCTGAACGAAGCAAAAGAGATCCCGGCAGTCGTTAACGCCCTCGGATCCCTGACGAATCCGTTTCTTGCGTTCTTAGTCGGCTGGGTGGCTACCGCGATTCTGCAGAGTAACTCTGCAACGGTCGGAATCATCATGCTTCTTGCAAGAGAGGGCTTGATGGGACTTCCGATCTGTCTGTTTATGATGCTTGGATGCAACATCGGATGTACGATGTCCGCGATTCTTGCCAGCTTCGGCTGCAAAAAAGATGCAAAACGTGCGGCATGTGTCCACCTGCTGTTCAACATCTCCGGAACGATTGTCTGCTCCATTATTTTCCTGCTGTTTGGAAAACAGGTAGTTGACTTCTTTATGGGTATTTCCGGAAACGAAGCAGGCCGTATGATCGCAAATGCAAACTCGATCATCAAAGTATGCCAGGTACTCCTGATGCTGCCGTTTACCCCGCTTCTGGTGAAGGCAACGTACTTTATCATCCGCGGAAATGACGAGGAAGACAAAAAGTTCGAGATTGCCTACATCAGCTCGAAACATGCGATGTCCCCGACGACTGCAGTTCTGCAGGCTGTCCGTGAGATGGAGCGTATGGCACAGATGGCAGAGACCAACCTGATTCGCGCGATGAATACGCTGGTGACCCGCGATCAGAAAGAAATCGACGAGGTCTACCGTGTCGAGGAAAATATTAATTTCCTGAACAAAGAGATTACGAACTATCTGGTTCACTTAAATCAGGCATCGCTGCCGACATCAGACGTTATGCGCATCGGTGCGCTGTTCCATGTGGTCAATGATATCGAGCGGATTGGTGATCATGCCGAAAATGTCGCAGATTCTGCTGTGCAGATGACGAATGACAATGTGACCTTCAGCAAACAGGGCGAACTGGATCTTTCCGAGATGCTGGATATGGTATTAAAAATTCTCGATGAGTCGATCGAAATGTTTGCAAAGAATGATCTGCAGCACCTGCAGGAGATCATTGATATTGAAAATTCCATTGATCAGGAGGAGCGGGATCTGCAGCAGAAGCATGTAGAGCGTCTGACCCGCAACGAATGTACGCCGGAAGCCGGCATGATCTTCTCCGATCTTGTATCCGGACTCGAGCGTGTCGCGGACCATGCAACCAATATTGCATTCTCCATTCTGGATGAAGATCCGGAAGAGAAAGCAGCCCGCGAGGCAGTTGCAGGAGCAGAAAAATAAGAAATGGATTAAGAGAATAGGAGAAAGGCCCCGAAACATTGGAGTTATGTTTCGGGGCCTTTCTTTCATGCTTATGATGTTTTTTATTTATGGATTTCTTTCACGGGAGAGCGGGCAGTCAGATCGAAGGAGTAGCGGAGGTCAGGGTATTTCCTCCCTCTGCAGAGCGGGATGAACCCGCATTCTGCTGGGAATCGCTCTGCTGATCATCTGAAGAGCTGATGCTCGTTCCGAGGGTCAGGGAGAAGGTCTTTGTCTCATAGGATCCGTTGTCTGGAACCTGTACTTCCACCTCGACGGTTTCGCCGGCAGAGTAATACTGCAGCAGGGATTTCAGCTCGCTGGTGGAGGTGATGGAATGTCCGTCAAAGCTGGTCAGAACGTATCCGGATTTCAGACCTGCATTTTCAGCGGCACCGCCGGAGGTTACTTCGGAGATATAGATGCCGGCCGGCATATTGTATGCCTGCTGGATCTGGCTGCTGACATCGAGGCATTTGATGCCGATCGTTCCCTGATCTTCTGCGGCAACCTTTGTTCTGGTCTGCTCATTCATCAGATTTTCAATGATATCGGAAACACGGGAGACCGGGATTGCATAGCCCATGCCCTCTACCTCTGTAGAAGCAAGTTTTGCGGAGTTGATACCGATGACCTCTCCGTTCATGTTCAGAAGAGCGCCGCCGCTGTTGCCAGGGTTGATGGCTGCATCGGTCTGTAAGTAGGTCTTTCCGGTTGTATCAGTGGAAGAAGTATCTGCCGTTGTTCCATCGGAGCTTCCGTCAGAAGAGGAATCGCTGTCGATCACACGGTTTGCAGCACTGATGATACCGGTCGTAACGGACTGGCCGTAGCCGAGTGCGTTGCCGATCGCAACGACCTGCTCGCCGACCTCAACGGAATCAGAATCGCCCATCGTGGCAACAGCGATGCTGCTCATCGTGTCATCCGGGATCTCGGAGAGCGGAACGGCGATGACGGCAAGATCGTTATCGGCATCGGTACCTTTGATATTTGCCTTGCAGACCTGATTGTTTACAAAACTAACAGAAAGAGTATCGGCATCTTCTACTACATGGTTATTGGTGACGATCAGAAGCTCGGTGTCATTCTTTCCGATGATGATACCGGAACCGCAGCTTGTGGTCTCCTCGGTCTGCGGAGTCTGGGCACCGTAACCGAACATGCTGAAGTAGTTCTGTACTTCCTGTACGGACTGGTTTGTGATGGAGACGATCGACGGCATTGCGTTTTTCGCAATCGTGGAAACATCCATCGTTCCGGTGGAAGTGGAGCTTGAGGATGTGGCAGCGGCTTTTAAGAGGCTGCTGTTGGAAGTCGTCTGCTGTGCAGTGGTTGTTGTTGCAGTGGCTGTCGTGCTTCCGGCAAAGTGGTTGACTGCCTGGAAGGTACCGCCGGCAACACCGCCGAACAGAACTGCGCTTAAGGCGATGGCTCCGATTTTTTTTGCAAGCTTAGCAGCTTTTTTGTTTTTGGAAGAAGGTTTCTTTCCGTTGAAGCTGTTCTGCTCTGCTGCCATCATGTTCTCATTATTGGTTTCGTTTTCGTTATTGTAGTTGTTTCTGTAGTCCATCATAATAAATGCTTCCTTTCTGGTATCTGTATTTTAAACTGTGTTCCGGAATCGGCTTCCGGTTTTGTTTGCTTCCTTTTTTGTTTCTATGCTTTGCAGTATAATGGGAATCTGTGATGGAAATGTAGTAAAAATGTGAAAAAAATAAGTTCTCTGGAAAAGAGAAAAGTGCTACAATAAGAAACAGAAAAATGATCAGGAAATGAGGAAGTAATAATGAATAGAGGAATAACACAGAAACAGTATCTGGGGTTGGTCCCGCCGACGGAGGAGGACGCCCGCTCCAGCCAGATGCGGATACTGGATGCATTAAAAGAGAAAGGAATCACCGCATCATTTACCCTTCCAGCGCTGCAGAAACTGTATCCCATCTGCGATGAGGCAGACTATAACATAACGGTTTCCCTCGCATGGAATGGAAGCATCTGGCAGGTGGTTGATCTGGAAGCGGGCGATACAGCAGCAGAGCATTACGGCTATGCCGCTGATCTTGGAAGTACGACCGTCGTTGTGCGCCTGGTAAACTGCAGCGACGGTACTGTGCTTGCCGAGGAGAGCGAATACAACCGCCAGACTGCCTATGGAACCGATATTCTGACGAGAATCTTTGCCTGTAAGGATAAACCGGAGGTACTGCAGGACATCCGTGCGTGTACGATGGAGACATTTACACTGCTCTTTGAAAAACTTCGCCAAAAGACAGGAATTGCGCCGTCGGATGTTCTCTCAATGGTCGTATCCGGCAACACAACGATGATCCATTTCCTGCTGGGACTGGATCCGTTCTGCGTCTTTTCATCCCCGTACGCCGTGCGCGCAGACCGCGTCGGATTCCTTCCGGCGAAAGAGATGGGATTTCCCATGAAGGGATGTGTCTACTGCGTGCCGGGAAAATCCAATTACCTGGGCGGTGATATATTAAGCGGTATGATCGCAACGGAACTCTATAAAAAAGAAACGATCAGCGTTTTTTTTGATATCGGAACGAACGGCGAGCTTGTCGTCGGAAACCGGGAATTTCTGCTCTGCGGCGCAGGCGCTGCCGGTCCGGCGCTCGAGGGCGGCGTGGTCAAAACCGGCATGCGAGCTGCAGAAGGCGCTGTTGATACGGTAAAAATAGAAGACGGGAAAATCCAGTGCCATGTAATCGGAGAGGGTAAGCCAAAGGGCATCTGCGGTTCCGGCATTATCGATCTGCTCGCGGAATTATTCCTAAATGGCTGGATCAACCTGTTCGGTACCCTGCAGCCGGAGCGGTCCGAAAAGATCAAGGAAGACCCGGAGACGGGAGAGTGGTGCGTTGAATATAGTGAAGGGCTGTGCTTCTATCAGAGTGATATCGCCGAATTCCTTCGTACAAAGTCAGCGGCCTACACGATGGTTGAGTACATGATGCGTGAATCCGGCATTTCCATGGAAGAAATTGACCGGTTTTACGCGGCTGGTGCATTTGGAAAGCACGTTTCAAAGGAATCCGCCATCACGATCGGCATGTACCCGGATATGGACCGCAGCCGCCTGATCTGCGCCGGAAATACGTCGCTTGCGGGAGCAGAAAAAATCCTGCTGGATCGGACCTGCATCGACGATATTGACCGCATTCTGGACGAGATGGTCTACATCCAGTTCGGCCAGGTCGCCGCTTTCATCTCTATGATGAAAGCGGCCCAGGCAATCCCACACACGGATCTGGAGCTGTTTCCGAGTGTACAGAAGAAGCTCGAAGAAAAACAAAAAGAGAAATAATGGCAATTGCTTGACCGCAGTCGAATTGTGTCATATACTTACTATTGATAATGAGAATCAATAAGGAGTGAAATATATGACACTGAAAGAACTGCCGATCGGCAAAACAGCGACCGTCCGCACGGTAGGAGGAGAGGGCGCGCTGCGGCAGCACTTCCTAGATATGGGAATCATTCCGGGGGCGGAAGTGACGATGGTAAAGTATGCACCGATGGGAGACCCTGTGGAAGTGCGGATTCACAGCTATGAACTGACACTCCGCCTCGCCGATGCCGGACGGATTGCCATTGATGAGATGCGGGACGCTGTAAAAGAAAAAGAGCAGCCGGATGCGAAAGCAATTCCGCATCCCGGCTTTGGAGAGGGCGGAAAGTACCACAATAAGGCAGAGGAGCATCCGCTGCCGGAAGGAGAGCTGTTGTCCTTTGCGCTGGCCGGAAACCAGAACTGCGGCAAGACCACCCTGTTCAACCAATTAACGGGATCCAACCAGCACGTCGGAAACTTCCCCGGCGTGACCGTAGACCGGAAGGACGGTGAAATCCGCGGCCAGAAAAACACGCTGGTCACCGATCTTCCCGGCATTTATTCGATGTCGCCGTATTCAAGCGAAGAGATCGTCACCCGGAATTTCGTTCTGAACGAGCATCCGCGCGGCATCATCAATATTGTAGATGCGACAAATATCGAACGAAACCTGTATCTGACGATGCAGCTGATGGAACTCGACGTTCCGATGGTACTGGCCCTCAACATGATGGATGAGGTACGCGAAAACGGCGGTTCTGTGCTCGTGAACCAGATGGAAGAGAGACTTGGCATCCCGGTTATCCCGATTTCCGCTGCAAAAAACGAGGGAATCGATGAACTGGTTGCCCATGCTGTCCATGTGGCCAAATACCAGGAAAAACCGGGCAGAAAGGACTTCTGTGAGGCGAATGACCACGGCGGTGCCGTCCACCGTGCGTTGCATGCGATCATGCATCTGATCGAGGATCACGCCGCAAGGGCGGATATTCCGGTGCGGTTTGCGGCGAGCAAGCTGGCAGAGGGCGATGCGCTGATCCTGGAGCAGCTGGCCCTCGATGAAAACGAGAAAGAGATGCTCGAGCATATCGTCTGTCAGATGGAGACGGAGCGCGGCCTGGACCGCGCGGCGGCGATTGCGGATATGCGTTTTAATTTTATTGAAAAAGTCTGCCGTGAGACCGTGGTAAAACCAAAAGAGAGCCGCGAGCATGTGCGGAGCACAAAAATTGACCGTGTGCTGACCGGAAAATATACGGCTCTGCCATGTTTTGCCGGGATTATGGCGGCTGTCTTTTTCCTGACCTTCCATGTGATCGGAGCATCGCTGCAGAGTGTGCTGGAGGTTCTGATCGGAAAACTGACCGAGCTCGTGGACAGCGCCATGACAGCATGGGGCGTCAATCCGGTGCTTCATTCCCTTGTGATTGACGGTATTTTTAACGGCGTCGGAAGTGTCTTAAGCTTCCTTCCGATCATCGTCACCCTGTTTTTCTTCCTGTCCATTCTGGAAGACAGCGGCTATATGGCGCGCGTGGCATTTGTGATGGATAAGCTGCTCCGGAAAATCGGCCTCTCCGGCCGCAGTATCGTGCCGATGCTGGTCGGTTTTGGCTGTACCGTGCCGGGCGTCATGGCGAGCCGCACCCTGCCTTCCGAGCGTGACCGGAAAATGACGATCCTATTAACTCCGTTTATGAGCTGTTCGGCAAAACTTCCGATTTACGCGTTCTTTACCGCCGCATTCTTCCCGAAATACAGTGCCCTTGTGATGGTTCTTCTGTATTTCGGTGGTATCTTCATGGCTGTCCTGATGGCGATGCTGATGCAGGGAACTTTATTCCAGGGGGAAGCCGTTCCGTTTGTCATGGAGCTTCCAAACTACCGCATGCCGGGGGCAAAAAATGTCGGACAGCTTTTGTGGGATAAGGCAAAAGACTTCCTGCAGCGGGCATTCACCGTCATTTTTGTTGCCACGATTGTGATCTGGTTTTTACAGACCTTTGGAACGCATCTCAATGTCGTGGAGGACTCCAAGGACAGCATTCTCGCCGTTGTCTCCGGCCGTCTCGCCCCGGTTTTTCGGCCGCTTGGATTTGGAGACTGGAGAGTATCGACCGCCCTTCTAACCGGATTTATGGCAAAGGAGAGTGTCGTCTCCACACTTTCCGTACTGTTCGGCACGACCGCGCAGCTGACCGAAATTCTGACACCGGTTTCCGCATTAAGCCTTCTGGTTTTCTGCCTCCTCTATACGCCGTGTGTGGCGGCAGTCGCTTCCATCAAGCGGGAGCTTGGCGGCAGATGGGCAGCCGGTGTTGTCGTTTCCCAGTGTGTGATCGCCTGGCTGGCAGCTTTTGTCGTACATGGCTTTGCACTGCTGTTTGGCATGTAAAAAAGAACATTAAATAAGAAAAGCTCTGCAGAACAGAAAATGCAAAATTCTGATCTGCAGAGCTTTTGATATATGGCTGGTAAAAAAATGCCGGTTTTAAATTTTTCGTATCACATGCTTTAAAATTCCTGTCTTGTGGAGCAGAAAGATCGAGCAGTCCATAAACAGATGGGCAAGAAAGGTGCTCAAAATGACGCCATTTGATTTCAGCAGAAAGCCAACATGGAACCCATACCAGCACACGAAACCGGAGTAGGCGCTCATGATGACAAGAAGCGGTAGATTTTCCAACACGCCCCGCATCGTTTCAAGAAAACTCTTGACCGTAAAGTCGAAATACAGGAAGCGGCCGACCGTCAGCGTCAGGAAATAGAGAATCAGCCCGTCATAATTCGTGTCCTCGTAGATAAAGCGGATGTACAGGAGAATCAGTACAATATAGAAGACCGAAATCAGCCGCACCGATGCTTTCTGCTCCGGCTCAAGATGCGTGAGCTTTACGAGAACCACATCGAGCCAGCTTGTCAGAAAGACGGAGAGCACGATAAAGACAAGAAGCACCACATCCTGATACTTCTCCCAGTACATCGAAATCTGCGGCAGACGCTCGTCGATAATGTAGTAGAGGGAGAGGAAGAGAAGAATCGAAGTGCCGGAGAAAACCAGCTCATAAAAGCTTTCCACAATCTGATACTGCCTGCGCTGGTGTTTCTTCCGGCGTATTTTTTTCGCTTTTTCCTCTGTCTCCTCTTTTAGCTGCCGCTGAATCTGCAATTTTGCAATCAGAAGCACAAGGGCAAGCACCAGAATCAGGCCGAGCAGTGAGACAAGCAGAAAACTGCCCACATTGGCGGGATCAAAATAGTGAAGAATATAGTATCGTTTCAAATAAAATCACCTCTTCTGGAAATTCTTTTTTTGATTTCTCTTCACTTTAGTACCAAATCCGGAAAAAGTAAAGTACAAAAATGAGAACAGAAAGAAAGTGTCTGATAAAAAATGACCGAAATGGAGAGAATAAAGTGATCAATGCGTGACAGGGAAGAAAAGATGACGATCAGTCAAAGTCGGTCAAAACAGGGCGATAAACCGGGAAAATCCGTCACAAAACTCTAAACTTATGCAAATGTGATAAAAAGAGAAGGGAAAATTCATGAAATATTAATGATTGATTTTGAATGAATATGACGATATGATAATCTTATCAAAGCAAACACGATCAAAATAAAGCAGGAGGGAAATATGATTTACACAGTGACATTCAATCCGTCTCTGGACTACATTGTATCGGTGGAAGACTTCAAGCTCGGCCTTACCAACCGCACAAGCTCCGAGCTGATGCTTCCGGGCGGAAAAGGAATCAACGTATCGACCGTACTTGGAAACCTTGGAATTGAGAGCACAGCGCTCGGATTTCTGGCAGGCTTTACCGGAAAAGAAATCGCGGGACGGCTCGACCAGATGGGAATTAAAAACGGCTGCATCTGGCTGGAAGAAGGATATTCCCGCATCAACGTCAAATTAAAGAGCATTGACGGAACTGAGATCAACGGACAGGGACCCGAAATCCCGGAGAAAAAAGTGGAAGAGCTGATGAAACAGCTTTCCGCACTCGGCGAGGGCGACGTTCTCTTCCTCGCAGGCAGCATCCCGTCATCCATGGCAGATGATGCCTATCAGAAAATTATGGAAATGCTCGACAGCAAGGGCATCCGCATCGTCGTAGACGCGACCCGTGATCTGCTGATGAAGGTTCTGCCGTACCACCCGTTCCTCATCAAACCGAACAATCACGAACTCGGCGAGATTTTCGGTGTGGAATTAAAGACAAGAGAGTCGGTTGTTCCGTATGCAAAACAGCTGCAGAAAAAGGGCGCACAGAACGTTCTGGTTTCCATGGCAGGCGAAGGAGCCGTTCTCGTTGCCGCATCCGGTGAGGTCTTTGAAGCTCCGGCCCCGAAAGGAAAGCTTATCAACGGCGTCGGCGCAGGAGACTCGATGGTAGCCGGATTCATGGCAGGCTACATGGAAAAAGAAGATTACCTCCATGCGTTCCATATGGGAATCGCAGCGGGAAGTGCAAGTGCTTTTTCTGAAAACCTTGCAACCCGGGAGGAAATTGCATCTGTCTACGAACAGATTACAAAATAAAAGGGAGGACGTCTCATGAGAATCACAGAGTTGCTGGACATCCGCAGTATTGCGCTGGATGCCGCACCGAAAAGCAAACAGGAAACGCTTGATGCAGCCGTAGCGCTGATGGTCAAAAGCGGAAAGATCACAGACGAAGATGCGTACCGTGCACAGGTTTACGCAAGAGAAGAAGAGAGCACCACAGGAATCGGAGAGGGAATTGCGATTCCGCACGGAAAATGTGATGCAGTAAACAAACCGGGCCTTGCAGCCATGGTGATCCCGAACGGCGTTGATTTTGATTCTCTCGATGGAGAGCCGGTCACCCTGCTGTTCCTCATCGCAGCGCCGAACACAAAAGACAACGTTCACCTCGATGTCTTAAGTAAACTTTCCATGATGCTGATGGATGAAGAGTTCACCAAGAGCCTTCGAAACGCAAGGACACCGGAAGAGTTCCTTGCCATTATCGACCGCGCCGATGAAGAGAAAAAGAGCGTAGATGAGCGTCTTGCAGAGCCGGTGGAAGCAAAAGAAAATCAGGTGAAGATTCTCGCCGTTACTTCCTGCCCGACCGGTATTGCCCACACTTACATGGCAGCCGAGGGAATCGAGAAAGCAGCGAAAGCAAAAGGATGCTTCGTAAAAGTCGAGACACGAGGCTCCGGCGGAGCGAAAAACGTGCTGACTGCACAGGAAATCGCCGATGCGGACTGCATCATCGTTGCAGCCGACGCACAGGTTCCGATGGATCGTTTCGACGGAAAGAAAGTCATTCAGCGCCAGGTATCCGACGGTATCAGCAAAGCAGATGAGCTGATCGAGCTTGCGATGTCCGGAAACGCACCGGTTTACAAGAGCGGCAATGCGCAGACAGCCGCAGCAAGCACGAAGAAGAACAGCGGCGGTATCGGCCACCAGCTGTACACCCAGCTGATGAATGGTGTTTCCCATATGCTTCCGTTCGTTGTCGGCGGCGGTATTCTGATCGCAATCGCATTCCTGATCGACGGACTTCTTGTTGATATGAACTCCCTTGATGCCGCAGCCAGATCAAACTTCGGTACGATTACCCCGGCTGCAGCGATGTTCAAACAGATCGGCGGCGTGGCATTCGGCTTCATGCTCCCGGTTCTTGCAGGCTACATCGCCATGGCAATCGGCGACCGGCCGGCACTTGCCCTTGGTTTTGTCGGCGGTATGATGGCATCGAGCGGAACCTCCGGTTTCCTTGGAGCACTCGTTGCCGGTTTTGCAGCAGGCTACATTATCCTTGGCCTCCGCAAAGCATGTGAGAAACTTCCGGAAGCACTCGAAAAGATTGCGCCGGTTCTGATTTACCCGGTAGTCGGCATCCTTGCGATGGGACTTCTGATGCTCTTCATTGTAGAGCCGATCATGGGAACCGTCAACACGGTACTGAACAATGGTCTTGCTTCCATGGGCGGATCCAGCAAGCTGATCCTTGGCATGATCCTCGGCGGCATGATGGCCATCGACATGGGCGGCCCGTTCAACAAAGCAGCTTACGTATTCGGAACAGCAGCCATCGCAGCAGGAAACTACGACATTATGGCATCCGTTATGATCGGCGGTATGGTTCCTCCGTGTGCGATTGCACTTGCAACCCTGCTGTTCAAAGATAAATTTACAAAAGAAGAAAGAGAATCCGGTCCGACCAACTTCATCATGGGACTCGCCTTCATCACTGAGGGTGCGATTCCATTCGCAGCAGCAGACCCGATCCACGTTCTTCCGGCCTGCATCATCGGCTCTGGCCTCGCAGGTGCGCTCTCCATGGCATTTGGCTGTACCTTAATGGCACCGCACGGCGGCATCTTCGTTGTACCGGTTATGGGAAATGCGCTGCTTTATCTGGTGGCAGTTGTCATCGGAACAGTGGTATCCGCAGTTCTGCTTGGAGTTTTAAAGAAAAAAGTTGCATAAAAGAGTAGAAAAAAGGCAGAAAACAAAGTAAAATAAAAATATCAAAGATCCTATGGGAGGAAAAAATCATGAAAGAATTTAAGTATGTTGTAACAGATCCAGAAGGAATCCACGCTCGTCCGGCAGGAATGCTGGTAAAAGCAGTCAAAGAATTTTCCTGTGATATCAAAATCGCAAAAGACGGAAAAGCCATGAACTGCAAAGCCATCTTCGGCATCATGGGACTGGCTGTAAAACAGGGCGAAGAAGTTACCCTGACCTTCGATGGAGCAGATGAAGATGCTGCATACGAAGCAATCAGCAATTTCATGAAAGAGAACTTGTAATTCTACAGAGCCATGCGGAATGGAAGAAAAAAGTGCGAATCATGCTTGCATGAATGAGTGCTTTTTTCTGGAATTCCATATGGCGAGAAGCCACATCGAAATGGAGCGTAAGCGGAATTGAGATGGGGCTCTGGAGAATTACAATATAGTAATCGGCAGGAGCGTGTTTGAAAAACTTTCTGAAACTAAGAAATCCTTTTTAAACACGCTCCGGCTGTCTGGACAGAAAATTCGGATATCGAGAACAAAGGTGGAGAAAACTTATGCAGATTTATCAGGGAAAAAGCGTATTTTCCGGCATTGCGATCGGAAAGATCCGCGTATACAAAAAGAATGAGCGTCAGGTAAAACGTGTGAAAGTAGAAAATCCGGATGCGGAGATGGCACGGTTTGAGGAAGCAAAGGCAAAAGGAATCGCACAGCTTGGCGTTCTGTATGAAAAAGCATGCAAAGAGGTTGGCGAGGCCAATGCAGCGATCTTCGAGGTACATCAGATGATGATGGAGGACGACGGCTACAACGAGTCCGTCGAGAATATTATCAAGAGCCAGGGCGTCAACGCTGAGTATGCCGTTGCAACGACAGGCGACAACTTTGCGCAGATGTTTTCTGCCATGGACGATGATTACATGAGAGAGCGCGCGGCAGACGTAAAGGATATTTCCGAGCGTCTGATCTCCATCTTAAACGGAGACGACACCGACGCATCCTTAAACGACGAACCGGCGATCATCGTGGCAGATGACCTTGCGCCGTCTGAGACGGTACAGATGGATAAGGACAAAGTTCTTTCTTTTGTTACCGTACACGGTTCTTTAAATTCCCACACCGCTATCCTTGCAAGAACCATGGCGATTCCGGCACTGGTCGGAACACCGCTTCCGCTGGATGAGAGCGTAGACGGAAAGCTCGGCATCGTGGACGGATCCGATGGAACCATCTATGTTGATCCGGACGAGGAGACTCTTGCTGCCATGCAGAAGCGTCGCACCGAGGAGGAGGAAAAGAAAAAACTGCTCCTCACCTTAAAGGGAAAAGAAAATATTACACTGGACGGACAGAAAATTCTGCTGTATGCTAATATTGGAAACATCAAAGACCTTGCGGCTGTCATGCAGAACGACGCGGGCGGCATCGGCCTGTTCCGAAGCGAGTTTATCTATCTTGAGCAGGATCACTATCCAACAGAGGAGGAGCAGTTCCGTATCTACAAACAGGCAGCAGAGACGATGGCGGGAAAACGCGTCATCATCCGTACCCTCGATATCGGTGCCGATAAACAGTGCGATTATTTCGAGATGGAAAAAGAGGAGAACCCGGCACTTGGCTGCCGTGCGATCCGCATCTGCCTGACGCGGCCGGAGATCTTCAAGACACAGCTTCGCGCGCTGTTCCGCGCAAGCGCATATGGAAAAATTGCCATTATGTATCCAATGATCACAAGTGTCGGCGAGGTTCGCCAGATCAAAGCGATTGTGGAGGAAGTAAAAGCTTCTCTCGCTGAGCAGGGCATTGAGTACGGAAATCCAGAGCAGGGTATCATGATCGAGACCCCGGCGGCTGCCATCATCAGCGATGAGCTGGCAAAAGAGGTTGATTTCTTCAGTATCGGAACGAACGACCTCAGTCAGTACACCCTCGCGATCGACCGCCAGAACACAAAGCTGGATCCGTTCTTTGATCCGCATCACCCGGCGATCCTGCGCATGATTCAGATGGTTGTGGAGAATGCACACAAAGCCGGCATCTGGGCCGGTATCTGCGGCGAACTCGGCGCTGACCAGGAGCTGACAAAAGAGTTCCTTGCGATGGGCGTAGATGAACTTTCCGTTTCTCCGGGAAGCATCCTTCCGCTCCGCAAGATCATTCTGGAAACAAACGTGGCAGAATATAAGGCAGGAAAGAAATGTTAACACAGCAGAGACATGAGATAATTTTGAAACTGTTAAAAGAAAAGGGAAGCATCACCGTGACGGAAGTCCGGGATCTTCTCGATACATCGGAGTCCACGGTACGCCGCGATATCACAGCGCTCGACAAGGAGGGCAAGCTGGAAAAGGTATTCGGCGGCGCCGTGGAAGCCGGCCAGAAGGTGACGGCACACGAGTACACCGTTGCACAGAAAAATGAGCTGAACTGCGATGCCAAACGGAAAATCGCAGAATATGCGGCATCCCTCATCGAGCCGGACGATTTCGTCTTTCTCGACGCGGGAACGACAACGGCGCATATGATCGATTTCATCCGGGCAACCTCCGCCGTTTTCGTGACAAACGCCGTTGACCACGCACGGCGGCTGGCATCACGCGGGTTTAAGGTCATTCTGGTAGGCGGCGAGCTCAAAAGCTCCACAGAAGCCGTCGTCGGAAACCAGGCAATCCGCACGATTCAGGAATACCACTTCACCAAAGGCTTTTTCGGCACCAACGGTGTCACAAGAAGAAGCGGCTGCACAACGCCGGATGTCAATGAAGCAGTAATCAAAAAGACCGCCATGGAGCAGTGCCGCCAGTGCTACGTCCTCTGTGACGCAAGCAAATTTAACAGCATCAGTTCCGTTACCTTCGCAGACTTTGAAAAACCGATTTTTATCACGGACCGGAAAGTTCCCGGGTATGAGAAGAGCAAACATATCATCGTATGCGAGACGGAGCGAAAATAAAAAGCCAACATCTTACACGCACATAAATTGCAAAGCGCCCCGGCCCTGCAGATCATTTGGATGCAGGACCGGGGCGCCGTTTACAGACTTATTCTTTGATTTCCGCCAGCGTTACATCTGGATGATGATACTGCGGACGATGTTTCAAAAATGGAACTTTAAGCAGGGTAGCATTCTTGGGACACCAGTGAAGACAGGCATAACAGGCTGCACAGGAATGTCCTCCATAAAAATACGATGCAGTAACAAAATCTTCTTTTGGCAGACTTCCGTCAGATGTAAAGTTTGTTTTTTGTTCTTTTATAAAAGATATGATAGATTTTAACCGTTCCGGTGCTTTTTTCAGTCGTTCCAGATTTTCCTGCTCTGAGCTGATTAAACAGTTGCCTGGCATCTGCAGATCAAAGACAGCCGACAGGTTTGCACCGCTGCGGGAAAGTGCCTGACTTAGGCTGACAAAAGAATTTCCGCTTTTTCCATTGTTAGAAGTCATGACGACAAAAGTATAGCAGTCAGGATTGACCGTTAACTTCAATAAAAATTCTTTTACAATCCATGGCAGATCGCTCATGTAGGTAGGAAAGACAAAACCGATTATATCGTTTTTGCAGAAAAAATTGCTTTCTGTTTTATAATATTCTCAACAGGCTGATTCAGCTCTTTTCCAATTTCTTTTGCAGCCCAAAGCGAATTACCAGTTCCGGTAAAATAAAAAATCATAAGTTTTTCCCTCTCTTTTTGAAGTTTATGACGGAGAAAATATTTTTATCCGTTTGCTTTATATTATTTTAAAACTATGATGTTGGGGTCAAAAGCCCCTCTATAGTACCTTGAAAAGTTCATATATTTTGTAGTAAATACAAGCCTAAATGAAAAGTCTAATCCCCCAGCTATGCTGGGGAGAATAGAGTAGTCGGAAGTGGTGAGGATAACAAAATAAAGCCTCCTGTGATAGAATGAGAATGGTGTCGCAAGCCAAACTCAAAATCAAAGGAGGCGGTCCAAATGGACAATAAAAGTTTATCACATACTCGTTGGAAATGCCAGTATCACATTGTGTTTATTCCTAAATACCGAAAGAAGGTATTGTATGGGAGAATACGCAGAGATGTCCGAGAGATAATAGCAACTTTATGCCAGTATAAAAATGTAGAGATAATTGCAGGAGCGGTATGTATAGATCATGTACATTTAAGCGTAGCAATTCCACCAAAACTCAGAGTATCAGATTTTATGAGGTATCTGAAAGGAAAAAGCACATTAATGATTTATGACAGGCATCCTGAGTTGCAAAGTAAATGGGATAAAGCGTTTTGGGCTAGAGGATATTATGTTGAAACGATTGGCAATATAACAGATGAAGCAGTTCAAAAGTATATAAAAGAGCAAGCAGAAGAATCGAGACGAGAAGATTCGAGTAGTACCGCTTTATAGCGGGCCAGCAAAAGTGCTTGCGATACCGCCCTTTGGGGCGAGCAGTAACAATAGCCCTTTGGAGGGCTAATAATAAACCACCAGTTGAAC